>CAYXSL010000185.1:0-3629 GCA_964466605.1 uncultured Verminephrobacter sp.
TGATCTTCTGCGCGGCCATGGCCGGTGCGGGCTTGGCCTTTCTGTGGTTCAACGCCCACCCTGCGCAGGTGTTCATGGGCGACGTGGGCGCACTGGCGCTGGGCGGCGCGCTGGGCACCATCGCCGTGATCGTGCGGCAAGAGATTGTGCTGGCCATCATGGGCGGCATCTTTGTGGTCGAGGCCCTGTCGGTGATGCTGCAGGTGACCTGGTTCAAGTACACCAAGAAGCGCTATGGCGAAGGCCGCCGCCTGCTGAAGATGGCGCCGCTGCACCACCACTTTGAAAAGAGCGGCTGGAAAGAAACGCAGGTCGTTGTGCGCTTCTGGATCATCACCATGCTGCTGTGCCTGATTGGCCTGTCCACCCTGAAACTGCGATGAACCCGAACGATCCCTCCACCGTCCCTGGCACCCCGGACGTGCCTGAGGCCACGCCGACCGAGGCGGGGCTGGGGGTGGGCGCGCCCGGTGCTGCAAGCGCCGGGTCCACGACCGGTGGGGTGGCGCTGCCCGGGTCGTCTGCCGCTCTGGCCGCTCCAGCCACTGAAGCAGATGTCGATGCCGGTATGGACACGGACCTGGGCCAGCCTGAAGAGATCGCTCCCGAACTGACGGTTTCTCCCGACGCCGAAGCCCCTGCCGCCATGGCCCCAGCCCCCGGCACCGCCTGGAACCCCGAGGCCGTGCCCGCAGTCTCGGCTGCCAAGGCCGCTGCCGACTTTGTGGCGCAGATTTTTGCCGAGGTCGCTACCCCCGAGGGGCCCGCCGCTGCCGAGCCCGATGCCGTGCAAGACGCGGACGTGGGGCAAGAAGTCGCGCCCGCAGAGCCCCTGGTCAGCCCCGTAGAGGCCATGGCCCGGCTGTTGCAGGGCCAGAACATCCTGATCCTGGGCCTGGGCGCCTCGGGCATGGCCATGGCGCGCTGGTGTGTGCGCTGCGGGGCGCAGGTCACCGTGGCCGACACCCGCGTGGCCCCGCCGCAATTGCCCGCGCTGCAGCAGGAGATGCCCCGGGCCCGCTTTGTGGCAGGCGCCTTCGATGCCAGCCTGGTGGTCGGGCAGAACCTGCAGGCCGTCTACCGCTCGCCCGGGCTGAGCCCGCAACAGGTTGCTCCTGTTTTAGGAGCTGCTGAGACAAGCGGGGTGCGCGTAGGGGGCGAATTAAGCTTGTATTCCGATGCGCTGGCCGCGCTGCGCGCCTCGCATGCGTACGCGCCTGCGGTGCTGGCCATCACCGGCACCAACGGCAAGACCACCGTGACCTCGCTCACCGGCCAGCTGGTGGAGCGCGCCGGCAAGAGCGTGGCGGTGGCAGGTAACATCGGCCCCACGCTGCTGGACACGCTGGCCACGCACCTCGATGCGGGCACGCTGCCCGAGGTGTGGGTGCTGGAGCTGTCGAGCTTCCAGCTCGACGGCACGAACGTGGGTGAAGGGGGCTTCGAACCCGCGGCCGCCACCGTGCTCAACATCACTCAGGACCACCTGGACTGGCACGGCAGCATCGAGGCATACGCAGCGGCCAAGGCGCGCATCTTCGGGCAGGCGGGCTTGATGATCCTGAACCGCGAAGACCCTGTCGTGATGGCCATGCTGCCCCCGCCCGTCAAGGTCAAGCTGCAAAAGCCCCAGGTGCGTGCCCACATTACCTTTGGTGCCGACATGCCCCGGCGCCCGGGCGACTTCGGCATCGAGGTGGTGAGTGGCATGCCCTGGCTGGTGCGCGCCATGGACGCCGACGAAACCCGCAAGCGCGGCCGCAATGAGGTGGAGGAAGACCTGCACATCCAGCGGCTCATGCCCGCCGACGCGCTGCGCATCCGGGGCCGCCACAACGCCACCAACGCACTGGCTGCGCTGGCCCTGGCCTCGGCCACCGGCTGCCCGCTGGCGCCCATGCTGTATGGCCTGCGCGAATACCGGGGCGAGCCGCACCGTGTGGAGCCCGTGGCCATCATCCACGGGGTGGAGTATTTCGACGACAGCAAGGGCACCAACGTGGGCGCCACGGCGGCCGCCCTGGTCGGGCTGGGCGCCGAGCGCCGCCTGGTGGTCATTCTGGGTGGCGAGGGCAAGGGGCAGGACTTTGCACCGCTGGCCGCCCCCGTGGCGCGCTATGCACGCGCCGTGGTGCTGATCGGCCGCGATGCGCCGCTGATCCGCACCGCGCTGCAGGACACCGGCGTGGCGCTGCTGGACGCCCCCACGCTGCCCGAGGCCGTGGCCCTGGCCGCCCAGCGCGCCCATGCGGGTGACGCGGTGCTGATGTCGCCCGCCTGCGCCAGTTTTGACATGTTCAAGGACTACGAACACCGTGCGCAGGTTTTCTGCGACACGGTGCGGGCCATGGCCGACGACGCCGGCCAGTCGGCGGAGGGCATGGCATGACTGCACCCGCCAGCACCCTGCTGCAACGCCTGACCGGCTGGTTCGGTGGCCTGCCCGGCAAGGCGGCCGATGTGCTGCCCGTGCGTGTGGGTGGTACCGAATACCGCCAGTCGTCCAGCACGCCCGCGAGTGTGCTGGGCTTTGACCAGACCCTGCTGTGGGTGGTGGTGGCGCTGCTCGCCTGGGGGCTGGTGATGGTGTATTCGGCGTCGATTGCGATGCCGGACAACCCCCGGTTTGCCAACTACTCGCCCACCCATTTCCTCACCCGCCACATGATGTATCTGGTGGTGGGGTTTGTGGCGGCGCTGCTGGCGTTCCAGGTGCCCATGCTGCTGTGGGAGCGGGTGGCGCCCTGGCTGTTTGTGGTCGCGCTGCTGCTCTTGGTGGCGGTGCTGATCCCCGGCGTGGGCAAGGTGGTCAATGGCGCGCGCCGCTGGCTGTCCATCGGGCCCGTGGGTTTTCAGCCCTCCGAGGTGGCCAAGTTTGCCGTGCTCATCTACGCCGCCGACTACATGGTGCGCAAGATGGAAGTGAAGGAGCGCTTCTTCCGCGCCGTGCTGCCCATGGGCGCGGCCGTGGCCATCGTGGGCGTGCTGCTGCTGGCCGAGCCCGACATGGGCGCCTTCATGGTGGTGGCCGTGATCGCCATGGGCATCCTGTTCCTGGGCGGCGTCAACGCCCGCATGTTCTTCCTGATTGCGGGCGTGCTGGTGGGCGCTTTTGCCATCATGATCGCCAGCTCGCCCTGGCGGCGTGAGCGCGTGTTTGCCTACCTTGACCCCTTCAGCGAACAGCACGCGCTGGGCAAGGGCTACCAGCTGTCGCACTCGCTGATCGCCATCGGGCGGGGCGAGATTTTTGGCGTCGGCCTGGGCGGCAGCGTGGAAAAGCTGCACTGGCTGCCCGAAGCCCATACCGACTTCCTGCTGGCCGTGATTGGCGAGGAATTTGGCCTGGTGGGCGTGCTGGCCCTCATCGTGCTGTTCTTCTGGATGATCCGCCGCATCATGCACATCGGCCGCCAGGCCATCGCGCTGGACCGCGTGTTCTCCGGCCTCGTCGCGCAGGGCGTGGCGATCTGGATCGGCTTCCAGGCCTTCATCAACATGGGCGTGAACCTGGGCGCCTTGCCGACCAAGGGGCTCACGCTGCCGCTGATGAGTTTTGGCGGGTCGGCGATCCTGATGAATCTCGTGGCGCTGGCGGTGGTTCTGAGGGTGGACTATGAAAACAAGCT
>CAYXSL010000185.1:3729-8825 GCA_964466605.1 uncultured Verminephrobacter sp.
AAAACAAGCTGCAGCAGCGTTTCAACGCTGCCGAATGCGGAGCATTCGATGCGCGGAGGCCGCGTATGAGAAGTTTGTTTCACCAAAACAAGCTGTGCATTGCGCACGCAATGCCAGGCGCGCAGCGCCTGATGCGCGGAGGCCGCGTATGAGCAAGCAGAAGACTGCCCTCATCATGGCCGGTGGCACCGGTGGCCACATCTTCCCCGGCCTCGCCGTGGCCGAAGAGCTGCGCGCACGCGGCTGGCGCGTGCACTGGCTGGGAGCGCCCGGCAGCATGGAGTCGCGCATCGTGCCGCAGCATGGTTTTGCGCTGGAACTCATCGATTTTTCGGGTGTGCGCGGCAAAGGCATCGCTACGCTGGCTCTGCTGCCGCTGCGCCTGCTGCGCGCGTTCTGGCAGGCGCTGGCCGTGGTGCGGCGCGTCAAGCCCGATGTGGTGGTGGGCCTGGGGGGCTACATCACTTTCCCGGGCGGCATGATGGGCGTGCTGGCGGGCAAACCGCTGGTGCTGCACGAGCAGAACTCAGTGGCCGGCATGGCCAACAAGGTGCTGGCGGGCGTGGCCGACCGGGTGTTCACCGCCTTCCCCAATGTGTTCAAGCAGGGCCAGTGGGTGGGCAACCCGCTGCGCACCGCCTTCACGCAGCAGCCCGGCCCGGCCGAGCGGTTCGCGGGCCGCACCGGCCCGCTGCGCCTGCTGGTGGTGGGTGGCAGCCTGGGCGCGCGTGCGCTCAACGAGATCGTGCCGCAGGCCGTGGCGCTGATGCCTGCCGAACAACGGCCCACCGTGGTCCACCAGAGCGGCGCTACGCAGATCGACGCCTTGCGCGCCAACTACGCGGCTGCCGGGGTCGAGGCCGAATGCACGCCTTTCATCGACGACACGGCCAGCGCATTTGCAGCGGCCGACATCATCGTCTGCCGCGCTGGTGCCAGCACCGTGACCGAAATTGCCGCCGTGGGGGCTGCGTCCATTTTTGTGCCCTTCCCCTCGGCCGTGGACGACCACCAGACCACCAACGCACAGTTCCTCGTCGATGCTGGCGGCGGCTGGCTGGTGCAGCAGCGCGACCTCACGCCCGAAGGGCTGTCGGAGATGCTATTAAATTTAGAGCGATCCACGTTGATGGATAGCGCGCAGAAGGCCAAAAACATGCAAAAAATCAACGCCACCCGCGAAGTGGTGACTGCCTGCGAGGAGTTGGCCCAACCATGAAACACGCCATTCGCCATATCCATTTTGTGGGCCTGGGCGGCGCCGGCATGAGCGGCATCGCCGAGGTGCTGTTCAACCTGGGCTACCGCATCTCGGGCTCGGATCTGGCCGACAGCGCCACGCTGCGCCGCCTGCAAGGCCTGGGCATCCAGACCTGCCTGGGCCATGCCGCGGCGCACATCGACGGCGCCGACGCCGTGGTCACGTCCACGGCGGTGACACCCGACAACCCCGAAGTGCTCGCCGCGCGCGAGAAGAAGATTCCCGTGGTGCCGCGCGCACTGATGCTGGCCGAGCTGATGCGCCTCAAGCAGGGCATTGCCATTGCGGGCACCCATGGCAAGACGACCACCACCAGCCTCGTGACCAGCGTGCTGGCCGAGGCGGGGCTGGACCCGACCTTTGTGATCGGCGGCAAGCTCAACAGCGCGGGCGCCAATGCCAAGCTGGGCAGCGGCGACTACATCGTGGTCGAGGCCGATGAGTCCGACGCGTCGTTCCTGAACCTGCTGCCCGTGATGGCGGTGGTGACCAACATCGACGCCGACCACATGGAGACCTACGGCCACGACTTCGGCCGGCTCAAGGGCGCGTTTGTCGATTTCCTGCACCGCATGCCGTTCTACGGCACGGCCATCCTGTGCGTGGACAGCCCGGCCGTGCGCGACATCCTGCAAAGCGTGACCTGCCCGATCACCAGCTACGGCTTCTCGGAAGACGCCCAGGTGCGCGCCATCAATGTGCGCGCGGAGGCAGGCCAGATGCGCTTCACGGTGCAGCGGCGCAACGGCGTCACGCTGCCCGACATGGAGATCGTACTTAACCTCGCGGGCGAACACAACGTGCTCAACGCGCTGTCGGCGATTGCCGTGGCCGTGGAGCTGAACATTCCCGACGAGGCTGTGCAGCGCGCGTTGGCGGGCTTCAAGGGCGTGGGCCGGCGCTTCCAGCGTTATGGCGATCTGCCCGCCAAGGACGGCGGCCAGTTCACCGTGATCGACGACTACGGCCACCACCCGGTGGAGATGGCCGCCACGCTGGCCGCTGCACGCGGCGCGTTTCCGGGCCGCCGCCTGGTGCTGGCGTTCCAGCCGCACCGCTACAGCCGCACGCGCGACTGTTTTGAAGATTTTGTGAAGGTCATCGGCAACGCCGACGCCGTGCTGCTGACCGAGGTGTATGCGGCAGGCGAGGCGCCGGTGGTCGCGGCCGATGGCCGTTCGCTGGCACGCGCGCTGCGCGTGGCGGGCCGGGTGGAGCCCGTGTTCATCGACAACGTGGCCGACCTGCCCCAGGCCATCGCCGACAACGCCAGGGATGGCGACGTGGTGATGTGCATGGGCGCGGGCTCCATCGGTGCGGTGCCGGGCAAGGTGGTGGATATGCTACAAAATGGTGAGCTGAAAGCGCTGAAGGGGAGCGCGGTATGACCTCTTTTGATTCCAATATTGATGTGAAGTCCCTGGGCAAGGTGGCCGTGCTCATGGGCGGTGATTCGGCCGAGCGCGAGGTCTCGCTCATGTCGGGCAGCGGCGTGCTGCAGGCGCTGCGCTCGCGCGGGGTGGATGCCCATGCCTTCGACCCGGCGCAGAACGCGCTGGGCGACCTGAAACGCGACGGTTATGCGCGCTGCTTCATCGCGCTGCACGGCCGCCATGGCGAAGACGGCACGGTGCAGGGCGCGCTCGAACTGCTGGGCATTCCGTACACCGGCCCGGGCGTGATGGCGTCCAGCATCGCCATGGACAAGGTCATGACCAAGCGGGTGTGGCTGGCCGAGGGCCTGCCCACGCCACGCTATGTGTGGCTGGCGCCCGACCGCCAGCAGCGCGAAGTGGTGCGCACCGTGCCCGACGAGCTGGGCCTGCCGCTCATCGTGAAGCCGCCGCGCGAAGGCTCGTCGATTGGCGTGACCAAGGTGCGGGGCTACTCTGACATGCAGGAAGCCGTGCAGCTGTCGGCCCAGTACGACCCCGACGTGTTGTGCGAGGAATTCATCGACGGCGAAGAGGTCACCTGCCCCGTGCTGGGCCAGGGCGCCGATGCCCGCGCACTGCCCGTGATCCGCATCGTGGCGCCTGATGGTGCCTACGACTACCAGAACAAATACTTCACCGACGACGTGAAGTACCAGTGCCCGAGCGGCCTGCCCGAGGCCGAGGAGCGCGAGATCCAGCGCATCGTGCTGGAGGCCTATCGCACCCTGGGCTGCCGGGGCTGGGGCCGTGCCGACCTGATGATCCGCGCCAGCGACCGCAAGCCCTTCCTGCTGGAGATGAACACATCCCCCGGCATGACAGGCCACTCGCTTGTGCCCATGTCGGCCAGGGCCTCGGGCATCAGCTACGAAGAACTGTGCCTGCGCATTCTGGCGAGCGCGGCACTGGATACGCCCGCAAGGCCAAAGGCTGTCTGATGACCAGCACCCTGCCCGCACCCCTGGACGTCAAGCTCATGAACCTGACCGCGTCGGTCCTGTTCGTGGGCTGCGCCCTGGCCGTGCTGGCAGCGGGAGCCTGGTGGGTGCTGCGCTACCCGGGCTTTGCAATTGCGCGCATCGTGGTGCAGGGCGAGCTGGTGCACAACAACGCCGTGACGCTGCGAGCCAATGTGGGGCCGCACCTGGTGGGCAACTTCTTCACGGTGGACCTGCGCGCCGCGCGCGAAGCTTTCGAGCAGGTGCCCTGGGTGCGCAGCGCGCAGGTGCGCCGCGTGTATCCCGCCAGCCTGCGGGTGGAGCTGCAGGAGCACGACGCTGTGGCGTTCTGGGGGCCGGAGTCCGGCTCGGCCATGGTGAACAGCCAAGGTGAAGTGTTCGAGGCCAACGTGGGCGATGTGGAGCAGGAGGGGCTGCCGCGACTGCTGGGCCCTCAGGGCTCGTCTGCCGAGGCTCTGAAGATGGTGGGGCTGTTGCAGCCTGTGTTCGAGCCGCTGGGGCTGGAGGTGGAAGAGCTGGAGCTGACCGGGCGGGGCGGCTGGCGCGCGCGGTTGGACAGCGATGCCGTGGTGGAGCTGGGCGGCGGTACCCCCGAAGAGGTGGTGCAGCGCACGCAGCGGTTTGCCCGCACGCTGACCCAGGTGGCGGCGCAGTACGGGCGGCGAGTGGATGCGCTGGAGTCGGCCGATCTGCGCCACGCCGGGGGTTATGCGCTGCGGCTGCGCGGGGTCACCACGGTGATCCCCGATGCCGCAGGGGCCGTGGCCGGTGCCACCGGCGGTGTGCGCAGGAGGTGATGCGATGCAGTGCGGCAAGGCAACACAAGGTGCGGGGCAAGCCATGGACATAGGGCGGTTGGGCACGCGGTGGGGTGGTCGGCGGGACAGAACAGAAAAGGGCAGAGGCTGATATGGCAAGAGAGTACAAAGACGTGGTGGTGGGGCTCGACATCGGCACGGCCAAGGTCATGGCCGTGGTGGCCGAGGTGCTGCCCGGCGGCGAGCTGAAACTGGCCGGCCTGGGCGTGGCGCCCAGCAACGGCCTCAAGCGTGGCGTGGTGGTGAACATCGACGCCACGGTGCAGAGCATCCAGCAGGCGCTGAAAGAGGCCGAGCTGATGGCGGACTGCAAGATCCAGCGCGTGTACACCGGCATCACCGGCAGCCACATCCGCGGCCTCAACTCCAGCGGCATGGTGGCGGTGAAGGACAAGGAAGTCACCTCGGCCGACGTGGCGCGGGTGGTGGAAACGGCCAAGGCCATCAACATCTCCAGCGACCAGCGTCTGCTGCTGGTGGAGCCGCAGGAGTTCGTGATCGACGGGCAGGATGTGAAAGAGCCCATCGGCATGAGCGGCATCCGCCTGGAGGCCAAGATCCACATCGTGACCGGCGCGCAGAGCGCGGCCGAGAACATCATCAAGTGCGTGCGCCGCTGCGG
>CAYXSL010000186.1:0-8805 GCA_964466605.1 uncultured Verminephrobacter sp.
GAACCCGTCTTGCTGCAGGTCGTTGGCCAGACCGTCGCACTCCACCTGGGTGCTGGCGAACACGATGGCCTGGTTGATCGTGGTGTCACGCAGCCAGTGGTCCAGCAGCTTGCGCTTGTGCTGGGCGTTGTCGGCCCAGTACAGCACCTGCTTGATATTGGAGTGCTTCTCCTGGGGCGAATCGATGGTTACCTTCTGCACCGACGAACCGCCGTCGTGCATCACGCGCATGGCGAGTTGCTGGATGCGGGGCGCGAAGGTGGCGCTGAACATCATGGTCTGCTTGCGCTGGCTGGTCAGCTGGTTCAGCTCGGCCAGGTCGTCCGAGAAGCCCAGGTCCAGCATGCGGTCGGCTTCGTCCACCACCAGGAACTGCACCTTGTCGAGCTTGATCTGCATGGATCGCTGCAGGTCCAGCAGGCGGCCAGGGGTAGCAACCACCAGGTCGGCGTTCTGCAGCTTGGCGATCTGCAGCTGGTAGGGCATGCCGCCCACCACGTTGGCTACACGCAGACCACGGCAGTGCTTGACCAGGTCGATGGCGTCATGCGCCACCTGCTGGGCCAGTTCACGCGTGGGGCACAGGATCAGGGCGCCAGGGGTGGCAGCCTTGAAGTTGCGCGAGCTGGTGGGGTCCTTGCGCTTGGCACGCTTGGGGGCAGGCTCGCCCCGGGCAGCCGCCTCGGCCACCGCGCGCTCGAAAGCGGCACGCTCTTCAGCCTGGGCCACGGCCTGTTGCTGGATCAGCGTGTGCAGCACAGGCAGCAGGAAGGCGGCGGTCTTGCCGCTGCCCGTCTGGCTGGAGACCATCAGGTCGATGAACTTCGTGGCATCGCTGCCCATGGCCAGAGGGATGGCCTTGCGCTGCACGCTGGTGGGCTGGGTGTAGCCCAGGTCAGCCACGGCTTGCACCAGCTCGGGCGCCAGGCCCAGTTCGACGAACCCATTGGGCTCGGCGGTCACGGCGGCAGCATCTTCAATAGCGGCGGCCACCACGGAATCGAGGGAGGAGGACTGCACGGAAACGTCGGCAGCAAAGGATGTATTGGCAGGCGCGAATTCGCCCTGCACCAAAGAGGTGTCGGTCATGATTTTTTCTCTCACGAAGACGGTCGCGGGCGCTGCCCACGATTGGCTTCGTCAAATGGTTAAAAAACATCAACCATCAAACGAAACCAGCGCTGACTCTGGAGGACCAGGCCGATGCGGGTGGGCTGTTATTCGCCAGTCCTGCGCTGCCAGATTACATTTGCATGTTGGCAGCGGGCTGGCAAGCCCGGTGTGTGAGGGGAGATGCACAAACTGCGAGGCGGTTTTCCTGCGCAGCCTGCGATTATGGCATGGTTAAGGGTTTCCCCGCAATACCCTCCAAACATGCAGCCTACACGCGGCTGCAGACAAGCCGGGCACCCGCGCAAGGGCAGTCCCCATGCCAAGGGGCATACCAATGCTCGCCGCGCTTGTACTCGGAGCGCCTTGGCGCAAAGCCGCTCAGAGGGCTTTCACCTCCACTGCCAAGAGGTGCTGGCGGTAATGCGCCAGCTCATCGATGGACTCGTGCACATCGGCCAGCGCCGTGTGTTTCTGGGCCTTCTTGAAGCTGGTATAGGCCTCGGGCTTCCAGCGTTTGGCCAGTTCCTTCAGCGTGCTCACATCCACATTGCGGTAGTGGAAGAATTTCTCCAGCTTGGGCATGTAGCGCACCAGAAAACGCCGGTCCTGCCCGATGCTGTTGCCACACATGGGGGCTGTGCCCTTGGGTACATACTGGCTCAGGAAGGCAATGATCTGCTGCTCGGCCTCCTCTTCGGTCACCGTCGAAGCCTTCACCTTGTCGATCAGGCCGCTTCGGCCATGGGTTCCCTTGTTCCAGGCATCCATCTTGTTCAGCAATTCATCCGATTGATGAATGGCAAACACCGGGCCTTCGACACGGGGCTCCAGGCCCGGGCCGGTCACGACCACGGCAATCTCCAGCAGGCGGTCCGTATCTGGCTCCAGGCCGGTCATTTCACAATCGAGCCAGACCAGGTTCTGGTCGGATTTGGCGAGCGTGGCAGGGGTGGGGTTGTTGGCTTCTGACATGGCGCGCATTGTCGCCGATGGCCTAAACTCGCCGCACATGCCCACCCCCGACGACTTTTCCCCCTCCATGCTGCTGACGCTGGCCTTTGCGGCGGCCCTGGTCCTGGGCCTTGCGCTCAAGTTCTGGCTGGCCACCCGCCAGGTGCGACATGTGGCCCGCCACCGCGCCGCCGTGCCTGCACCGTTTGCCGAGCGAATCCCCCTGGCCGCCCACCAGAAGGCCGCCGACTACACCATCACCAAGGCCCGCCTGGGGCTGCTGGAAATGGCCCTGAGCGCTGCAGTGCTGCTCGGCTGGACCTTGCTCGGCGGCCTGGACGCGCTGAACCGCACCCTGCTGGATGCCATGGGGCCCGGCATGGGGCAGCAGATGGCGCTGCTGGTGGCATTTGCCGCCATTGGGGGCCTCATCGACCTGCCCCTGTCGCTGTACCAGACCTTCGTGATCGAAGAACGTTTTGGATTCAACAAGATGACCTGGGGCCTGTGGCTGGCCGACGCGGCCAAGGGCTTGCTGGTGGGCGCCCTCATCGGCCTGCCGATTGCGGCGCTCATCCTCTGGCTCATGGGCGCGGCGGGGCCGCTGTGGTGGCTGTGGGCCTGGTGCTTCTGGATGGGGTTCAACCTGCTCCTGATGGTGATCTACCCCACCTTCATCGCGCCGTTGTTCAACAAGTTCCAGCCGCTCGAAGACGAGTCGCTCAAGGCCCGCGTCACGGCCCTGATGCAGCGCTGCGGCTTCTCGGCCAAGGGTCTGTTCGTGATGGATGGCAGCCGCCGCAGCGCCCATGCCAACGCGTATTTCACGGGCTTTGGCGCAGCCAAGCGCGTGGTGTTCTACGACACCCTGCTGAAGCAGCTGGCCCCGGGCGAGGTCGAGGCCGTGCTGGCGCATGAGCTGGGCCACTTCAAGCACCGCCACATCATCCAGCGCATTGTGGTCATGTTTGGCCTCAGCCTGGCCGGCTTTGCGCTGCTGGGCTGGCTCTCCAACCAGGTATGGTTCTATACCGGACTGGGCGTGCGGCCCAACATCTCGCTGGACCCCGCCATAACGGCCGCGCCCAACGACGCCCTGGCGCTGCTGCTGTTCATGCTGGTGGTGCCCGTATTCACCTTCTTCATCTCGCCGCTGTTCTCGCAACAGTCGCGCAGGCACGAGTTTCAGGCAGATGCCTACGCCATGGCCCAGGCCAGCGGCGCCGATCTGGCTTCGGCCCTGCTCAAGCTGTACGAAGACAATGCCTCCACGCTCACACCCGACCCGGTGTACGTGAAGTTCTACTACTCGCATCCGCCCGCCACCGAACGGCTGGCGCGCATGCTTCCCAATCCTGCCCACCCATGACCACTACCATGTTGAAGAAAAAAGACTGGTCTGCGCTGACCCGTCGTGCGCTGACCGCCACGGAAGTCGTAGCGAATCTCGCCCAGCTCGAAGGCTGGAGCCTGAGCGGCGATGGCGCAAACGTTGCCATCGAGAAGACTTATCACTTCGCGAACTACTACGAGACCATCTCGTTCGTGAATGCTTTGGCCTTCATCGCCAATGCGCAGGACCACCACCCTGACCTGTCGGTGCACTACAACCGCTGCGTGGTGCGCTTGAACACACACGATGTGAACGGCATCTCCTCGACCGACTTCGAGTGCGCGACCCAGTTCGATGCGCTCGTGGCCTGACCGAAAGCGTCGCCCATGACCTTTCACCCACACCTCCATGGCTGATCGCAGCGCTCTCATGGAAGGCACCGTGGTGGCCAGCCATGGGCGCCACTGCATGGTTGAAACCGCTGACGGCGAACGCCGCATCTGCCACCCCCGGGGCAAAAAAAGCCAGGCCGTGGTAGGCGACCGGGTGCTGTGGCAAGCCCCTCCACCCGGCCAGGGCGACGAAGGCACCATCGAGAAGGTGCTGGAGCGGCGCAACCTCTTCTACCGCCAGGACGAGATCCGCACCAAGTCGTTCGCGGCCAATCTGGACCAGGTGCTGATCCTGATCGCGGCAGAGCCCGTGTTCTCCGAAAGCCAGCTCGCCCGCGCCCTGATCGCGGCCGAGGCCGAGGGCATCAAGCCCCTGATCGGCCTCAACAAAAGCGATCTGGTGGAGCCCTTTGCCCGCGCCTGGGAACGCCTGCTGCCCTACCGCCACATGGGGGCGGGCACACACTATGGGGTGCTGCCCTTGTCTCTGGCGCTGTCCAGCGACGTGGACCGCGCGCTGCTGATGGAACACCTGCGGGGCAAGACCACGCTGGTGCTGGGCCCCTCGGGCTCGGGTAAAAGCACGCTGATCAACCTGCTGGTGCCGGGCGCTGCCGTGCAGACCGGCGAGATCTCGCAGGCGCTGAACTCCGGCAAGCACACCACCACCAGCACCCACTGGTACTGGATGGATGCCGAGCGCACCACGGCGCTGATCGACTCACCGGGCTTCCAGGAATTTGGCCTGCACCATGTGGCGCCCATGCAGCTCGCCGCCTGCATGCCCGACATCGCAGCACACGCCAACCACTGCAAGTTCTACAACTGCACCCACCTGCATGAACCCGGCTGTGGTGTGCTGGATGCGGTCAAAAACGGCCCCTCCGCGCACGGGATAAGCCCGACGCGCTATAAAATTTATAGCGATCTATTTGAAGAGCTGAGCCACACGCGCTACTGACGCAGGCCCTGGGCCAGAAGCGGCCGGCCCTACCCCAACAGGCGGGCCAGCGTGAGCAGCGCCAGCAGCAGCATCCAGACCACGACCGATCGCCACACCAGCCCCACCACGCTGCGCAGATGGCCCACCTCAGGCTCCCGGCCCGGGGTGGCATCGCTGTCGCCCATGTCGGCGTCGATCTCCAGCCCTTGGGGCGCCTGCATTTCGGTGCGGGACTTCAGGGCCTCGCCGCCCAGGCGCACATTGATCGCGCCCGCCGTGGCGGCCAGCACCACGCCGTCGTTGTCATTGGGGAAGCGCTGCGCGTGAAAGCGCCAGCCCTCGATCGCCTCCTCGAAGCTGCCCACCACCGCGAAGCTCAGCGCCGTAAGCCGCGCGGGCAGCCAGTCCACCACGGTCCAGGCCTGGGCGCAGGCCTGCTGCAGCGAGGCGCTGGCGGGTTGCGTGCCCGCGCGCTGCCGGTAGTGCCAGTAGCGCGAAACAAATTCGGCCAGACGGTACAGCACCGCCCCCGTGGGCCCGAGCCCCAGCGCCGCCAGCACCGAGAACCAGGCCAGCACCCCAAACACATGGCGGTGCGCGGCCAGCACCGAATACTCGATCACATGGCGCACGATCTCGCTGCGGGGCAAGGCCCCCACGTCCACCTGCTGCCAGTGCGCAAGACGCTCGCGGGCGGCGTCTTCATCACCCTCTTCAAGCGCATCACGGATGCCCGTGAAATGGTGGCTGAACTGGCGAAAACCCAGCGTGACATACAGCACCGCCACGCTCCAGAGCACCGCAAACGGCCAGCCCAGGCCCCACAGCAGGGCCCAATGGATGGCCAGGGTGATCAGGGCCGGGAGCAGCACCGCCAGGCTCCAGGCCACCCAGCCGTGGTGGGGCTTGCCGGCGTCGAAGTTGCGGCTCACGGACAGCGCCCACGCCCGCAGACCCGCATGGATGGGGTTGCTGCGAGCCAGGGGGCGGGCCTGCTCGATCAGCAGAGCGAACAGGATGGCGAAGAAACTCATGGGGGGCAATGATACTGGGGCTTCGCCCCCACGCACCCTTTATGTGCGAAGCGGATCAGGCCTGCATGAAGCGGTAGAAATTGCGCAGCATGCCCGCCGTCGCACCCCAGATGAAGTGGGTCTTGCGACTGTCCTGGTAGGGCATGGAGAACCATTCGCGGTGCACACCGTCCCGGTCGAACACATGGCGCCGGTGGTTGGCGGGGTCCAGCAGAAACGCCAGCGGCACTTCGAACAGATCCGCCACCTCGTAGGGATTGGGCTGCAGCACACAGTCCGGCCGCACCAGCGCCACCACCGGCGTAATGATGAAGGACGAGCCGGTGACATAGGTTGGCAAGGTACCCAGCACCTCGACGAATTCAGGCGCGAGCCCCACCTCTTCCTGCGCCTCGCGCAAGGCGGTGTCGGCGGCCGTGGCGTCGCCAGGGTCTGCCCGCCCACCCGGGAAAGCCACCTGCCCCGAGTGGGTGGACAGGTGGGCCGTGCGTTCGGTGAGCAGCACCGTGGGCTGCTCGCTCAGCATGATCGCCAGCAGCACGGACGCGTGGGCTGGCTCGCGGTTCATGAACTTCTTCTCCAGCAGCACCTCGGGCTCCCACCGGGGCGGGTGCGCAAACCGCGCGCGCAGTGCCTCGGGCGTCTGCGCCGCCGCAGGCACGGCGGGCAGGTGCGCGTCCACGCCCACCACCGGCACCAGGCGGGGGTCGAAATCAGGCAGGCTGGACAGCGGAGCGACGACGGATGCAGCGGCGGGGGCGGGAGGAGATGCGTTCACTCAAAAATTTCTGTTCGGGTTCAGATTCAGGTTCGGCCGTCACAAGCCAGAAAACAAAAAGCCGCTACAGGCAGATGCTGTAGCGGCTTGTCAGGATGGGCCTGCGCCTTGCTTGGATTAAGCGGCGGTGGCAGCAGCCTTGACGCGCGAAGGCAGCTTTTCCTTGATACGAGCCGACTTGCCGCTGCGGTCACGCAGGTAGTACAGCTTGGCGCGGCGCACATCGCCGCGGCGCTTGACTTCGATGCTGGCGATCAGCGGGCTGTAGGTCTGGAACGTACGCTCCACGCCTTCGCCGCTGGAGATCTTGCGCACGGTGAAGCCGCTGTTCAGGCCGCGATTGCGCTTGGCAATCACCACGCCTTCGTAGGCCTGCACGCGCTTGCGGGTACCTTCCACCACGTTCACGCTCACGATGACGGTGTCACCGGGGGCGAATTCGGGGATGGTCTTGTTCAAGCGGGCGATTTCTTCCGCTTCCAGGGTCTGGATCAGGTTCATGTTTGATGTCCAACGATCTTGTCCGCGCCAAAAATGGCTGCGTCGGGATTGACGGTTCAGTGTTTTGCGGGAGAAATCCCTGTCAAAACGGCCGGCCAGAGGATCGAAAAGCCTTTGATTATAACAATTCAGACGAGCTTGGCCAATACCGCCTCATCGGCCGGGGCCAGACGCCCCGCCTGGCGCGCAGCGTCGATGAGATCGGGGCGGTGGCGGGCCGTGATGGCCAGCCGCTGGTCGCGCCGCCAGCGCTCGATCTGCGCATGGTGCCCGGACATCAGCGGTGCGGGCACCTGCTGCCCCGCCCACTCTTCCGGCCGCGTGTAGTGGGGGCAGTCGAGCAGGCCATCCAGCGCCGGGTTGAAGCTGTCGAGCTGGTGGCTGCCTTCGTCATTGAGCACGCCGGGCTGCAGCCGGGCGACCGCATCGAGCAAGGCCATGGCGGCGATTTCACCGCCCGAGAGCACAAAATCTCCCAGGCTCATCTGCACATCCACATGCGCGTCGATGAATCGCTGGTCAATGCCTTCATAGCGGCCACACAGCAGCACGGCACCCGCGCTGGCAGACCAGCGCTCCACTGCAGCATGGTTGAGCTGCGACCCGATGGGCGAAAAAAGCACCAGCGGCGCCCTGCCCTCCTCCGGCTCGGCCCGCTCTGCGCGAATGGCCGCCAGACACCGCTGCAGCGGCTCGGCCATCATCACCATGCCGGGGCCGCCACCAAACGGGCGGTCGTCCACCCGGCGGTAGTTGCCTTCGGCATGGTCGCGCGGGTTCCACAGGCGCACATCGACCTGGCCGCTGGCATAGGCGCGGCGGGTCACGCCGCTCGCCAGGAAAGGCGCGAACAGCTCAGGGAACAGGGTGATGATGTCAAAGCGCATGGTGCAGGGCGCAAGAGAGCGGTATCCGGTCAATAGTCCGGCTGCCAATCGACCGTGATGCGCTTTTCAGGCAGATCCACCTTGTCCACAAACGCCGAGACAAAAGGAATCATGCGCTCGCGGGCCTTGCCATCTTCCTCATAGGCCAGCACCAGCACGGTCTGGGGGCCGGTGGACATCAGTTCCTGCACCTGCCCCAGCGCCACGCCTTCGCGGTTGACGACCGCGAGGCCGATCAGATCGACCCAGTAGAACTCGTCTTCCGAGGTGGACGGGAAACTCGACCGGGGCACAAAGATGCGCGCACCGCGCAGGGCCTCGGCGGCATTGCGGTCATCAATGCCCTGCGCCCAGGCCACCACGGTGTCGGAATGGTCCTTGGCCTGGCGGATGGGCAGCAGCACCGTGCCGGTAAATGCCTTGGCACCCCGCTCGGACGGCTGCAGGTACCAGCGCTTGGACGCGAACAGCGCTTCGGGGCTGCTGCTGTGCGACAGCACCTTGAACCAGCCCTTGACGCCCCAGGCATCGGCAATGCGCCCCACTTCAACGGCATCGGGCGGCAGCTCTGCGGGTTCGAGGGTCAGGGAAGTGGTGGCCATGGCGGGGGGATTCCAGAATAGGAAAAGGGCGGGTTCCGCCAGACAAGCCGACGGAACCCGCCCTTTTCAGGGAGCTTTAAGCAGCCTTCTTGGCGGCTTGCTTGATCAGGCGGTCCACCGTGGGGGAGGACTGGGCGCCAACGCCCACCCAGTAAGCCAGACGGTCTTGCACGATGCGCAGGCCTTCTTCGGTTTCCTTGGCGGTGGGGTTGTAGAAGCCGATGCGCTCGATGAAGCGGCCGTCGCGGCGGGTACGCTTGTCAGCAACAAC
>CAYXSL010000187.1:0-8800 GCA_964466605.1 uncultured Verminephrobacter sp.
CTTGCCGTAGCGCGACAGCGCTTCAAGCGCGGCCACCTTGCGCATGTCCAGGTCCCCACCTTTCCCTGCCCTCGGGCTCCAGAAGTTGCGTTGGATGCGGCCTTCCACAAACGCGATCAGGCCACGCTCCATGGGCGCGCGGGCCTCGTCGGGCAGGGCAAACGCGGGGTTGATGCTGGCGGCCTCGTGCGTGGCGGCCAGCACATAGGCCGTGAGGGTGTCGCTGCCCCGGTTGGCGTCGCCGTCGCGCGGCGGGAAGTAGTTGGCCAGGCCGTCGCTGTCCAGGTAGGTGGGCAGCTGCGCCACCACGGTCTGCCACAGCCTGGCGTCGCGCAGGCCCACGGCCTTGCTGGTCTTTTGCTCCAGGCAGGCAAACGGGTAGCGTGCCCACCAGTCGCGCACGCCGGGCAGGCCTTCGGCCAGCTTGGGCTGCAGCGACATCTTCAGGCCGCCGCGCCCAGGCAGCGCATCGGCGGGCGGGTTCACATCCAGGTTGAAGCTGCCATCGACCTGCACCAGCGTGGCCTGCTGCACCGTGAGCGGCACGGTCGGGATCAGCTTCTGGCTGGCCTTGAGCGCGTCGCGCGCGCCGCTCACGGTGTCCTTGGCTTCGATCTCCCACAGGATGGCCTGGGCGCGGGTCTGCGCGAGCTGGGCGGGTGCGGTCACCGTCCACGCCACCTCGCGCGATTCACCGGCGGGGATGTCCACCGTCTGAGGCTTCAGGTCCAGCAAGGTGGCGCGCGGCGCCACCTCGACCTTCATCGCGGCCTTGGTGGTGTTGCGCAGCGTGAGCTGGGCGCGGAACTGGTCGTCCTCGCGCACCAGGGGCGGCAGGCCGCTGATGATCTGCAAATCCTGCGCGCTGCGGATGCTGGTGCTGCCGGTGCCGAACAGGCCGGTGGACGCATCGGCCACGGCCACGATCTTGAAGGTGGTGAGCGCATCGTTGAGCGGCACCGTCACCTTGGCCTGGCCGTTGGCGTCGAGCTGGATGGCGGGCTGCCACAGCAGCAGGGTGTCGAGCAGCTCGCGCGTTTGCGCCTTGCCGCCGCCACCGCCTGCGGGCACGGCCTTCTTGCCGTAGTGGCGGCGGCCGATGATTTCCATCTGCGCGGTGGATGTCTCCACGCCCCAACTGCGGCGCTGGAGCATGGCGTCGAGCAGGTTCCAGCTGGTGTTGGGCATCAGCTCCAGCAAGGCCTGGTCCACGGCGGCCACGGCCACCTCGGCATTCGCGGCGGGCTTGCCGCCCGGCAGCGTGGCGGTGATGGTGACCTGCGCCTTGCCGCGCACGGCATAGCTTTCCTTGTCGGCCTGCACCTTCACATCGATCTGGTGGGCCTGCGTGCCCACGCGGATCTCTGCCAGGCCCAGGCGGTAGGCAGGCTTGGAGAGGTCCACCAGCGCGGTGGGCGCCTGGTACTCGCGGCCTTCGTACCAGAAGGATGTCCACCATTCGCGCGGCGACTTGAAGCCCCAGGTGAAGAAGCTGTACCACGGCACCTCGCGCAGACGGCCGCGCAGGGCCAGCACGCTCACGTACACGTTCGGCCCCCAGTCCGGCTGCACCTTCAGGCTCACCGTGGGATCCTGGCCGTTGAGCTGCACCACCTGGGTGTCGATGATGCCCTCGCGCTCCACCGCCACCAGCGCCGTGGCGTAGCGGAACGGCATGCGCACCTGGAACTTGGCAGTTTCGCCGGGCTGGTAGCTCTTCTTCTCGGGCAGCAGGTCGATGCGGTCGTGGTCTTCGCCACCAAACCACAGCTCGCCCTGGCGCGTGACCCACACCGACGACGCGGCCACGCTGGTGTTGCCGTCCTTGTCGGTGGCGGTGACCACCAGTTCCACCTCGCCGGGTTCGTCGAGCTTGGATTCGCACAGCAGCAGGCCGCGCGCGTCCGCCTTGCCGCTGCACAGCGTGCCCAGGTCCTTGGTCTCGGTCTGGTTGTCGTAGCTGTAGAAGCCGCCCACCATGCGCTTGCGCGTGGTGGTGGTGATGCGCGCCACGGCCTGCACCTGCAGCGTGGTTTCGGGCGCGGGCTTGCCCGTGTGCTGCAGCGCCAGCGCCTGGAAGCGGATCTTCTGGCG
Source organism: uncultured Verminephrobacter sp. (assembly GCA_964466605.1). Classification (GTDB taxonomy): domain Bacteria; phylum Pseudomonadota; class Gammaproteobacteria; order Burkholderiales; family Burkholderiaceae_C; genus Acidovorax. Next base: position 2,095 of record CAYXSL010000187.1, read on the forward strand.
GGCCGACACCCAGCCCTCGGTCTTGATGCCTGCCACCACACCCGCAGGCCACAGGGCCTGCACGCTGCGCAGGGTCTGCACCTCGCCATTGGGGTCGGCGTAGGTGGCTTCCATCACCAGTTCCTGCGGCTGACGCGACTGCGGCACGTTGTCGATGGTGAGCTTGCCCGCGCCGTCCTTGTTGAGCGTGAGCGGCAGCTTGTCGGCAATCACGCGCGCGTCCTGGCTGGCAGTGGCTTCTTCATCGTCGCTGCTGGCGTTGCTCTGCTCGCGCTTGCGCGGCGGGGTAAAGCTGAACGTGTCGTAGTCGCTGTACTGTAGATATTTGCCGCGCACCATGGCCGACACGCGCACCGGCAGGTTGGCTGCGCCGCCACCGGCCACATAGTTGATCTGCACATCGGTGGGTACCGAGCGCACACGCACCAGCGCCTTTTTATCGACCGGGGCAATGCGGCCTTCCAGCACGGGCAGGCGGAACTCCTCCACCCGGAACGAGCCGGACGCCAAGCTGCCGTTGACTGTGCCATTGCCTGCCAGCTCGACCTGGTAGACGCCCAGCTTGGCGGCGGGCGGAATGGCAAAGGTGCTTTGCGCACTCAGCCCGCCCGTGGCCGTGCTGCGCCACGCCAGGGGCTGCGTGAACTGCTGGCCGCTGCCCAGGTGGGTGATGACGAGCGCGTCGGGGCGCGATTCCGACAGGGCAAAACCCTGTCGCGTTTCGGCGCGCAACAGGTGCTTCATCGACACGGTTTCGCCCGCGCGGAACAGCGTGCGATCGAAGATGGTGTGGGCGCGCTCGTCCGGCGCTGGCGCCCGGCTGGTGGGCACATTGAAGCGCCAGGGCTCGATACCTCGCTGCCAGTCGCTCCAGGTGAAGGCCATGTCCTCCACACCATCCACGCCCTTGTGGCGCGCGCTCACGAAGTAGGCCTGGCCACCGTCCTCTTCGGCGTTGGTGTTGCAACCGGGCGGCTCGGACGAGAGGCCCTGCACACGGGCAACGCCCTGCGCGTCGGTCACGGCTTGCGCCAGTTCCTTGCCCCTGCAGTCGGACACGCGCACCTGGACACCCTGCACGGGCTGGCCCTTGTCCAGCGTGGTCACCCAGGCCATGGCGTTCTCGCGGCCCAGCTTGAAATGTACGCCCAGGTTGGTCACCAGTGCCGAGGTGCGCACGTACATCGTGCGGCCCTCGCCGTGGCGGTCGTCCAGCAGCGAGGCGCCAAGTTTTTGCGATGCGATCTCCACCACGTGGAAGCCCGGAGTCAGCGGAATGCCCACCACCTCGAACGGGCGCGGGTCGTTGCTCGCAGGCTTGGGCAGATCCAGCGTCTTCACGCCACCCTTGCCCGCCAGCAGCGACAGCATGCGCGTCTGCACATGGCTGCGGTCGTCGTCCAGCACCTTGGGCAGCGGGCCGGTCACATCCTGGCGTGCCTGCTTGCGGTCCACCAGGTAGTTGTCATAGCGCCTGACCTTGCGAAACCAGGCAATGATCTCGGCGTCTGTGCCGGGCTGGAGCGTGCTCACCTTGCCCGCCGATGCCGCCGCACCAGGGGCGCCGGGTTGCAGGCCCTGCACACGCAAGGCAGCTTCCACATTGCGCAAGGTCACCGGCAGCAACGCGGGGGGGTTGTCCGACGCGGGCCCTTCGGCAAAGCGCTCGACAATGCCAAACGGCGCCGCTGCAAACTTGGCCAGGGGCGGCATGCCGGCGGTGGACACCTTGAGCGGGAAACTCTCGGCATTGCGCAGCGAGCGGCCCGAGGCGTCCTTGAAGTCTTTGGGCAGCTCCAGTGTGAAGGCCGTGTTTTCTGCGAGGGGCGCTGCAAACTGCACGCTGTTGACCAGCGCATCGCCCTTCTGGCTTTCGACGCCACCATCGGTCTGGGGCTTGAGGGTTTCCTTGGCCGACTTGAGGCGGATGGCCGTGGCCAGGCTGCGCGGCACCGGCGTATTGAAGGACAGCTGCAGCGGACGGATGGGCAGGCAGGCGGCCTGGGCGTTCTCGCGTTCGCAACTGAACTCGGCCGAGAACGGCTCGCGCACCTTGAATTCGAAGCGCTTTTCCACCGTGTTGGGCACACCGCTGGGTGTGGCCACGCCTTTGCCAAACACGATCTGCATGCGCGAACCCGAGGTGAAGCGCCGGTTGCAGGCCAGCGTGGCGTACTGCAAAGGCTCCTTGGCCGCGCTTTTCTCCAGCCCCAGCGTTTTCAGGATTTCGGCGCGCTGCGCGCCCTCGATCAAACGCACCGGCACGCGCTCGCCCACGCCTTCCATCGTGCACCAGACATTGGCCTGAACGCTGACCGTGGTAGCCGGGCCATTGAGCTGCAGCACAAAGAACTGCTCTTCGTCGATCTGTTCGTAGGTGTTGGGGCGGATGACCTGCACAAACGGGCCGCCGCTATTGAATTGGTAGCTTTTAACGCCCGCCAGATCCGCGCCGAGGGCCGATTTGAAGCCTGGTTTGACGGTGGCGGTGCAGTGCACGCCCGGCGGCAGGTCGCGCTCGAAGTCGAACACCCATTCACGCTCGCCCGTCCAGCGGCCCGCGCCTTTGGCCGCGCTGGCGTCGCTGCAGCTCAGGGTCAGCGGCGCCGCGGCCTTGGGGTCGCCAAAGTTGACGGCAGCGGCATCAAACTTGGCCACCACCTGGCGCACCTGCGCGACTTCGCCCTGCGGCGAAAAACTGCTGATCTGCAGGGCCTGCGCCCCCCAGGCCACCAGCGACAGGCTGGCCGCCAGCATCCATTGTTTTTTGTTCATGTTTCCCCTCCGAAGGAACCAGGGCGGACGTCCCCAGTGGCCCCGCGCGGGGAAGGGGAATTGCACGACCTGCGAGCGTAACAAAACGGCACCACCGCCAGCGCAGCGTTGCAAGCGCTTACGTGTGCCCCCTGCAAGGCTGTCACCGGGCTTTTCCCCCCATGGACAGGCCCGCCCAAAGTGCGCACACTGGCAAAAACCTGTTCCAAGCTGCTGCGTTGCGCGGCCCCCGCCCAGCCCAGCGCGGCCCACGCCAATCCACTGTAAGGAGATGCCATGAACCGCGTGCATTACGACAGCCATCAGCTGGACGAGCTGGTGCTGCAGATGATGGAAACCGAACAGGTGGGCGAGAGGGTGTACCGCGCCGCCATCGCTTGCGCCCACCACCCGGCCCTGAAAAAAGAGTGGCAGGGCTACCTGAGGGACAGCCAGGCGCACCAGGCCGTGGTGCGCCGCATGTGCGACGCGCTGGGCCTGGACCCGGCCGCCCCCACTGCCGCGCGGGCTGTGGTTCGGCAGCTGGGCGACACATGGGTGCAGGCCATCGGGACCGCCCAGCGCACTTGCGACCCGGACACCACCCAGCGGGTGGCCTGCGAATGTGTGCTGCACACCGAAACCAGGAACCATGCCCAGTGGGAGCTGCTGGGCCGGGTGGCCCGGGTGGCGGTGGGCGATGTGGGCCAGACGCTCAAGGCCGCGCACAAGGCCGTGGAGAAAAACGAAGAGCACCACCTGCACCACACCCAGGGCTGGCACCGCGAGCTGGCCATCCAGGCCCTGGGCCTGCCTGCCGTGCTGCCACCACCCGAGTCGGGCAAAAAAATGGGCCATGGCCTGGGCAGCGCGCCTCGGTCAGAGCGGCCGGTGGCGCTGCACTGAAAACGGAAGAAGCAGGGGCTTTCGGCCCCTCCCCCATGGGTCAGCCCGCCGCCGTGGCACCGCCCGGGGCGTCAGCCAGCGTGGCCAACCCCTTGCCCCCGCGTTTGCTGGCGTAAAGCGCGCGATCGGCGCGGTCCATGAGCGCGGGCAGCGCCTCTACCGCCGGGCCCTGGAACAGCGCCACCCCGATGCTGGCGCCAATCAACACGTGCTGGCCATTGTCGAGCCCGATGGGCGCCACCAGGGCTGCCAGTACCTTGTGGGCCATTTCCATGGCGACATCGGGTGAATCCACGGCATTGAGCACCAGGGCAAACTCGTCCCCGCCCAGCCGGGCCGCTGTGTCATTGGCACGCGCCAGGCCCGCCAGACGCTGCGCGACGCGCACGAGCACCTGGTCGCCGCTGCCATGGCCCTGGCTGTCGTTCACGGCCTTGAAACCGTCCAGATCCACCAGCAGCAGCGCGCCCGCGCGGTGGTCACGATAGGCAGCCAAGGCCGCCTGCGAGAGACGGTCTTCAAACAGGCGGCGGTTGGGCAGCCCCGTGAGGCGGTCATGGCTGGCCAGGGCCAGCACCTGCTGGTGGGCCCGCACCAGCCGCGCACTGAGCAGGCCCAGCACCAGCGCAAACGCATAGGCCAGCATCACCACCAGTGCGGGCGCACGGCCCGCCGCAGACCAGCCGCCGCTGGGCACCGCCCCCAGGGTCCAGCTGCCGCCACCGGGCAGCGGCACATCGAGCGTGGCGGGCGCCTCGTCAAACAACTGGGGGCGGCCAACGAACACCGCGCCCTGCGCCCCCATGGCGTCCAGCCCCCGCGCCGCCACCTGAAACCCCATCTGCTCGGTGTTGAGCCCCACATCGGCAAACAAGGTGTCGGCATTGACCGTAAGCGACACAATGCCCCAGTACTGCGGCCCGCCCACGGGCGGCTGCTCGGGCGGGTGGGCCAGAAACACCGGTGTGCGGCTGATGATGCCCAGCCCGCCCTGCACCAGGTTGATGGGGCCCGCCACCACCGTGCGGCGAGACTGGATGGCCCGCTCCACCGCCCCGCGCTGCTGGGGGTTGTCCAGATAGCGCAGGCCGATGGCACGCTCGTTGCCCACCCGGGGGTAGACGTCGGCAATCACGTTGTCAGGCGCCAGCGCCAGGTTGCGGATGTTGCGCTGGTGCTCCAGCAGGCGGCCCACCACCGCGGCAAAGATGTCGGGCGACATGCTGCCCTGCGCGGCGATGAAGGCGGCCACTGTTTCGGGCACCGACAAGGTGCTTTGCAATTGCCGGTCCAGCCGGTCGCGGATCTGCAGCAGATGGCCTTGCGCCTGTGCCGCAATCTCGGCCCGGGCCTTGGTGTGCGAGATGTCGATGACCACCCAGGCCAGCAGCGCGGCCAGCGCGCCGCTGCACACCCCTACCACCAGGGGCAGGTACCGATGCTGGATCCAGTTGGAAGGAAGGCGGCTGGTGGGCATGGGGAAAAAGGGAGTGCACAAAAAATGTGACCCCTCGCATGCCGGAACTGCGCCCGACGCGCGGAGGCCGGGCACAGCATAAGCGAACGAAGCCTGCGCAGGGCCAGCCGCCCCGAAGAGCCCGCCTACTGCGCCACGAAGCCGCTGGTCTTGATGATGCGCGCCCAGGCCTCGGTGTAGGCCTTCTCGCGCGCGGCCAGTTGCTGGGGCGACATGTGGCCCACCGTGAGGCCCATGGCCGTGAGGTGGTCGCGCACATCGGGCTGCGCCACCACCCTGGCCAGCGCGCTGGAGAAGTCGGTGATGAACTTCTGCGGCGTACCGGTGGGTGCGTAGATGCCGTAGTAGGGCAGGTCTTCAAAGCCCTTGAGGCCCATCTCGTCGAACGTGGGCACATCGGGCATGGCGGCCTGGCGCCTGGTGCCCAGCACGCCCACCACACGCACCTTGCCCGCCTTGTGGTTCTCCATGAAATCCTGCACCGAGGCCACGCCCGCACCAATCTGGTTGCCCAGCATGTCGGCCATCATGGGCGCACTGCCCCGGTAGGGCGCGGAGACCAGGTCCAGCTGGTACTTCTGCCCGATCAGCTTGACCAGGAACTCCGGCGTGGACGCCGGGGCGGGGATGCCCACCGCGCCCTTGCCACCACCCGACGCCTTGACCCAGCCCACGTACTCGGTGAACGACTTCGCGGGCGTGCCGCCCGAGACGGCAAACGCATTCACAAAGGTGGCAAAACCGCCCACGGCCACGAAGTCGCGCGCGGGCTCGAAGCCGGGGTTCTTCACCACCTGGGGCAGGATGGAGATGGTGTGGTCATGCGTGAGGAACAGCGTGGTGCCATCGGGCGCCGCGGCCTTGAGTGCCTGCGCGGCAATCTGGCCGCCCGCGCCGGGGCGATTCTCCACCACCACGGGCTGACCCAGCTCATCCTTGAGTTTTTCGGCCAGCGTGCGCGCAATGGCGTCGGTGCCGCCGCCGGGCGGAAAACCCACCAGCAGGCGGACGGGCTTGGCCGACTGGGCCGATGCCAGGCCCATGGCCAGCGCAGCGCCCACAAAGGCACCGGTGCGCACCAGGCGGGACAGCAGATTGCGGCGGGAAGTCTTTGTCATGGCGGAACTCGTTGATTTGAATGGGGTGTTTGCGGGGCGCGACCGTACAACAAGCACGGTTCAGGCCAGCGGCAGCCGCGCAAGGGCCGCCCCGCCGCGCTGGCTGCGTCCCCCTTCCCGAATTGCACAGCAATTCGAGAGAAGGGGGATGGCGCGCAGCGCCTCAGGGGGTTGACTCATTTTTCCAGGCGTGCCCGGTGGCGCGCCAGCTGGGCGCGCACCTGCGCAGGTGCGGTGCCGCCCAGCGTGTTGCGCGCGTTGAGCGAGCCGCGCAGGCTCAGGCACTCGTACACGTCCTTCTCGATGGCGGGGTGAAAGCCCTGCAGCACGGCCAGCGGCAACTCCGACAGGTCGCATGCATGGGTGGTGGCCGCCTTCACGGCATGGGCCACGGTTTCGTGCGCGTCGCGGAAGGGCAGGCCCTTTTTCACCATGTAGTCGGCCAGGTCGG
>CAYXSL010000188.1:0-8799 GCA_964466605.1 uncultured Verminephrobacter sp.
TGACCAGGCCCAGGTCGCGCATGACCTTGGTCCAGAAGCGCGCGTACAGCAGGTGCAGGATGGCGTGTTCGATGCCGCCGATGTACTGGTCCATGCCGCTGCCGCCAGCGGCATGGTGCTGGTCCCGCATCCAGTAGGCCGTGCCACCCGCCACCATCGCGTCGGCATTCTTGGGGTCGCAATACCGCATGAAGTACCACGAGCTGTCCACGAAGGTGTCCATGGTGTCCGTCTCGCGGCGCGCGGCCTTGCCACACACGGGGCAGGTCACGCCCGCGTGGAAGCCTTCGTGCTTGTGCAGCGGGTTGCCCGAGCCGTCGGGGATGCAGTCCTGCGGCAGCACCACGGGCAGGTCTTTTTCGGGCACGGGCACGGCGCCGTGCTCGTCGCAGTGGATGATCGGGATCGGCGTGCCCCAGTAGCGCTGGCGGCTCACGCCCCAGTCGCGCAGGCGCCAGGTGGTCTTCTTCTCGCCCAGGCCCTTTTGCTCCAGAGCGTGGGCCACGGCGTTCACGGCCTCCTTGTAAGACAGGCCGCTGAAGCTGTCGGAGTTGATGGTCACGCCGCGTTGCTTGTCGCCGTACCAGTCGTTCCACTGGTGGTAGTCAAAGTGCTCGCCATCGACCAGCACGACCTGCTTGATCTCGATGCCGTACTTGAGCGCGAACGCGAAGTCGCGTTCGTCGTGCGCGGGCACGCCCATCACGGCGCCGTCACCATAGCCCATCAACACGTAGTTGCCGACCCAGACCTCGACCTTCTCTTCGGTCAGCGGGTGGGTGACGTACAGGCCCGTGGGCACGCCCTTCTTCTCTTGCGTGGCCAGCTCGGCTTCGGTGGTGCCGCCGCTCTTGCACTCTTCGATGAAGGCCTGCAGCGCGGGGTTGGTCTTGGCAGCATGGGCGGCCAGCGGATGCTCGGGCGCCACGGCACAGAAGGTCACGCCCATGATGGTGTCGGCGCGCGTAGTGAACACGTACATCTTGCCGTCGCCAATCAGCGCGCCGTCGTCGCCCGCGATGTCGTGCGTGAACGCAAAGCGCACGCCTTCGCTCTTGCCGATCCAGTTTTCCTGCATCAGCTTCACACGCTCGGGCCAGCCGGGCAGCTTGTCGCCGGTCACAAAACCCAGCAGCTCTTCGGCGTAGTCGGTGATCTTGAGGTAGTAGCCAGGGATCTCGCGCTTCTCGACCGTGGCACCGGTGCGCCAGCCCTTGCCGTCGATGACCTGCTCGTTGGCCAGCACGGTCTGGTCCACCGGGTCCCAGTTCACGACCTGGGTCTTGCGGTAGGCGATGCCTTTCTCCAGCATCTTCAGGAACAGCCACTGGTTCCATCGGTAATAGTCGGGGTCGCAGGTGGCGACCTCGCGGCTCCAGTCGATGGCCAGGCCCATGGCCTGCATCTGCTTCTTCATGTACGCGATGTTTTCGTACGTCCACTTGGCGGGCGGCACGCCGTTCTTCAGCGCGGCGTTTTCGGCGGGCAGGCCAAAGGCGTCCCAGCCCATGGGCATCAGCACGTTGTAGCCGTTCATGCGCAGGTAGCGCGTGAGCATGTCGTTGATGGTGTAGTTGCGCACATGGCCCATGTGCAGCTTGCCGCTGGGATAGGGCAGCATCGAGCAGGCGTAGAACTTCTTCTTGCTGGTGTCTTCCGTCACGCGGTAGGCGTCGGTGGCGGTCCAGTGGTCGTGCGCGGCGCGCTCGACGTCTTGGGGAGAGTATTTGTCTTGCATGGGGGCTCGGGGTGAGAGAAGAGTGCAGCCGCTGGCCGCGCTGCGGGGATTTTAGGCGGTCAGGGCCCGGCGCTGGCCAGCCACCCGCCAACGCGCCTCAGCGCGGTAGGGCCGGGGATGTGGGGGGCGCAGGCGTGGCCGCCGGTTCAGCCACAAATCCGATGCGCTGCAGCCCCGCCAAATGGGCCGCGCCCATGACCTCGACCACGCGCCCATAGGTCACGGCAGCGTCGGCGCGCAGCTGGATTTCGGTGTCGGGCCGCTCGGCACCAATGCGGCGCAGGCGCTCGGCCAGCGCAGCCTGCGACAGGGGCTGGTCATCCAGAAAGGCCTGGCCCGAGGCATCCACCACCAGTGTGACGAACTGCGGCGCCGTGCCGGGCGTTGCGCCCTCGGTGCGGGGCAGGTCCAGCCGGATGGAGCTGGCCAGCAGCGGTGCCGTGAGGATGAAGATCACCACCAGCACCAGCATCACGTCCACCAGGGGCGTCATGTTGATGTCGCTCATGGGCTGTGGCCCGGGGGTGCGTTCGAGTCGTCCGAAGGCCATGGCTGAAGCGAGCGTCTGGAATTCAGGTCTTCACATCGGCGGGTTGCGCCGTGTCGATGAGCAGCTCGCGCAGATCACGTGCAAACCCTTCCAGGTCGGCCTCAATGCGGCCAATGAGGCGGCCAAACACGTTGTAGGCCAGCACGGCTGGAATGGCGACGGCCAGCCCGGCCGCCGTCATGACCAGCGCCTCGCCCACGGGGCCGGAGACGCGGTCAATGGTGATCTGCCCCGCGCCTGCCATGGCGGTGAGCGCGTGGTAGATGCCCCAGACGGTGCCCAGCAGCCCCACAAAAGGCGCCGTGGAACCCACCGTGGCCAGCAGCACCTGGCCAAACTGCAGGCGCCCCAGCACGTCATGCAGGGCATTGCGCAGCACGCGGGTGAGCCGCGGGGACAGGCTGCCCGCCGTGGCCAGCGAGGCCGGGGCACCGGGAACGGAATGGATTGCTATCGAATTTGCAGCAGCCACCAGAGGCAGGACCAGCGCAGAGCGGTCAAAAGACTGCAAACGCTGCGCGGCGACATTCATGGAGGGTGCCTGCCAGAACGCCGCCGTGCAACGCGCCACATCGGCCGTGGCCTGGCGCATGAGCCGCAGCTTCCAGACGATGACCACCCAGCTCGCCACCGACATGGCCAGCAGTACCAGGGCGGCGCCCTGGGTCACTGCATCGCCCTGGCGCCACCAGTGGAGGGCGTCCATGGGAATCGACGGCTCAGTGCAATCCCAGCACGTCGAACATGTCGAACATGCCGGTCTTGTGGGCGGCCAGGAAGCGCACGGCACGCAAGGCGCCCTGCGCATACGTGGCCCGGCTGGAGGACTTGTGCGTGACCTCGATGCGCTCGCCAATACCGGCAAACAGCACGGTGTGGTCGCCCACGATGTCGCCACCCCGGATGGCAGCAAAGCCGATGCTGGAGGGGTCGCGCTCTCCCGTCACGCCTTCGCGGGCGTACACGGCGCATTCCTTGAGGTCACGGCCCATCGCTTCGGCAATCACCTCCCCCATCTTGAGCGCAGTGCCCGAGGGCGCATCGACCTTGTGGCGGTGGTGGGCTTCGATGATCTCGATGTCGTAGCCCGTGGCCATGGCCTTGGCAGCCATCTGCAGCAGCTTGAGCGTGACGTTCACGCCCACGCTCATGTTGGGCGAGAACATGATGGCGGTGCGCTGTGCGTAGGCGTCGAGTTCGGCCTTCTGCGCATCGGTAAAGCCGGTGGTGCCGATGACGGCCTTCACACCCAGCTGGCTGCACACGGCCAGATGGGCCAGCGTGCCTTCGGGGCGGGTGAAGTCGATCAGCACATCGGCGTTCTTGAGGCCTGCCGCAATGTCGGCCGTAATGGCCACGCCGCTCGCATGGCCCAGAAAGGCGGTGGCGTCGGAGCCCACGGCGGGGCTGGCGGCCACGTCCAGCGCACCGGCGAGCACGCAGTCGTCGCTGGCGCGGATGGCTTCGATCAGCATGCGGCCCATGCGGCCCGACGCACCGGCCACGGCCACGCGGCAAGGGGTGGTCACGGTGGCGGCGGGTGTTGGTGTCCCTGTCATGAAAATCCTGTTCGGTTGGGTGGCAGCACAGGGACCACACCCTGTGCCGCAGGGGCCGCTGGCGTCAGCGCGCAGGCGCGTCGAGCGGCGGGTAACTGGTGGGCGCTGGCGCCGTGGATGCGGCAGCAGGCGCTGGGGCCGGGCGGGCGGCGGCCGGGTATTTGGAGAGCTGCTCCGGCGTGGCTTCCAGCGCAGGCACCTTGCCCTTGGCGCCACTGCGGGCACCCAGCGTGGCGACGAACTCCGTCTCGGAAGGCATTTCGTCGCCCTCGGAGCGCTCCAGCGCATCGCCCTTGAAGAACGCAGTCAGCTTGCGGGTCTGGATGTCCTCGCCAGGGCGCTTGAGCGTGAACACGTATTCCCAGCGATCGGCATGGAACAGGCTGGTGACCAGGGGCGTGCCCAGGATTTCGCGCACCTGCTGGCGGCTCATGCCGGGCTGCAGGGCTTGCACCTGCTCACGCGACACGAAGTTGCCCTGCACCACATCCACCTTGTAGGGCTTCACGATGCCGGCGATGCGGCTGCTGGCGCCATCAAGGCTGCCACAACCGGCCAGGGCAGCCATGCTGGCGCCGATCAACAGGACCAGGCCCAGGCGGGCGCTGCAACGGGCTTTGACGGGCATGGGTAAAAGGGCTGAGGATATGATCGCCGCATTGTAGCGGCTGCCCCCCGGGCCTTGAGATGGGGGCCCGCACCTGAAGGAGCATGCCATGACCAATATCGACGAACTCAAAAGCACGGGACTCAAGGCCACGCTGCCCCGCCTGAAGATCATGGAGATCTTCCAGAAAGGCACGCAGCGCCACATGACGGCGGAAGATGTGTTCCGCGTGCTGCTGGAGGAACGTTCGGACATTGGCCTGGCCACCGTGTACCGCGTGCTCACCCAGTTCGAGCAGGCAGGCATCCTGATCCGCAGCAACTTCGAGAGCGGCAAGGCGGTGTATGAGCTCAACGAGGGCCAGCACCACGACCACTTCATCTGCACGTCGTGCGGCAAGGTGGAGGAGTTCTACGACGCCGAGATCGAAAAGCGCCAGCATGCCGTGGCCAAGGCCAAGGGCTGGCTGGTGCAGGACCATACGATGGCGCTGTATGGCCAGTGCGCCGCCTGCGCGAAAAAATAAGCCCCCCTGAGCCGCCTTCGGCGTCTTCCCCCCAAGAGGGGGGACGCTCCCGGCGCGGCGGGGCGGCCCTTGCGCGGGAGCGCTGGCATGGGCCGCGCCAGTTTCGTCGGTCTGAGCGCCGCTAGCCGCCGGTATCGCGCTCCATGGCGCGGCGGTGGCGTTCGACGAATTCCTGGTAGGTGTCAATGCCGCGCAGCTGCAGGATGGTGTTGCGCACGGCCGCCTCGACCAGCACGGCGATGTTGCGGCCGGCCACCACCTGGATCACGACCTTGAGCACGGGCACGCCCAGCACGTCTTGCGTGAGCGGCTCGTAGGGCAGGCGCTCGTAGTCGCGCTCCAACGTCTCTTTGCGCACCAGGTGCACGATGAGCTTGAGACGCATCTTGCGACGCACGGCCGTCTCGCCAAAGATGGCGCGGATATCCAGGAGGCCGATGCCGCGCACTTCCAGCAGGTTTTGCAGCAGCTCGGGGCACTTGCCCTCGATGGTGGTCTGGTTGATGCGGAAGAAGTCCACGGCATCGTCGGCCACCAGGCCGTTGCCGCGCGAGATCAGCTCCAGGCCCAGCTCGCTTTTGCCCAGGCCCGATTCGCCGGTGATCAGCACGCCCAGGCCCAGGATGTCCATGAACACGCCGTGCATGGTGGTGCGGTCGGCAAAGTGCTTGGACAGGTAGGCACGCAGCACGTCGATGACAAACGCCGACGACTCGTGCGTGGAGAACATCGGGATCTGCGCGCGCTCGCACATGGACACCAGCGCATCGGGTGCAGTCTGGTTGTCGGCCAGCACCAGCACGGGCGGCTCCAGCGTCACGATGCGCGCAATGCGGCGCTTGCAGTCGTCGGGTGACGCGTTGCTCAGATACGCGATTTCGCGCTCACCCAGGATCTGGACGCGGTAGGGATGGATGTAGTTGAGGTAACCGACGAGATCGGCCCCGGACCGCGCAGAACGCACGGCCACTTCGTCAAACCGCCGCTCCGATGCCCCCAGGCCCGCGACCCACTCCCATTTCAGGAGGCCGCGGAATTCCTCGAAAAGCACATCGGCGCTGACAACATTGGGCTTCACGGCAGGTCAGTGCTCAATCGGATCGGATGAGGGACGGCACGCAGCGCGCGGGGCGGGCACTCAGGCGGTCTGCGTGGACTGCCAGCCTGCGATCATGCCGTGCAGCTCGGCGGCATCGGTGCAGGCCTTGAGCTTCTCGCGCAGGGCCGAGTCGCTCAGCAACTCGGCAATTTCGGACAGGATTTCCAGGTGCTTCTGCGTGGCCGCCTCGGGCACCAGCAGGAAGATCAGCAGCCCCACCGGCAATTCGTCGGGCGCGTCAAAACCGATCGGATTGAGCAGCTGGAACACGGCCGCCATGGGCGCCTTCAGGCCCTTGATGCGACCGTGCGGGATGGCCACACCGTGACCAAGCCCCGTGGAGCCCAGCCGCTCACGCGCAAACAGGCTGTCGGTGATCAGCGCACGCGAGAGGCCGTGCTGGCTTTCGAACAGCAGACCCGCTTCTTCAAAAGCACGCTTCTTGCTGGTGGCGTCAACACTCACAAGCACTTGAGCGGAGGGCAGGATGGAGGCGAGTCGGTTCATGGTGGAGGGTAACAATTATGCACATATTGGCAGAAACCCTGAGCGCCAAGGCCTGGGCAACAAAAAACCGCCCGAAGGGGCGGCTGCGAGGCCAGGCTCAAGGCTGGCGCATCAGGCGTGCAATTCGCGCTTGGCGGCTTCGTGGTGGTGGTCCTGCAAGCGATCCTTGTGGCGCACCACCTGGCGGTCCATCTTGTCCACCAGCTCGTCCACGGCGGCATAGAGGTCTGCGTGGGAGCTTTCGGCAAACAGGTCGTTGCCCTTCACGTGGATATTGCATTCCGCTCGCTGTCTCTTTTCCTTTTCCTTTTGCTTCTCTACCGTCAGCAGTACCTTGACATCGACAACTTGGTCAAAATGGCGGGTGATCCGATCCAGCTTGGTGGTGACATAGCTGCGCAAGGCGGGAGTAACTTCGAGGTGGTGACCGCTGATCGTCAAGTTCATAAATAAGTCTCCTGTAGCTCTCGGTGGGAAAAACGCCGCCCTGGATCAGAGGAGCGGCTCGGCGAACTTGGATGCATCCGTTGACGTGAGTTCACTATGCCCCTGCCCTCCCCGAAAAGCAATCCCATACTGCCCCGGCCCGCTGGGTTATGCCTGCCCAGGTGCCAAGCCCCCAAAAAGCGCGCACAATGGGCGAGTTCGCAGGGGGCAGAAAAACCGCACACCTCCGCCCGCCTCCTCTAGCGCCCCGCAGGGGTGGCCCCATGCAGATGCAGCCGCCCCACCACCAGCATTGACAGCACGCCGGCCGCAATGCCCACCAGGGCCGCCACCCAGTAGTTCTGCACCAACCCCTGCGCATCGCGGCTGATCAACATCCCACCCACAAACGATGCCACCCCCATGGCGGCAGACTGCACCGACGCATTCAGGGTCATGAACGTGCCCCGCAAGGCGGGCTGCGCCGCTGAGGTGACGATGGCCATCCCCGGAATCATGCGTCCGCTCACGAAGGCGAACATCAGGGTGGACACCAGCAGCACCCCCGAAAGTGGCAGCCCCTGGCACAACGTGATCCCGAGCAGGCACGGCACCGAGGCCACCACCAGCGCGCGGAAGGTACGCACCTTGCCCCAGCGGTCGGTCCAGCGGCCAAACCAGCGCGCCGTGAACAACGTGGCAATGCCCCCGCACAGGTAGGCCAGCGGAATCTGGTCGGCCCGCACCCCGGCATTGGCCTGCATGTAGATGGTGATGTAGGGGATCACCGTGAACCCCGTGGACACCAGCAGCGCGGAGTACACAAAAGCCCAACGGTGGTTCGGGTCGGCCAGCACCTGCGCAATGCCCGAGAGCGCGGAGCGGCCGCCCGCCGCCTGCACGTGGGCCGTCAGGGGCGGCAGGGTGCGGGCGGCCTGGATGGCCAGCACCCCGACCAGGGCCGCAATGGCGAGGAAGGGCAGGTTCCAGCCCCCATGCTCGGCCAGGATCAGCCCCAGGGGCACGCCCGCCACGGTGGACACTGCAAACGACGTCATGACGATCCCCATCGCGCGCCCGCGCCGCTCGAACGGCACCACATCCGCCACGATGGTCTGCGACAGGGCCGACAGCACGCCGCCAAACGCTCCCGCCAGAATGCGCGCTGCCATGAGCGTGCCGTAGGTGGGCGCCACGCCGCAGGCCAGCGTCGCCAGCCCGAACAGCACATACAGCACCAGCAGCAGCCGCTTGCGGCCAAAACGATCGATGTACGTGGACGCGAGTAGCCCCGACGCCCCGGCCGACAGCGTGTAGGCCGACACCAGCAAGCCGAACTGCGCATCGCTGATGGCGAACAGCCGCGTGAACTGCGGCCCGAGCGGCATCATGATCATGAAGTCGAGGATGTGGGTGAACTGGATGCCGGCCAGGGTCAGCAGCAGCCAGAGTTCGCGGCGGGGAGTGAGCGCAGAGGGGGTGGTGGACACAGGCAAAGGCCGCGGGCGGCCCGGTCAAAGTCAGGGCCGCACAGTGTGCCCCAAGGGCGCGCAACGCGCAGCGCCACGCCACCGGCGTTCCCGCCGTTTTCAACAACGCGCTGGGCTCACGACCGAGCCCAGGCCCGGCGCGTAAAATCGGGGGGTTGCGCCGGGCCTCGCCCGCAAGCGCTGCGCCCCCACCCGTTCTTCTTCGGATTGCCCGCCGCGGCTATCGACCGCCCACACCGACACCATGACCCAGCCCAGCTCCAACGCCCTGCACACCTCTGCCCTCACGTCGCTGCC
>CAYXSL010000189.1:0-3468 GCA_964466605.1 uncultured Verminephrobacter sp.
ATGAGTGGGATTGCTGCCCGCTTGAAGAATTCAGACTAGGTCCGCTTTGGGCCCAAAGCTGCCCCACCCCGGCCAAGCCATATCACACGTTGTGCAGCATCTCCCCCTGCCGCACCGCCGCCCCCGACCTTACGAGGTCATCCACCAGGCTCAATAGCCACTCCCCCTCGGGCTGATCACCAAAATGCCGCTGGTGCAGCATGCCGAAATACGGCGTGCCCTGCGCCCAGGCCGTGAGGTCGGCCATGGCGATCTGCTGCCATTCCAGCAGCTTGTACTTCAGCAGCACCTTGGCGGCATACAGCGCGTGTTTGCCGGGGTTGCGCACAAAGCCGTCGAGGCGGCGGCGGGCGCCGTCGATGGCGCGGGGGGCGTCGGCAAACACGGGGCCGTGGCCGGGGATGACGACTTGGGGTGACAGTTTTTCGATCACGTCCAGCGTGGCGGCGACCTCGGCAAACGCGTTGTCGCCCTCCAGCTCGGGGAACACCACGCCAAAGCCGTTTTCCCACAGCGCATCGGCGGATATCAGCACCCGGCCCTGGGGCTCGAACAGCACCACCGAGTGGGGGTCGTGCCCCGGCGCTGCATGCACCTGCCAGGGCTTGTCGCCCAGCAGTACGCACGAGTCCGGCATCAGCAAGGTGTCGGCCCGGAACGGCGGGCATTCCTGCCCCGTGGGGGTGTAGCTGAGCGCGTAGGCATCCCACTGGCGGACATGGTCGGCCTGGCCGGGCGGGATGGCGGTGAGCACACCGGGCCAGGCCTTTTGCAGCGCGGCATTGCCGCCGCAGTGGTCGCTGTGCAGGTGGGTGTTGAGCACGCGGTCCAGCGTGCGCCCTTCCAAGGCGCCACGCACCAGGTCTACGGTCTGCTCGGCATGGCTGCAGTAGCCGGTGTCCACGATGGCCGTGTCGTGGTGGCCGATGAAGAGGATGTTGTTGGCCGACAGCCAGCCGCGCTCCAGCACGGTGATTTCGGGGGGGAGCAGGTCGTGGGGGGCGGAACTGGGCATGGGGGCAGGCAAACGGTGACGGCCCAGCGTACCGCAGGAGCGCCCCTTCAGACCTTCTCCAAAACCCGCAAGCCATCGCCCCATGCCGGGGCGAGTGGTGTCAGAACGTCACGCCCGCCACCAGGATCACGTTGGCGTAGGGCGTGCACTCGCCCGTGCGCACCATCACGCGGGCTTGCTGGGTCAGGCGCTTGAAGTCCTCGTGCGACACAGTGCTGGGTTGCATCGGCAGCTGGCACCAGGCGGGCAGCTGGCCGCCGTTGCGCTCCATGGCTTCCGTGGCGATCACGGCTTTTTCGATCTGCATTTCTTCCAGCACCACGCGCAGCACATCGGCCACGGCCGGGATGCCGGGCGTGAGCGCCAAGTCGATGCGGCGCGGGCCGCTGGGGATGGGCAGGCCCACGTCGCCGATCACCAGCATGTCGCCATGGCCCAGGGTGGCGATGGCGTGGGAGAGTTCGGCGTGCAGCAGGGCGGTGCGTTTCACAGGGGGCTCCAGGCGGGCGGTTGGGGGCTGTGCGCCACGGCGGCGCGGGTGGGGATGGAGGGCTGGGCGCCGGGCTGGGTGACGCACAGCGCCGATGCGCGGATGCCTTCGCGCACGGCGGCGTCCAGTGGCTCGCCACGTGCCAGAGCCACGGCCAGCGCGCCCAGGAAGGTGTCACCAGCGGCCGTGGTGTCCACGGCTTTCACGACGAGGCCCGGGTGGTAGCGGTTGCCTGCGGCATCGGCGGCCACGGCGCCCGCAGCGCCCAGGGTCACCACCACCTGGGCGGGGCCCTTGGCGCGCAGGGCTTGTGCGGCCTGCGCGGCATCGGCGGGCGTGGTCACGTTCTGGCCCGCCAGCGCGGCGGCTTCCACCTCGTTCACGACCAGCGTGTGAACCCGCGGCCACAGGGCCTCGGGCAGGGGCTGGATGGGCGAGGGGTTGAGCACCACGGGGCAGCCAGCGGCATGCGCCATCTCGGCGGCGGCCAGCACCTGGGGCAGGGGCGTTTCAAACTGCAGCACCAGGCCGCCTGCGCCTTGCAGGGCGGCGCCCAGCGCGGCGGCATCCAGCACAAAGCGGCCGTTGGCGCCGGGCACGACCACGATGCGGTTTTGCCCCGTCGCTTCTACTGTGATGGCGGCCACGCCGGTGGTGGTGTCGGTGTCGGTCTGCACGCCGCTGTGGTCGATGCCGTCGGCGTCCAGCCCGGCGCGCAGCGTGTGGCCGTAACCGTCGTTGCCCACGCGGCCAAACAGGGCCACCCGGGCGCCCTGGCGCGCGCAGGCCACGGCCTGGTTGCCGCCCTTCCCGCCGGGCACCAGGTGCAAGGCGTCGGCCAGCACGGTTTCGCCAGGGCCCGGTGCGTGTTGCACCTGCAGCACCAGGTCCATGTTCAGGCTGCCGACGACGGCGATGCGGGGAGCGTGATTCGTGCTCATGCCACACCTCCGGGCGCATGGGCTGTGGAGGCGCGCACGCGCAGCTCGGGCTGCAGCATCACCTTGCGCGCGTCCTGGCGCTTGCCGTCGATGCGCTCCAGCAGCATGTCCACGGCCAGCGCGCCGATGCGCTGCTTGGGCTGGGCCACAGTGGTGAGCGGCGGGCTGGTGAAGGCGGTGAGTTCGATGTCGTCAAAGCCGACGATGGACAACGCCTCGGGCACGCGCAGGTCGCGCTCGTGCGCGGCGCACAGTGCGCCCATGGCCATGAGGTCGTTGCAGACGAAGACGGCGGTGGGGGGCTCGGGCGCGCGCAGCACGGCGTGCATGGCTTCGTAGCCGCCCTGGCTGGTGAAGTTGCCATGCCACAGCAGGCCCTCTCCGGTGCCGCAGCCCGCATCGGCCAGCGCGGTGCGCCAGCCAGCGATGCGCTGTTCGCTGGGGGCAATGCCTTCGGGGCCGCCTATGCAGGCAATGCGGCGGTGGCCCAGCGACAGCAGGTGGCGCGTGGCCAGCAGGCCGCCCTGCATGTGGGCGGTTTCCACCAGGTCGCAGGGCTGTTGCTCGGCGATGTCGATTTCGCGGTCCACCAGCACGGTCGGGATGGACAGGCCCGCGAGCTGCGTGGCCAGCGTGGCGTCGTGCCCGGTGGAGACCACGATGAGCCCGTCAATGCGCCGCTCGGCCAGCACCTGCAGGTAGGTGCCCTGGCGGTGCGCCTCGTCGTTGGTGTTGCACAGGATGACGTTGTAGCCCGCGCCAAAGCAGCGGTCTTCCACGCTGTGCACGATCTCGGCAAAGTAGGGGTTGGAGCTGTTGGGGATGAGCATGCCCAGCGTGCGCGTGTTGTTGCTCTTGAGGCTGCGCGCGATGGCGCTGGGCACGTAGCCCAGAGCGCGGATGGCGGCCTCAACCCGTTCGCGCCCCTCGGGGCTCACGCGGCGGGTGCCGTTGACCACGTGCGACACCGTGGTGACCGACACCTCGGCGTGGCGCGCAACGTCCTTGATAGTAGCCATGCA
>CAYXSL010000189.1:3568-8756 GCA_964466605.1 uncultured Verminephrobacter sp.
CCGTGGTGACCGACACCTCGGCGTGGCGCGCAACGTCCTTGATAGTAGCCATGCAGGAAGAAGAAAAATCGGTGTGTTGAAACAGGTTCAGCGCGCGGCGCGGCGCTGGCGCAGCGTGTCCACAATGACGGCCGCCACGATCACAAAACCCGTGATGATGCGCTTGCTGGGCTCGCTGGCGCCCACCTGGGCCAGGCCGGCTTCGAGCACCGCGATGATCAGCACGCCAAACGCGGTGTTCACCACCGAGCCGCGCCCGCCCATCAGGCTGGTGCCGCCAATCACCACGGCCGCAATCACCTGCAGCTCCATGCCGGTGCCTGCGTTGGGGTCGGCGGCTTCGAGCCGGGCCGACTGCATCAGGCCCGCCAGGCCCGCGAGCAGGCCGGTCATGGCAAACACGATGACGCGGATGGGGCGCGGGTCCACACCGGCCAGGCGCATCGCTTCTTCATTGGTGCCAATGCCCACCACGCAGCGGCCAAACACCGTGCGCGACAGCACCAGCTGCGCCACCACCACCAGCACCACGGCCAGCAAGAAGGCGAACGAGATGCCGCCAAAGAAGGGGGCCGACAGCCACGAGATCGCATCGCCCACGTACTGCGTGCGCGAATCGGTCACCACATAGGCGCTGCCGCGCACGGCTTCGAGCATGCCCAGCGACACGATGAACGAGGGCAGCCGCCATGCGACAGAAATCATGCCGGTGATGGTGCCGCACACCAGGCCCGTGGCCAGGGCCAGCGCGGCGGCGGCGGGCACCGTCCAGCCCCACTGCAGGATGGCGGCGGCCGAGGTGGCGGCGGCCAGCGCCATCACCGAGCCCACCGACAGGTCGATGCCCGCAATGATGAGCACAAAGGTCATGCCCACGGCCATCACGGCCAGGGCCGGGATTTCGTTGGCGATGGTGATGAAGGTCTCGGCGCTCCAGAAGTATTCGGACAGCGACGAGAACAGCGCCACCATGCCCGCCAGCACGGCCATCAGGCCCAGATAGGTACCCAGCTGGCTGCGCCAGACCGAGGCGGAGGAAGGCGCCGCAGCGGGCGCGGCAGATGCGGTGGGGGCGTTCATGCGGTGACAGGAGAAGAAGTTGAAGGGGGGGCACTGGTGCGCCCGCCGGGCTCGGAGAACGCTGCTGCCAGCAGCGATTGCTCGGACCACTCGCCGCGCTCGAACACGGCCACCAGGCGGCCCGCGCTCATCACGCCGATGCGGTCGGCCATGGCCATGAGTTCGCGCAGATCGGACGACACCATGAGCAGCGCGCGGCCTTCCAGGGCCATGCGGTCCAGCTCGCCGTACAGCTCGGCACGCGCGCCCACGTCCACGCCGCGCGTGGGTTCGTCCAGCAGCAGCACACGGCCTTCGCGGTGCAGCCAGCGGGCAAACACCACCTTTTGCTGGTTGCCGCCCGACAGCTGCCCCACGGGCTGCTCGGGGCTGCGGCAGCGGATGCCCAGCGTGCGCACAAAGCCCTGCACCAGGCGGCTTTCGAGCCCGCGCTGCAGCCAGCCGCCGCGCGACACGGCCGACAGGTCGGACAGCGTGGCGTTGATGCGGATGGGTTGCGACAGCAGCAGGCCCTGGGATTTGCGGTCTTCGGTGACCAGGCCGACACCGGCGGCGATGGCCTGCAGCGGCGATGCAAAGCCCCGCTGCCAGGTGCGGGGTGCAGCAGTTGCGGGGTCTGATGTGTTTGCTATCTTTTGTATAGCTGATTGCGCTTGCCCATCGCGCGGTAGGGCCTGTTTTTGTTCAAATTCTGGGTGCAAGGTGACGCAGCCCCGGTCCGCGCGGTCGGCGCCGAACAGCAGGCGGACCAGCTCGGTGCGGCCCGATCCCACCAGCCCGGCAATGCCGAAGATCTCGCCCGCGCGCAGCTCCAGGCTCACGTCCTGCACGGCGGTGCCCCGCCCCAGGTTGTCGGCGCTCATCACCACGGGGCCGACGGGGCGGCGCGGGCGGTGGTCCAGGTCGCTCACCACGCGGCCCACCATGCGCTGCACCAGGTCGTCTTCGCTCATGCCCGCCATGGGGCGCACGTCCACCAGGCGGCCGTCGCGCAGCACGGCCACGCGGTCGGCAATGCGGCGCAGTTCTTCGAGCCGGTGCGACACATAGATGATGGCCACGCCGCGTGCGGTGAGGTGGGCGATCTGCTCGAACAGATAGTTGGTCTCGCGCGGCGTGAGCATGGCCGTGGGCTCATCCAGCACCAGGATGCGCGTGTCGTCCTGCAGGTTGCGCGCAATCTCCACCATCTGCTGCTGGCCGATGCCCAGCTGCGAGACGGGCGTGGCGGGGTCGATGTTGTCGAGCCCGATCTTGGCCAGCTGCGCGCGGGCGGCGGCGTGCAGCACATCGCGCTGCAGCCAGCCCAGCCGGTGCGGCAGGCGGCCCATCAACAGATTCTCGGCCACGGTGAGCGTGGGCACCAGGCCCAGCTCCTGCATCACCATGCGCACGCCGTGGCGCTCGGCATCGCGGCGCGACGTGGGGGCGTAGGCCTGCCCCGCCAGCAACATGCCGCCGCGCGTGGGCTGTTCCAGCCCGCAGAGGATCTTGGACAGCGTGCTTTTGCCCGCGCCGTTCTCCCCGGTCAGCGCCAGCACCTCGCCCGCAAACAGCTCCACGTTCACGCCATCGAGCACCGTGGCGGTGTAGTCCTTGCCAATGGCCTGGATGGCGAGCAGGGGCGAGGACGGGTTGGCGTTGGGTGTGTTGGGCATGGGCTTGAGAGGCGTTGGTCGGGTCGCTGCACCCGTCACCGTTCGGGCTGAGCTTGTCGAAGCCAAAGCGCTACGGTAGCGCAGCCCTTCGACGGGCTCAGGGTGAACGGCTGGGGGTGTTGCGATGCGTTATCAGGTGCCAGCGGTTTACTTGCTGTCCTTGGTCACCAGCACCACATCGGTCTTCACCGTGGCGGGCAGCTGGTTCTGCGGCGTCTTGGCGGCCAGCGCCTTCTGCGCCAGTTCGATGCCGAACACGGCCTGCTTGGCGGCGTACTGGTCGGCGGTGGCCAGCACGCGGCCGTCGGCCAGCATGGGCTTGATGGCGCCGATGTTGTCGTAGCCCACCACCTGCACCTTGCCGGTCTTGCCCGCCGCCTTCACGGCGGCCACGGCGCCCAGGGCCATGCTGTCGTTGCCCGCCAGCAGGGCCACCAGGTCCGGGTGCTCGCGCATCATGCCGGCGGCCACGGTGTTGCCCTTCTCGATCTCCCAGTTGCCGGACTGCACGCCCACCACGGTGATGTTGGCGGTCTTCATGGCGTCCTGGTAGCCCAGGGTGCGCTGCTGCGCATTGAAGGTGGTGGACACGCCTTCGATGATGCCGACCTTGTCGCCCGCCTTCAGCGTCTTGGCCAGGTGCTCGCCCACCAGCTTGGCACCCGCACGGTTGTCGGGGCCCACAAAGGGCACGGTGATGTTCTTTTCCTTCAGCGCATCGGCATCGAGCTGGTTATCGATGTTGACCACCAGGATGCCTTTGTCGATGGCCGCCTTGACCACGGGCACCAGCGCCTTGGAGTCGGCCGGGGCCAGCACGATGGCGCTGACCTTCTGCGCCACGGCCTGCTCGATCATCTTGATCTGGGCTGCCGTGTCGGTCTCGTTCTTGATCCCGTTGGCCACCAGCGTGTATTCCTTGGCGTGGGCCTTCTGGTGCGCCTTGGCGCCGTCTTCCATGGTGCGGAAGAATTCGTTGGCCAGCGACTTCATGATGAGTGCGATCTTCGGCTTGTCCTGCGCAAACGCAGGGCTGGCCAGCAGGCTGCCCACAACGGCGAGGGCGGCGGCGGTTTGAACGGAACGGCGGGTGAACTGCATGGGTGTTGTCTCCAGGTTGGAATGTGGACAAAGGCAACGCTGAACAAGCCTCTCGCGCCCGGCGCATCCCTGGCTCAGCACGGTCTGCAGCGTTGCAAATCCTCGCGATAGCTACGGCTATCGCTGTGGTTTGCGCCTTGCAGCCCATCCCAACCCAGGGCCCGCCGCATCGCGGAGGCTTATTCAGCGTCGCCCTCAGGCGACCGACAGCGTGCAGGGAAATCCCCGGCAGCGCCCCTCAAAAGGAACGGCTATGGAGGCCCGGTGCGTTGTCGCGATCCGGATGATAACGAAAGCAAACGTTTGCGCAAACGTTTGCTATTCGGTGAAAACCCGGAGATGCAGACATTGGAGGACCTGGTGCACGCGGCGGCTTGCAGTTTTTGCGCCCAAGAAAAGGGGCGCCGGAGCGCCCTGGGGGAGGTTGCCGGGTACAGCGTTCGGGCCGCCGCACCCATGAACAAGGTCAAGCCTTGCGCAATTCCCTACGCAAAATTTTGCCCACGTTGCTCTTGGGCAGCTCGTCGCGGAACTCGATGTACTTGGGGCGCTTGTAGCCGGTGAGGTTCTGGTGGCAGTAGTTGGCCACTTCGTCCTCGGTCAGGGCCGGGTCGCTCTTGATGATGAACACCTTGATGGCCTCGCCCTGCTTTTCATCGGGCACGCCGATGGCCGCGCATTCGACCACGCCGGGACACAGGCTGATGACCTGCTCCAGCTCGTTGGGGAACACGTTGAAGCCACTCACCAGGATCATGTCCTTCTTGCGGTCGATGATGCGGGTGTAGCCCTGCGGGTCCATGATGCCGATGTCGCCCGTGCGCATGAAACCATCGGGCGTGAAGGCCTTGGCGTTCTCTTCGGGCTGGTTGTAGTAGCCCGTCATCACGTTGGGGCCGCGGATGCAGATTTCGCCCGATTCGCCCTGGGGCAGGCTGTTGCCTTCGTCGTCCTTGATGGCAATGTCGATGCCCGGCAGCGGCAGGCCGATGGTGCCGCTGAATTCGGTGTTGATCACCGGGTTGTTGGTGCCGATGGCGCAGGTCTCGCTCATGCCCCAGCCTTCGATCATGGTGCTGCCGGTCACCTTTTGCCACTGCTTGGCCGTGCCCTCGCTGGCCGCCATGCCCCCTGCCTGCGACACGCACAGGTGCGAGAAGTCCAGCGTCTTGAACTGCGGGTTTTGCAGCAGTGCGTTGAACAGCGTGTTCACCGCGGGCAGCATGTGGAAGGGGCGCTTTTTCAGTTCGGCAATGAACTTCGGGATGTCGCGCGGGTTCGGGATCAGCGTCATGCTGGAGCCCTGGCGGATGGCCAGCAGGCACAGCGTGAGCGCGAAGATGTGGTAC
>CAYXSL010000190.1:0-8643 GCA_964466605.1 uncultured Verminephrobacter sp.
GACCGGCCAGCCCGACTGGGGCAGCGTGCAGATCAGCTACAGCGGCCCGCAGATCAACCAGGAAGGGCTGCTGCAGTACCTGGTGAGCTTTCGCAACCACAACGAATTCCACGAGCAGTGCGTGGAGCGCATCTTCATGGACCTGTGGGCCCGCTGCAAACCCATCAAGCTCACGGTGTATGCGCGCTACACGCGCCGGGGCGGCCTGGACATCAACCCCCTGCGCACCAGCCACCCGCAGGGCCTGCCGCGCAACGTGCGCACTGCCCGGCAGTAAGCCTCAGCCCCGCCGCCCGTCCACGCGAATCCAGTCGCACCGAAGGGTGTGCCGCAGGTGCGCGCGTGTGCGCCAGGTCACATACAGGCTGGGCACAAAAATCCCGATGACACACACCGGCGCGGTCAGGGGATCGCCAAAGGCGCAGATGGGAAACCAGCCCACCCAGCCCAGCACCCAGAGCGTCAGCACCAAGTCCCACAGGTGGTATTCCAGCGGGTGGTCCACCTTGTGCGCAACATGCCATTGCTTGATGCGTTGCAGCTCATTCAGCGTCATGGGAATCTCCCGGAAAACGGGTGATTCAATGTAAGTTACGAGTAAGAATTCGTCAAGCACACACGCTGGTATGGCTGCGGGGCGGCATCAGAACAGCGGGGCGGTGGTGCCTGCCGCACCAGGGGCATCACCCGCCACACGCCGGCCAGAGCGCGCAACAGGCTGCGGGTGCGGCTCCTCCCCCAGCCGCGCGAGTGTGCTCGCCCGCACCCCCAACAACCGCAGGCGTTTGTCCAGCGGCACGCGCTTGAGGCACCGGCCCGCCAGCTGACGGATGGTGGCGCCGTCAGCCGTGTAGAGGTCTGCAGTGTGGTCCCGCGTGGCGATCTTGAAGTCGTCGTAGCGCAGCTTGATGCCGATGGTGCGCGCCACATAGCCCTTGCGCTGCAGATCCTCGGCCAGGCGCAGGCACAGGTCGGTGAAGATCGCCGAGAGTTCCGCCTTGTCGCGCACGGCGTGCAGGTCGCGGTCGAAGGTCGTCTCGCGGCTCATGCTCACGGGCTCGCTCTCGGTCACCACGGGGCTGTCGTCGCGGCCCCAGGCCACGCGGTGCATCCAGGCGCCGGTGGACTTGCCGAAGTGGCCGATGAGCCACTGTGCATCCTGCGCCGCCAGCTGGCCGATGGTCTCCACCCCCAGGCGCGCGAGCTTCTCGCCTGCCTTGGGGCCGATGCCATTGACCTTGCGCACGTTCAGCGGCCAGATTTTTTCCTGCAGGTCTTCCTCGTAAACGATGGAGATGCCGTTGGGTTTGTTGAACTCGCTGGCCATCTTGGCCAGCAGGCGGTTGGGCGCCACGCCAATGGAGCAGGTCAACCCCGTCTTGTCGAAGATGCTTTTCTGGATGAGGCGCGCCAGCACCCGCCCGCCCTCGCGCTGGCCGCCGGGCACGTCGGTGAAGTCGATGTAGACCTCGTCCACGCCCCGGTCCTGCATCACCGGCGCGATCTCGGTGATGGCGGCCTTGAAGGTGCGCGAGAAGCGCCGCACCTCGTCAAAATCCACCGGCAGCACGATGGCCTGCGGGCACAGCCTGGCCGCCTTCATCATGCCCATGGCCGAGCCCACACCAAACTGCCGCGCGGCATAGGTGGCGGTGGTGATCACGCCCCGGCCCACGTAGTCCTTGAGCAGCGGGAAGTCTTCCACCGGAATGAAGCGCCGCTCACGCTCGGCCGTGCCGTCCGGCCCGCGCAGCAGCAGCTCGTCCACCTTGCGCCGCCCGCCACCAATGACCACGGGCAGGCCCTTGAGCTGGGGGTAGCGCAGCAGCTCGACGGACGCGAAGAAGGCGTCCATGTCCAGGTGGGCAATGCGGCGCAGCTTGCCCCCGGTCTGGGCCGGGGCTGCCGGGCCGCTTTCAGCAAATTCAGGTGCGGGAACGGTCACGCCCGCTATTGTGCGCGGCGGGGCGACAGCCTGCCGCCATCCCGCTCTTCAGCGCTATCGCCGGTTCACCATCATTGTTTGCCAAGGCCGCTTTGCGAATGCCCTGCAGCGTGCCCGTGGGCGTGATCGCCTCCGGGTCGATCAGGCAGTGCAACACGCTGGGCAGCCCGCTGGCACGCGCGCGGGCCAGGGCGGGGGCAAAGTCTTCGGTGCGCTCCACGCGCTCGCCATGGCCGCCAAAGGCCTGGGCGTAGGCGTTGAAGTCGGGGTTCTTGAGCTGCGTGGCACTGATGCGGCCGGGGTACTCGCGTTCCTGGTGCATGCGGATGGTGCCGTACATGGCGTTGTCCAGCAGCACCACGATGATGGGCAGGCCGTACTGCACGGCGGTCGCAAACTCCTGGCCGTGCATCAAAAAGTCGCCGTCGCCTGCAAAGACCACCACCTCACGCTGCGGCCACAGGCGCTTGCCGCCCACCCCTGCAGGCAGGCCGTAGCCCATCGACCCGCTGGTGGGCGCCAGCTGGCTCGCGTAGGTGGTGAAGGGCCAGAAGCGGTGAACCCAGGTGGCAAAGTTGCCCGCGCCATTGCAGAAGATGGTGTCGGCCGGCAGCACTTCCTTGAGGTGCTGCATCACCTGGCCCATTTGCAGGTTGCCGGGGATGCGGATGGGCGCTGGGTCGCTCCAGGCCAGGTACTCGGCATGGGCGGCCTCGGCGTGCTCCTTCCAGGGCACAGCGGCTGTAGGGCGCACCGCGTTCAGCGCGGCGGTGAATGCCTGCGGCGTGGCGTGGATGGCCTGCGTGGGGCGGTAGAGCTTGCCCAGCTCATCGGCATCGGCATGCACATGCACCAAGGGCTGCGCGGGCGTGGGGATGTCGAACAGCTCATAGCCCTGCGACGGCACTTCGGACAGGCGCCCGCCCACCACCAGCACCAGGTCCGATGCGCGGATGCGCGCCAGCACCTTGGGGTTCACGCCCAGGCCCAGGTCACCGCCGTAGCAGGCATGCGTGGCCGGGAACAGCATCTGCCGGCGGAACGAGCAGTACACCGGAATCGACCAGGCCTCGGCAAACGCCGTGAACTCGCGCACCGCCTGCTCGGACCAGCGGCTGCCGCCCAGAATCGCTACGGGGCTTTTGGCGGCTTGCAGGCGCTGCGCCAGCTCGGCCATCTGCGTCGCGCCGGGATGGGTCTCCGCCACCTGGTAGGGCAGCGCATCGGCCACCGTGGCGGCCTCGGTCAGCATGTCTTCGGGCAGCGCCACCACCACCGGGCCGGGGCGGCCCGAGGTGGCCACATGGAAGGCGCGCGAGATGAGTTCGGGCACACGCGCCGGGTCATCAATCTGCACCACCCACTTGGCCATGGTGCCGAACACGGCGCTGTAGTCCAGCTCCTGGAACGCCTCGCGCCCCATGGCGCCGCGCGCCACCTGGCCCACAAACAGGATCAGGGGGGTCGAATCCTGGTGCGCGATGTGCACACCCGCCGATGCATTGGTGGCACCCGGCCCCCGCGTCACGAAGCAGATGCCGGGCTGGCCCGTGAGCTTGCCCTGCGCCTCGGCCATCATGGCCGCGCCGCCCTCCTGGCGGCACACGGTTACGCCGATGTCGGCATCGTGCAGCGCGTCGAGCACGGCCAGGTAGCTTTCGCCGCGCACACAAAAGAGCGGCTTCACTCCGTGGGTGATGAGCTGCTGCACCAGGATCTGGCCGCCGGTGCGGGGGGTGAGGGAGGTCGTGGTCATATCAACGGTATCGGATCAGAAATTCAGAACAGGGCCTGGCAGGCCCGCTGGATGCGTGCGCAGGCTTCTTGCAGGTCGGCCGTGGACGCAGCGTACGAGATGCGAAAGTATGGCGCCAGCCCCAGCACACCACCCGGCACCACGGCCACATGGTGCTCGCGCAGCAGGTAGGCGCAAAAGTCGGTATCGGTGCGCAGCAGCATCCCGCCGGGCGTGGTGCGGCCCAGCACGCCTTCGCAGCTGGCAAAGGTGTAGAACGCGCCCTCCGGCACGCGGCAACGCAGGCCGGGTGAGGCGTTGAGCGCAGCCACCACCAGGTCGCGCCGGTCCTGAAAGGCACGGCAGCGCTCGGCCACCACATCCTGCGGGCCAGTCAGCGCCGCCACAGCCGCCGCCTGGCTGATGGACGAGGGGCAGGACGTGGCCTGGCTCTGCACCACGGCCATGGCCGCAATCAGCGCCTTGGGGCCCGCGCCATAGCCCAGGCGCCAGCCGGTCATGGCATAGGCCTTGGAGACACCGTTCACCGTCAGCGTGCGGTCGCGCAGCGATGGCAGCACGGCAGCGGGCGTGGCAAACGCGCGGCCGTCGTACAGGATGTGTTCGTAGATGTCGTCCGCCAGCAGCCACACCTGCGGGTGGCGCTCCACCACCTCCAGCACCGGGCGCAGTTGCTCGGCGCTGTAGGCCGCGCCGCTGGGGTTGGAGGGCGAGTTGATGAACACCCAGCGCGTGCGCGGCGTGATGGCCGCCTCCAACTGCTCGGGCGTGATGCGAAAGCCGTTGGCCTCGGTGCAGGGCACCACCACCGGCACACCACCCGCAATCAGCACCATGTCGGCATACGAGGTCCAGTACGGCGCGGGCAGGATCACCTCGTCGCCGGGGTTCACCGAGGCCATCAGCGCGTTGTAGAGGATCTGCTTGGCGCCGGCACCGGCAGTGATTTCGTTGAGCGCAAAGCTGAGCCCGTTGTCGTGCTGGAACTTGTGCTGGATGGCGGCCTTGAGTTCGGCCGTGCCATCGAGCACCGTGTAGTGCGTCTCCCCCCGCGCCATGGCCTGCTGCGCAGCTTCCAGGATGTGGGCAGGCGTGTCGAAGTCGGGCTCGCCCAGGCCGAGCACGATCACGGGCTGGCCCTGGCGCTTGAGCTGGTTGGCCTCTTGCGTGAGGCGCACGATTTCCGAGACGCCGATGGCACCCAGGCGGTCGGCCGCGCGGAAGGCCGTGGCGGGGATGGGAGCGTTCATTGCTGGTAGGTTTCCAGGGGCTTGTCGTTGGGGGTGGCGAACAACTGGCGCAGCGTGGTGCCCAGCGGCAGGCTCAGGCCCACGTTCTTGGGCGGGATGGGGCTCACAAACCACTTGGCGTAGATCTTTTCCATCTCGCCGGTTTGCATGAGTTTGGTCAGCACGCCATCCACCGCCGCCTTGAAGCTGGGGTCGTCCTTGCGGAACAGCAACGCAATCGGCTCGGCGCCCAGCGGCTCGCCCACGATGCGGTAGGCCGATGGGTCTTTGGAGTTGGCGATCATGCCCGCCAGCAGGTTGTCGTCGAGCACAAAGGCATCGGCACGGCCCGATTCGAGCAGCAGGAAACTCTCGTGGTGGTCCTTGCCCAGCACGGTCTTGATGGGCGCGCCGCCCAGCGCGCGCTCTTGCTTGCGCAGCAGTTGCACGGCCGTGGTGCCGGTGGATGCCGCAATGGTGCGGCCCGCGAGCTGGCTGATGGACTTGAGGTCCGAATCCTTGCGCACCGCCATGCGCACTTCGCTCACGTAGGTGGTTACGGCAAAGGCCACCTGCTGCTGGCGCGCGGTGTTGTTGGTGGTGGGGCCGCAGCCGATGTCCAGCGTGCCGTTCTGCACCAGGGGCAGCGTGTTCTGCGCCGTCACGGCCATGTATTCGAGCTTGGCGTCGGGCGCGATTTCCTTGAGCACGCGCTCGCACAGCTCGACGTGGTAGCCCACGTATTTTTCATTGGCGCCCAGTGCGTAGGCCATGGGCGGCGAGGTCTCGCGCACGCCCAGCACGGCCTTGCCGGATGCCTTGATCTTCTCCAGCGTGGGCTGGGTGACCGTCTGCGCCAGCGCGGGGGCCGTGGCCATGCAGGCCAGGGCCAGGCCGGCGGCGAGCGCAGTGAAGGTCTTGCGGGAAATTGCCATGTCGTTGTCTCCGTATGTTTTGTGGTTGGCAGGTTGAGAAAAGGGTGAGGAAAAACTGGCGGTACCGATGGTGCTCAGATCACGTTCTTTTCCAGCAGCGGCGCGTTGCGCGCAATGCGTTCGATGGACAGCGGCGACAGGTCCAGGCTCTGGTAGCCGCCCGTCAACATCCACTCCGCCAGGCCACGCCCCACGGCCGGGCACTGCTGCAGGCCATGGCCCGAAAAGCCGTTGGCAAACACCAGGTTGTCGCATGCCGGGTGCAGGCCCACGATGGCGTTGTGGTCGAACGTGTTCATCTCGTAATAGCCCGCCCAGGCGCCCTGCATGCGCAGCGCCTCAAAGCCGGGGATGCGCTCGGCCAGCGTGG
Source organism: uncultured Verminephrobacter sp. (assembly GCA_964466605.1). Lineage (GTDB taxonomy): Bacteria > Pseudomonadota > Gammaproteobacteria > Burkholderiales > Burkholderiaceae_C > Acidovorax. Next base: position 6,236 of record CAYXSL010000190.1, read on the forward strand.
GCCAGATGTGGTCCTCAAACGCGGCGTACTCGGGCTCCAGCGGGGCAAAGTCGGCATCGTTGTCTGCGTCGGGCGCAAAGCCGCAGATGAAGCCTTTGCCCTCGGGCCGCAGCCAGATGCCACTGGTGTCGATGAGCAGCGGGCAGCCCGGCAGCGCTGCGGGGCTGGCCAGGTGGAAGACCGTGCGGCGCTTGCCCACCACGGGCAAATCAATTCCCGCCCAGCCCGCGATGGCTGCCGCCCACGGGCCACCGGCGTTCACGGCGTAGCGGCCAGGCAGCACGATGCCGCTTTGCAGGCGTACTGCATGCACATGCAGCACGCCATCGCTGCTCGCCGTGTCCAGCCCTACCGCCTCGTCGGCGACATAGCGCACACCCTGGCTCTGCGCCTTCTTGCGCAGCGCCGTCAGCAGCAGGTAGCCATCAAACCAGCCCTCGCCCGACAGGCCCAGCGACCCCAGCACCACATCCTGCAAAGCCAGCCACGGAAAGCGCTCGGTCAGTTGCTGCGGGCTGAGCAGCGCCACATCGGCGCCGTGCTGCTTTTGCAGCGCATGGTTCTCGCGCAGCGTGGCCTCACCCGCCTGGGTGGCCAGATACAGGTAACCGCCTTCGTGCAGACCGATGTCGGGCACATCGCCGTGGCAGGCCAGCAGCGCAGCCACGTTGCGCAAGAAGCCGATGCCAAACGCCGAGATCTGGATGTTGATGTCCGTGGAGAACTGCTGTCGGATGGAGCTGGCCGACAGCGCGGACGAGGCACGCGCATAGGTCGGGTCGCGCTCGACCACCACCACCTCGCAGCCCGGCTGCTGCAGCGTGAGGAAGTACGCAATGGCACTGCCGATGACGCCACCGCCGATGATGACGATGGGGGAAGAATCAGAGTTCATTCAAAGATCTCGCGGTGCACCGGCCCTTCGACAGGCTCAGAGCGAACGGGTTTGGAATGCGCGCCCCGCCGTGCCCTGTCCGTTCGGGCTAAGCCCGTCGAAGCCAGGACACTGCGCCTGCGCAGCCCTTCGACAAGCTCAGGGCGAACGGAGTTGAAACACACGCCCCGCCGCACCCCATCCGTTCGGGCTGAGCCTGTCGAAGCCTGGGCGTAATGCATGCGGTCCCCAGCCAGGTCACACATCAAACGTCACGCCCTGCGCCAGCGGCAATGCAGTCGAATAGTTGATGGTGTTCGTCGCCCGGCGCATGTAGGCCTTCCAGCTGTCCGAGCCCGCTTCGCGCCCACCGCCTGTCTCCTTCTCGCCACCAAACGCGCCGCCAATCTCAGCGCCGCTGGGGCCGATGTTGACGTTGGCAATGCCGCAGTCCGACCCGGCGGCCGACATGAACTGCTCGGCCTCGCGCACATTGAGCGTGAAGATCGACGACGACAGGCCTGCGCCCACGGCGTTGTTCATGGCGATGGCTTCGTCGATAAGTTGATACCGCACCACGTACAGGATGGGCGCAAAGGTTTCGTGCAGCGCCGGGCCTTCGTGCTTTTGCAATTCGACCAGCGCGGGGCGCACGTAGTAGGCATGGTCACCGCCCACGCCTTCCACGCGGCCACCGCCATGCACCGTGGCGCCCAGTGCGCGGCTTTGCTCCAGCGCTTTTTGCATGCCATCAAACGCTGGGCGGTCGATCAGTGGGCCCACCAGCGTGCCCACGGTGCGGGGGTCGCCCACCTGCACGTTGGCGTACACCTTGGCCAGCTGGGGCACCAGTTGGTCATAAATGCTCTCGTGCACAAACAGGCGGCGCAGCGTGGTGCAGCGCTGGCCCGCCGTGCCCATGGCGGCAAACGCAATGCCGCGCAGGGCCAGATCCAGATCCGCCGTAGGGGCCACGATGGCGGCGTTGTTGCCGCCCAGCTCCAGAATGCCGCGCGCAAACCGCGCTGCCAGGCGCGGGCCCACGGCGCGGCCCATGGCCGTGGAGCCCGTGGCCGACAGCACGGGCACGCGGGCGTCATCCACCAGCACCTCGCCAATGTCGCGCTGGCCCACAATCAGCTCCAGCAGGCCCTCGGGCGCGTCGCTGCCAAAGCGCGCAATGGCGCGCTGCGCAATCGCGTGCGTGGCCAGGGCCGTGAGCGGAGTCTTTTCCGACGGTTTCCACACCACCGAATCTCCACACACCAGCGCCAATGCGGCGTTCCACGACCACACGGCCACCGGGAAGTTAAAGGCCGAGATCACGCCACACACGCCCAGCGGGTGCCAGGTTTCCATCATGCGGTGGCCGGGGCGCTCGGTGGCAATCGTCAGGCCATACAGCTGGCGCGACAGGCCCACGGCAAAGTCGCAGATATCGATCATCTCCTGCACCTCGCCCAGGCCTTCGGACGGGATCTTGCCCGCCTCGATGGTCACCAGCAGGCCCAGGTCCGCCTTGGCGGCGCGCAGC
>CAYXSL010000191.1:0-8585 GCA_964466605.1 uncultured Verminephrobacter sp.
CTCCGTCGGCACCGGCCAGCGCGTGGCCGCCGCCTGCGTGCCGCGCGGCGCCAAGGTGCAGCTGGAAATGGGCGGCAAGAACCCGTTTGTGGTGCTGGACGACGCGGACCTGAACGTGGCCGTGGGCGCGGCCATCAACAGCGGCTTCTTCTCCACCGGCCAGCGCTGCACCGCCAGCAGCCGCGTGATCGTGACCGAAGGCATCCACGACCGCTTCGTAGCCGCCATGGTCGAGAAGATGAAGACCCTGAAGGTGGATGACGCGCGCAAGGCCGGCACCGACATCGGCCCCGTGGTGGACGACCGCCAGCTGGCGCAGGACCTGGAGTACATAGCCATCGGCCAGCAGGAAGGCGCCAAGCTCGCCTTCGGCGGCGAAGCCCTGGAGAAGAACGCCGACGGCGCCCCCGGCTACTACCTGCGCCCCGCCCTGTTCACCGAGACCACGCCCGGCATGCGCATCAACCGCGAAGAGATCTTCGGCCCCGTGGTGAGCGTGCAGCGCGTGAAGAACTACGACGAAGCGCTGGCCCTGGCCAACGACACGCCCTTCGGCCTGGCCAGCGGCATCGCCACCACCAGCCTCAAGCACGCCACGCACTTCAAGCGCCACGCGCAAGCCGGCATGGTGATGGTGAACCTGCCCACGGCGGGCGTGGACTACCACGTGCCGTTCGGCGGCCGCAAGAGCAGCAGCTACGGACCCCGTGAGCAAGGGCGCTACGCGGCGGAGTTCTACACCACGGTGAAGACTGCGTACACGCAGGCGTAAAGCTGCGGCCGCAACCCACCGAGGGGTCTGCGGTGGGTGCAAAAAACACGAAAAAAGGGGCTTTCCGCGCTATCACCGGGCCTCGGCAGCTATGCAATTGATAGCAAACGAAATGCGCGCACAGGGGCGAAGCGGAGCCCCCCCTCTCCCCCTCTCCCCGCACTCGCCTGAGCGCAGCCTGGGCGGCCCTCCGCCAGCATCGCGCGCCATGGGCAGGGGCTGCCGCTGGCTGCACGGCGGGGCCGGGGGACCTTGCCGGCATACGGGCCGCTGTGGAATGTGCTGCTCAGGGCCCCGAAAACCGTGACGCGGGTGGTGGCATGGCACAGGGGGCCGGGTTGCGGCCTGCGCGCGCCGGCGCAGCTTGCGCCGAAAAGTGTTCACACCCAGGTAGCCCGTCGATACACTTACTTACGTCAATCCTCGCATGCAGCGTGGATTTGGCGGCTTTGCACCTACACCGGCCTACCAACACCCCATGAAAAACCACCTCACCTTCACCGCCGGGTTGCTGACCCTGATCGTTGGCGGCACCGCTATGGCCCAGGGCGGATACAACCGCCCACCGATCGGCGACACCCAGTACGCACAGTGCCTCGTGTATGCCGACCGCCTGTACGAGGGCGGCAACGAACCCAGCCCCGTGCGGGGCCAGACCAAGGCCCAGGCCTGGTGCACCTGCATGTGGAACGAAACGCCCGACGACTTCAAGGGCAATCTGGTGCGGTTCGCAGAGACCCGCAAGGGCAAGGAAACCAACAAGCTGTGCGAAAAGCACTCCGACTGGAGCGAGTGAGCGCCGCAGCGGCATTCACCGCCGCCTGCGCTCCCAGCCGCCGCTAGGCGGCTTTTTTGCGCCCGCCACCGCAAAGGCGCGCCCAGGTCGCAGAGGGCAACCCCGCTACCGGCTACGCAAGGTCCGGCTCAGCAGAATCACCGGCACCAGCCCCACGGCCACCAGCGCCAGGGACGGCAGCGCAGCCTCCCCCAGGCGCTCGTCGCGCGCAAGCTGGTAGGCCACCACGGCCAAGGTGTCGCTGTTGAAGGGGCGCAGCACCATGGTGGCGGGCAGCTCCTTCATCACGTCCACAAACACCAGCAGCGCGGCCGCCGCGGTGGAGCGCTTGAGCAGCGGCCAGTGCACACGTGCCAGCAGGCCTGCACTGCCCGTGCCCAGCATGCGGGCCGAGTCGTCCAGGCTGAGCGGAATGCGCGCGTAGCCGCTTTGCATGGACTGCAGGGCCACCGCGCAAAAGCGCACCAGGTAGGCCCACACAATGCCCGCCGCCGTGGCCGTGACCAGCGCCCCCACGCCCCATTGCGGCAGGGCCGCCTGCAACCACCCCACGGGCAGCAACAGGCCCACCACGATGACGGCACCCGGCACCGCATAGCCCACGCTGGCCAGCTGCACCACGCCGCGCGTCACGGCATCGGGCTGGCGGCGCACCGCAAAGGCCAGCGCCAGCGCGATGGCCACGGCCAGCACGGCGGTGATGCCACCCAGGCGCACGCTGTGCCAGGCCCATTCCATGAACCGCTCCCACGGCAGCACCGACCAGTCGGCCGCCAGCGGGCGCAGCATGAAGACCACCGGCGCCACAAAGCCCATGAGCACCGGCACCGCACACACCACCCAGGCGGCCCACAGGCGCGCGCCGCGCAGTGCCAGCGGCTGCGCCTCGGCCGAACCCGCACGCCCGCCGCCAGCGGCAAAACGCATGCGCTTCTGCGCGCGGTGCTCCAGGTGCAGCAGCGCCATCACCACCACCAGCAGCATGGTGGCCAGCTGCGCGGCCGCCAGGCGGTTGTCCATCGAGAGCCAGGCCTTGTAGATGCCCGTGGTGAAAGTCTGGATGCCAAAGTAGCTGGCGACGCCGAAGTCGGCCAGGGTCTCCATCAGCACCAGCGCCACACCCGCGGCCACCGCCGGGCGCGCCAGCGGCAGCGCCACGGCGCGGATGCGGCGCGGCAGCGGTGCGCCCAGCAGGCGGGCGGCCTCCATGAGGTGTGCGGCGCGCTCGCCCAGCGCCGTGCGCGCCAGCAAATACACATAGGGATACAGCGAGAAGATGAACACCCACACGGCGCCGCCCAGGCTGCGCACCTCGGGCAGCAGGCGGCCTTCCAGCCCGAAGGTGTTGCGCAGGCCCACCTGCAGCGGGCCACTGAACTGAAGGAAGTCGGTGTAGGCATACGCCGTCACATAGGCGGGCATGGCCAGCGGCAGCAGCAGCAGCCATTCAAAGGTGCGGCGGCCCGGAAATTCGAACAGCGTCACGGCCGCTGCCGTCAGGGTGCCCACCAGGGCCGCCCCCAGGGCCACCAGCACGCTCAGCCACAGCGTGGTCCACACATAGCCGGGCAGCACCGTCGCGGCCATCTCGCGCAGGATGGCGCCCGCCTGCGCATCACCCTGCCCGGCAGGCGACCAGGGCAGCCACGATGCGAGCACGGCCAGCACCGGCAAGGCCAGAAAGCCAGCAAACAGGACCAGGGGAAGGGTGCGAAAGGCGAAAGGCGTGCGGCGCAAGGCAATGGGCTCGGCAAAGAGGAGAAGCGCACGCCCACTGCCAGGGCCCGGCCCCGACAACGCTCAGGAATGCAAATGCGAATTTTAAGCATTCGCCCCTGCCCACCTAGAATCGGGGCATGTTTCTTGAGGTCTCCCAACTCGAAGTGCGCTACGCGGGCCGCGCACAAGCCGCCGTGCAAGGCGTCACGCTCAGCCTGAAAGCCGGTGACATCGGGGTGCTGATCGGCCCCTCGGGCTGTGGCAAGACCACGCTGCTGCGCGCGGTGGCCGGGCTGGAGCCCGTGACGGGCGGGGAGATCCGCCTGACCCAGAGCGTGGTCAGCAGCGCCCAGCTGAGCGTACCGCCCGAAGAGCGGCGCATTGGCATGGTGTTCCAGGACTACGCACTGTTCCCGCACCTCTCGGTGGGCCGCAATGTGGCCTTTGGCATCCACCAGCTGCCCCGGGCCGAGCAGGCCGCGCGCGTGGCCGAGGTGCTGCAGCTGGTGGGCCTGGAGGGCAGCGAGCACCGCTTTCCGCACGAACTCTCGGGCGGCCAGCAGCAGCGCGTGGCCCTGGCGCGTGCGCTGGCGCCGCGCCCCCAGCTCATGCTGCTGGACGAGCCTTTTTCCAACCTCGACGTGGACCTGCGCGAGCGCCTGGCGCACGAGGTGCGCGGCATCCTGAAGGCCGCGGGCGCCACGGCCCTGTTCGTCACGCACGACCAGTTCGAGGCCTTTGCGATTGGCGACGTGATCGGCGTGATGCACGAAGGCCACCTGCACCAGTGGGATGACGCTTACACGCTCTACCACCGCCCTGCCACGCGCTTCGTGGCCGACTTCATCGGCCACGGCGTGTTCGCCCCCGCCACGCTGGAGCAGCGCGGCGACAACGTGGTGGCACAAACGCCCCTGGGCGAGCTGACCGACCTGGACGAATGCCCGCTGCCCAGCAGCTACCCCGGCGGCGCCTGCGACGTGCTGCTGCGTGCCGACGACATCGTGCACGACGACCACGCACCGGTGCAGGCGCAGATCGTGCGCAAGTCGTTCCGGGGTTCGGAGTTTTTGTACACGCTGCGCCTGGCCAGCGGCCACACCCTGCTGGCCCACGTGCCCAGCCACCACGACCACGCGCTGGGCGAGTGGATCGGCATCCGCGCCCAGGTGGACCATGTGGTCACCTTTCCCCGCGAATCCGCACCAAAATTTGAATAAAAACAGGGCTTACCGCGCGTCCATCATGCTGCGAAAGCTATTGTTTTAATAGCAATCAAAGACCTACATCCTGATCCTGAAACCGCGCCCTGTGCTCGGGCGCAGGCAGCATGCAGGTGGCACAACGGCCCGACCTGCACCTGACCCACCCCCCGGTGCGGGCCTGAAACGCCATGAAACCGCGCCAGCGCGGGCGCCAGCCGCTGGTACCCAGGGCCCACGGCGCGTTGGTACAAGGACAGGGGTGGCATGGGCAAGTAGGGAGCGATGAATGGCCGAGGCCAGTCTATCGCCAGCGGCTCCAGCCACCGGGCTGCCTGCGAGAAAGAAAAAGGCCGACATCCGTCGGCCTTCCAGCGCGAAACCACAGTCGCTGCGAGATCAGGACTTGCCCTTGCGCTGCAGACCCTCCAGCCCGTTCAGGTCCAGCTGCGACATCAGGCTCCGCAGTTCCTTCACGCCGATCTTGTCGCCTTCGAGGCTGACCACCAGGCCGTTTTTGAGGATGGTCTTGAACTCGGCATGGCTGCCGTCCTTCTCGTAGCGCGTGTGCAGCGTGCGGCCGCCTTCCTGCCAGGTCTTCTCGGCGCTCGTCTGGTCTTCCTTTTCGCCCTGGGCCATGCCCATGGCCATCGCTGCCATCTGGCCCAGGCCGCCGATGTCCACGATCTCCAGGCGCAGCTGCTTGTCGTCGTTGCCATACTCCGCGCTGGCCTGGCTGGTGGGCAGGCCCAGGGCCGCGCCGTCCTGCACGTCAAAACCAGTGCGGGGCAGGCCCGCCAGCTTCTCGGGCAGGGCGGCCTTGAGCGCCTGCGCCGCAATGGCCTGGCCACCGCCCAGCAAACCCGCAGCGGCCTTGGCGGCGTCGCCCGTGGCAGCAGCGATCGCGGCGGGGTCCTGGCTTTTCTGGGCCTCTTCCATCTTGCGGGCGGCTTCTTCCATCTTTTTGCCCGCGACTTCCAGGCCGGCCGTGTCGATGGACACCTTGCCGCCGGGCGTGTTCATGGTGATGGCCGGGGCCCCGGCGCCGCCCAGCAGCGCCCCGCTGCGCGGCATGAACAGCGCGCCGACGGCACCGATGACCACGCCCATCACGATGGCGGCAATGATGACCACCACGGTGTAGCCCACCGACTTCTCGGGCGCGCTGCGCATGAGCACGGGCAGGCCCGTATAGAGCAGGTAGATGGAGTACAGCGCCGCCAGCAGCCCCAGCATGGACAGCGCGGGCAGCAGGCTGAAGATGCCACCCAGCAGGGCTGCGGTGCTGGCATACACCGCCACCTTCAGCGCCTGGATCTGGTTCTTCTGGCCGCCAAAGGTGGGCGCCAAGGCATCGATGATGAGACCCAGTACAAAAATGCCCACCAGGCTGAGCCCGTAGGACACCACCATGTTCACCAGGCCCGAGACAAAGGGCACACGGATGGTGACGCCAAAGCCCCCCAAGCCGATCAGCGACATGCCGATGAAACCGCACACAGCAGGAATGGCCGCGAGGACCATCGCATAGCGCGTGAACAGCGTGGCCACATCGGTGCTCTCGCCATCGATGGTGGCCCAGGTGTCCTTGGGTTGCAGAAGAATGCGCTTGGCGCGCTCAATCAGGTTCATGGTGCCCTCCCGGCAGTGTCGTAGGCCTGCCGACGCATCTGCATGCACGGCCTGGCCGAAAAACGCGGACGATAAAGGGAAACGGCGCGGCGTTGGGAACGTACAAGCGGCCTGAGCGACCACAAACGTGCAATATGCACGCTTTTGCGCGCAGAAACGCGGTGTGGCAGCCCCACCTGGAGGCGCACAGCGCCTCGGCGAAGTGGCTCAGGCCTTGCGCAATTGATCGACGGTGTCATGCAGGTGCTGCGTCCAGGTGCGCCGGTCGCGCTCGCCCGCCAGCTCGGGCTGGCCGTAGTGCACCACGGCCTCGATGGGCGGGGCGCTGAGCGTGCGCCAGATCGAGCCCACCAGGGTCTCGTCGCCGATGTAGCTGGGCGCGAAGCTGGTGGCGCCCGTGGCCTGGTCGGCAAAGCGCAGGCCCACGGGCTGCACCGGCGCCTGCGCGGCCACGGCGGCCTGCAGCAGGTTGGCATGGAAGGGCAGCATCTCGCGCCCGTCGCCCGTGGTGCCTTCGGGGAACACGGCCAGCACCTCGCCACGCGCCAGCGCCTCTTGCATGGACCGCACCATGCGCAGCGCGTCGCGGCGCGAGCTGCGCTCGATGTAGAGCGTGCCGGCCGCCGTGGCCAGGGTGCCGATCAGCGGCCAGCCCTGCACGTCGGATTTGGAGACAAAACGGCAGTGCCGCGCCGCGTGCATCACCGGGATGTCGAGCCACGAGATGTGGTTGGCCACCAGCATCACCGGCCCGGCCACGGGCGGCTGACCCAGGATGCGCAGGCGGATGCCCGCGTGTGCGAGCAGCTCCAGCGACCACGCCTGCACGCGGGCGTGCTGCTGGTCCGGCGACAGCGCAGGAAAACGCAGCGCCACGATGGCCAGCCCTTTGACGATGTGGCCCAGCAGGCGCAGCAGGCGCCAGCAGGCACGCAAAGACTTCACCGCAGGGCCTCGCAGCGCCACACCACCTCAGCCCCGGTCAAACGCGACCTGGCCACCGACGAGCGTCATGCGCACGCGGCCCGGCAGTTCGTAGCCGGAGAACGGCGTGTGCTTGCCCTGGCTGCGCAGCGCGTCGGCCTGCACGGTCCACGCGGCCTGAGGATCAAAAATGCACAGGTCGCCCACGCCGCCTTCCACGATCTGGCCCACGCTGGCCTGCAGCGTGCCCAGGGCGCTGCCCAGCACGCGCGCGGGTTCGGACGTGACGCAGGCGAGCGCACGCTGCAGGGGCACGCCGCTGTCCTGCGACCACTTGAGCGCGAGCGACAGCAGCAGCTCCAGCCCCGTGGCGCCGGGTTCGGCCTCGGCAAACGGCAGGGTCTTGGCGTCTTCATCGACCGGGTTGTGGTCGGACACCAGGGCGTCGATGGTGCCGTCAGCCAGCGCGGCGTTGAGTGCGTCGCGGTCGCGCTGCTGGCGCAGCGGCGGCGACAGGCGCGCGCGGCTGTCGAAGAAGCCGATGTCCACGTCGGTGAGGTGCAGCGAGTTGATGCTCACGTCGGCCGTGACCTTCAGGCCCTCGGCCTTGGCGCGGCGCAGCAGCTCAACCCCCGCAGCGCTGCTGATGCGGCACAGGTGCACGCGGGCGCCCGTGGTCTTGAGCAGTTCAAAGATGGTGTGCAGCGCAATCGTCTCGGCCGCCACGGGCACGCCCGACAGGCCCAGGCGCGTGGCCAGCGGGCCGCTGGCGGCCACGCCTTTGCCCAGGTGCATCTCTTGCGGGCGCAGCCAGACGGTGTAGCCAAAGGTGGCGGCGTACTGCAGCGCGCGCTGCAGCACCTGGGTGCTGGCCAGCGGCACCTCGGCCTGGCCAAAGCCCACGCAGCCGGATTCGGTCAGCTCGGCCATTTCGGTGAGCACTTCGCCCGCCAGGTTGCGGGTGAGCGCGCCCAGCGGGAACAGGCGCGACTGGTGCAGCTTCTCGGCGCGGAACTTGAGCATTTCCACCAGGCCGGGCTCGTCGAGCACGGGGTCGGTGTCGGGCGGGCAGACCAGGCTGGTCACGCCCCCGGCCACGGCCGCGGCCATCTCGGATTCGAGCATGCCTTCGTGCTCGTGGCCAGGCTCGCGCAGGCGCGCGGCCAGGTCCACCAGGCCGGGCAGCACGATGCAGCCCGTGGCATCCACCACGCGCTTGGGCGCGAAGTCGGGTGGCACGCGGTTCACGCCGACGATGCGTCCCGCAGCGATGGCGATGTCGCAGGTCTGGTCGAGGCCCGAAGCGGGGTCGATCAGGCGGCCGTTCTGGATCAGTATCTTCATGATTTCAAGCCAAATTGGCTGCCTCCGCGCATCTGGCATGCGCTAGCAGCTATGAAAACAGGAGCATTCATTCCAAGCGTCATGCTTCGTTACCAGCAACGATGGACATGACAGCCATACGGACCGCAATACCGAAAGTCACCTGCGGCAGGATCACGCTCTGCTTGCCATCGACCACGGCGGAGTCGATTTCCAC
>CAYXSL010000192.1:0-8546 GCA_964466605.1 uncultured Verminephrobacter sp.
TCGGCCAGCGTGATGCTGCTGGGCGATTCGGGCTGCGGCAAGGAGCTGGTGGCGCGCGGCCTGCACCGGCTCAGCGGGCGGCGCGGGCGGCCGTTTGTGGCCATCAACTGCGCGGCCATTCCCGAGACGCTGGTGGAGAGCGAACTCTTTGGCGTGGAGCGCGGCGCCTACACCGGCGCCGGCACATCGCGCCCCGGCCGGTTTGAGCGCGCACACGGCGGCACCCTCTTCCTAGACGAAATCGGCACGCTGAGCCTGGTGGCCCAGGGCAAGCTGCTGCGCGCCCTGCAAGAAGGCGAGGTAGAGCGCGTGGGCGGCACCCGCACCGTGCGCGTGGACGTGCGCCTGGTGGCCGCCACCAACGTGGAACTGCGCCAAGCCGTGCGCGAAGGCACGTTCCGCGAAGACCTGTTCTACCGCCTCAACGTCTTCCCCATCCACCTACCCCCGCTGCGTGACCGGCGCGACGACATCCCGCTGCTGATGAGCCACTTCCTGGCCCACTACCAGCGCAAGCACCAGCGGCAGGTGCCCGGCTTTAGCCAGGCGGCCGTGAAGGCGATGTTTCACTACCCCTTCCCCGGCAACATCCGCGAGTTGCAGAACCTGATTGAACGGGCGGTGATCTTGGCGACGGACGGCGAACCGATTGAGCCGCACCATCTGTTTGCGGGCGGTGAACAAAGCGGCGGCGGGGTGATGTCGCTGCACTTGCAGGGCAACAGCGGGGGGACGCTGCATGCGCAGGGGTTGGTGGGTGTGGGGGCTGCTGCGATGCAGGTTCCGCAAGCCGCTGCAACAGCAAGTGCGCGGGGCGGTACGGGGCTAACGGCTGCCGCTGCGCCGGCGGTGGCACCGCTGCACCAGGCGGAAGAGCAGATGCTGCGGCAGGCGCTGCAGAGTGCAAGGGGGAATGTGGCGCTCGCGGCGCGGCTGCTGGGGATCAGCCGGGCGACGATGGCATACCGGGTCCGGAAGTTCGGCCTGAGCTAGCAAACGGGCAAACGCTTCGGCCGCCATCCGGCAAAACAGCCACCCAATCCATCACGGCACGCTGCGCCACCCCTGAAATGACGCCCTCACTCACCTTCCAGCGCTGCGGCAGCGCGGTTGCGTGCGTGGTGTGCGGCCCTGCCCTGGCGTTTGCGTGCCCATATCCACACGCCGGTGACGCTCAGCAGGGCCACCGCCAGGCCCATGCCCGTCATAAACAAACGTAAGGGCGTACCCCACAGCGCAGCCATGTGCAGGCTGGTCAGCCAAGTGCGAATGGTGTCGCCGGCAGCGGCTCCTGTGGGCAACCAGACTTGCAGCAGCTCGCCGGTATCGGCATCAAAGATGACCTGCGTGCTGCCCCACCGGTCGCGGATGTCGCGGCTGCTGCGTACCTGGTAGCGCCAAGCGCCGTGCGGGCCACGGCGCGGGTCGTGCACCAGCAAGGTCTCGTTGAGCATGGTGAAGCCATGCGCGCGGGCCTGCGCGGCCATCAGCTGCCGCCCGGTTTCGCGGGCGGCAGCCCAGTCCAGCTTCGGAGTCATTCTGGGCTGAGGAGGCTGGACCTGGCTTGGCCCGTCGGCCTGGTGGGCGAACAGGGTCCGCATCACCGGGTCATAGATCGCGTTGTGCAAGTTGAAGGCCACGCTGCTCCAGGCCAGCACGAACAGCATGGCCCACACCCATAAGCCTGCGGCACGGTGCAGGTCGAAGTTGCGCTTGTAGGTGCCATGCCGCAAGCGCAGCTTCCACGACGGCCACCAGCGCAGCAGCCACGGAGGGGGCTGCCGCGCCGAGTTGTCGCGCGTGGGCGCTGGCAGAGTGAGCCAGGCACCGGCAAAGCAGTCCACGGTCCAGAGCAAGGCGGCGATGCCCAGCAGGGTTTCGCCAGCCGTGTCCAGTGCCAATGAATAGTGCAAGCGATAAATGAAGGGCAGCAGGTTCTTCATGCCTTGGGCGATGTCGCCCCATTTGCGCTCGCCCAGCACCTCGCCGGTGTACGGATTCACGAAGACCTGGTCGTTGGGAAGTTGCTTCAACTGGCCTGCCGCAGAGGGCAACCCGAACAACCGCACGACCACCGCGTGCCCCGGCGTCTGCTGCAAAGGCGCCATTGCGGCGTAGGCGCCCGGGTACTGGAGCTGCACCTTCTGGCGCAGTTCCAGAGGGTCCAGCAAGGGCGATTGCGGCGTGGGCGGAACCACACGCAGCAGGTGCGGGCTGACCCAGGCGTCCAGTTCTTCGTACCAGACCAGCAGCGTCCCCGTCAACGCGGCCAGCAACAGGAAGCCGGCCAGCGCGAGGCCCGCCCAGCGGTGGAACAGGGCGATATGGGCGCGAAGGGAGGCCTTCATCGCGCTCGACGCGATCGCTGTGGGCCTACCACCGGTAGGCCACCGAGGCCGTGGCCCGGCGCCCGTCGCCATAGGCACACCAGCCGCCATTGCACAGCAGCGTGGTCTTGTCGGCGAGGTTGTTGATGTTCAGGCGCACGGTCCACGGCCCGGTGGTGTAGCCAACGAGCACATCCAGCGTGGTGAAGGACGGAACGCCCGCGCCCGTGCCGCCCCAGTCCGAGGTGCTGCCGACATACCGTGCTCCGACACCAAACTGCAAGCCCGGGGTGAACACATGGTCGAAGCGCGCCCACAGCGCCGCCTGGTGGCGTGGCTGGGAACTCACCGGCTGGCCGATCTCGCTCGTGCTCTCGCTTCTGGCTGTCTTGGCGTTGGTGTAGGCATACGAGGCGATCAGCTGCATGTTGCGGGCGATCGGTCCCTTGGCTTCGAGTTCCAGCCCGCGCGAGTGCACCTCGCCGGTCTGCACCGATTTGTCCAGGCCCGGCCGGTTCTTGAGCACGTTGGTCTGGGTCAGGTCGAACACGGCGGCCGAAGCCATGAACGCGCCGCGCTGCCACCGGATGCCCAGCTCGGCCTGCTCTCCACGCGTCGGCTTGTAGCGCTGGCCATCGTTGTCCGTGCCACTGACGGGCTCAAAGCTCTGGCTCCAGCTGGCGAAGGGCGCAACGCCAGGCGCCACCTCCCAGACCAGCCCGATACGGCCCGTGGTGGCGCCGGTTTTCTCGGATTCGCCATTGAGGGTGCTGTTCACCTCGTCGCGGCGCAGGCCTGCCAGTGCCGTCAATGCGCCGAACTTGATCTGGTCTTGCACATAAAAGCCTACGCGGCGCTGGTGCTCGCGGTCGTCAAACGCCAGCGCAAAGGCGCCGGGCGCTGCTCCGTACACGGGGTCAAAGAGGTTGAGCGGCGCCAGGCTCGCCATTTGCCACTTGCTGCCGATACGGTGGTTGGACAGATCGAAACCCGCCACGGCCTTGTGGCGCATGCCTGCGGCGTCGAACTCGGCCTGCAAACGGGTGTCTGCGCTCAGGCCGCGTGTGGTTTCCAGCTCGTCAAAGCTGCGGCGCCGGTAAACCCGCGGGTCTGCGGCGTCAGGACCACGCAGGTTGGTGAAGCCGATATGGTTTTCGCTGTCAATCCAGCGCAAGCCGTGATGCAGGCTGACCCCTTCGGCCATCTTGTGCGTCAGCAGCCAGCCAAACGAAGATTGCGTGGTGTCCTGGTGGTCGAAGCTAGGCTCGCCAACGAAACGCTCACGCGGCAGTTTGCCGTACGGGCTGGGCAACAGCGAACCCTCGGCCGGCACGCCCCAGATGTAAGCAGTGCGGCGTTCGACGTGATGGGCCTGCAATGTCAGCGACGTGTCCGCGTTCGGCGTCCACCGCAGCGAGGGTGCGACATAGCGCGTGTTGTTCGGGATGTGGTTGACCACCGTGTCGGCATTGCGGGCCAGCAGCACCAGCCGGCCAGTCCAGTCGTCGGACAGCTTCGCGCCCAGGTCGGCGGCCAGCGACCGGTGCTGGTAGTTGCCCCCTTCCACGATCACTTCGTTCACATGATCTTGCTGCGGCTGCTTGGTGACAACGTTGAGCACCCCACCCGGAGCGGTGGCGCCATACAGTACCGACGCCGCGCCCTTGAGAAGCTCAATGCGCTCCAGACCATAGGGTTCTTGCTGGCCCGTGGCCCAGCCCGAGCCGCCGAGCTTCAAGCCATCGCGGTAGACACCACCATTGCCGTCCTGCAACCGAAAGCCCCGGCTGTAGAGCACGTCGTAGGAGTTCGCATAGCCGGGGTCGGCCATCACGCCCGGGGCATACGCCAGGGCCTCGGTAATGCTGGTGGCCTTTTGGTCGGCAATCTGTTCCGCGCCGACGATGACGATCGACTGCGGCGTTTCCAGCAGCGGCGTGTCCATCTTGGCAGCGCTGGCGCTGAGGCGGGCGCTATAGCCGTACAGGGGCCCGGTGCCGGTGGACTGCTCTGCGCCAGCCTGAACGGTGACCGTTGGCAACAGGGCCTGCTGCTCGGCGCGCACCACGCTGAAGGTTTGCTCATCGCGTGCCCGCAGCACCAGACCCGAGCCGACCAGGAGTTGTTGCAGCGCCTCGCGCGCTGTGAGCGTGCCACGCACGGCCGGTGCTGTCTTTTGCTCGGCCAGGGCGGTGGAATACACGACCTGTGCGCCCGTCTGGCGAGCCAGCGCCGCGATGGCTTTGTCCAGAGGCTGGGATGCAATATCGATGGTCTTGGGCACTGGCTGGGCAAAGACGCTGGCGGCCAGCAGAAGCCCCACAGCCAGCGCCGCCCGGTGCGGGCGCAAACCAGGAAGGGGACGGAACGCGTGATTGCGATGCATGCGGGTGACTCCTGTAAGAAACCTGAAGAAATGAAAAAAGGGGCTCAGGAGTCAGCCGAATGAGCGGGGGCCGTTGTTGAGGTCGCCCAGAAGTTTTTTTTATTCCGACTCTCTTGGACCCTGGCGACGATCTCCCGGGGCTAGCGCAGCGGCCTTGGCGGGATGGCTGCGGTGCGCGGTGCAGCCCATGGGATGAGGGCGAAACCGGGCGGCAAGCCGCTACAGGTGATGTGTGCAGAGGCCTCTGAGCGCCTCTCCCCTGTCACCTGCTCCAGGTCTTTTCCGGCCCCCGGCCGGTATGGGCTGAGATGACTGCCTGCCCATCAGGCAGTCGCCGCAGCCGCACGGGCAAGACGGTGGGCAACAGCTCCAGCAGCGTGTCGATACGTTGGTGGTCGAATTCACCCGACAGGCGCAAGTCCGCCACCTGGGCATCGGGGATGTCCAGCACGATCGGGGCCCTGTGGTAGCGGCGCATCTCCTCTACCGCCCGGTCCAGCGGCGTGCCGTCAAACACCAGCCTGCCGCGCTGCCAGGCGGTGAGCGGCTCCAGGTCTGCGGTGCGGGGGGTGCTCAGGCCGGTAGCCCCCGCAAAGGCCGTCTGACCGGTGGTGAGCACTGCCGCTTCAGGGCCCGCGCGCACTTCCACAGCGCCTTCCGCCACGGTCACGGTGGCGCCTGGCGTCTTGTCCGCCCTATCCAGCCGCACGTTGAAGGCGGTGCCGATGTCGCGGACGCTGGCCCCCGGGGTGTGCACGACGAACTCCCGCACGCCATGGGCCACACGGAACATCGCCTCGCCGCGCGCCAGGTGCAGACGGCGAGATCGCAAGCGCCATTGCACATCCAGGGCACTGCCGGTGTTGAGCGCAACGGTGCTACCGTCGGCCAGCGCATGGGTGCGTGTCTCGCCGACTGCGGTGGTGTAGGTCTCGCTGCGGTAGACGGGGTCCACGATCCACAGGCTGGTGGCCAATGCGGCCACGACAGCCACCGCAGCGCCAGCCCGGCGGGTGCGCCGGCGCTGCTCGGCCGCGCGGTAAATCTCTTCGGGGCCGGGGAAGTGGCTGCGCAGCGCTGCCTTGTAGCGGTCCAGTGATTCGGCTTTCAAAGGTTCCTCGGGCGATGCCGAGCGCGAATCTGCCGGCGTGGGGTGGGGAGTGGGCAAAGGGCGCATGGTGTTTCAGCCCAGGGTGGCCTGCAGCACCGGCCGAATACCGTGCATGGCTCGCATGATGTGCTGCGCCACCATGTTGCGCGAGATACCGAGGCGTATGGCAATTTCCTCCTGCGGCACATCGTGCAGCTTGTGCAGGATGAACACATCGCGGCAGCGCGGAGGCAGATTTTCAATGGCGCGGGTGAGTGCAGCCAGTGCCTGTTGGACAGCGTGTTGCGCCTCGGGGGAGGCACCAGGCGCCTCCGCCTCGGGCAGGTCGGCCACACTCTCTACCCAGGCGCGCCGGCCAACCTCGACCCGATGGCGGTCGATCGCCAGATCCACCGACAAGCGCCGCAAAAAGGCCTGGGGCGTGTGCACCACCTCCTGCGGCGGTTCGGCCAGGATGCGCACGCAAACGTCATGCACCACTTCCCGCGCGAACCCCTGGTCCCCAAAGCGGCGGCGCAAGTGATGGACCAGTTCGTCGTAATGCTGAACCAGCGCGGTTGCCAGGCTCATTGAACGGCCCCCATGGCGCCACCCCGGCCCATCGCCGCAGCGCGCCCCAACCACCTGCCAGGCCCGCAACCCACCGCGATGGCTGGCGTACGGGCACTGACATATCCGCGCAGCACGACCCTGGTGACGGCCAAGAAATTCCCCTTTTGCCCTGCGGCTCCAGGAACGAGCCGAAATTGTTTTTTGAATGCGAATCGTTCTTATTTTATCAAAACCCGTGCTCCAGGAAGCCCCGTACCGTCGTGCCCGGCGCGCGGCTCGCGAGATTGCGACATTCCCACCACCGCATCACGCCCAGGCAGGCGGGCAAGCAAGAATAAACAAAACGATTACAATTCACATACATTTCATATATTCACACTCATGGGCATAGTCAAAATTTCCGACCAGATGCACGAAAACCTGCGTCTGGCCAGCACGGCGCTGAGCCGTTCCATCAACTCCCAGGCCGAGCACTGGATGCGTGTTGGCATGCTGGCCGAGATGTACCCCGACCTGGACCACCGCGAGATTTGCCAGATGCTGGTGCGGGCCGAGCTGGCGGGCGGGCTGGATGTGGCGCTGGCGGCGCGGGGCGAGCTGGACAGCAAGCCTGCTACGCCTGCCGCTGCCGCCCCCACCGCACGCGCCAGAAAGCAGCCTCACTGATGGCCCGCGCTGACCGTGGAGTGCCGATCCGCTCGGCCGAAGAACTGGTGATGGCGCGCCGTGCGGCGCAACTGGCGGCCGAGGTGCTGGCGATGATCGAGCCGCATGTGGTTCCGGGCGTGACCACCGACGCGCTGGACCGCCTGTGCCACGACCACATCGTGAACGTGCAGGGCGCGCGGCCTGCCAATGTGGGCTACCTGGGCTACCCCAAGACGGTGCTGACCTCGGTGAACCATGTCGTGTGCCACGGCATCCCTTCGCCCCAGCAGATGCTGAAGAAGGGCGACATCGTGAACATCGATGTGGCGGTGGAAAAAGACGGCTGGTATGGCGACACCAGCCGCATGTTCTGCGTGGGCACACCCAGCGTGCTGGCCCAGCGCCTGGTGCGCACCACGTACGAGGCGCTGTGCGCGGGCATCCGCACGGTGAAACCCGGTGCCACGCTGGGCGACGTGGGCCACGCCATTGCCACGGTGGCGCAGCGCGAGAACTTCAGCGTGGTACGCGAGTACTGCGGCCACGGCATTGGCACCGTGTACCACGACGAGCCCCAGGTGCTGCACTACGGACGGCGCGGCCAGGGCCTGCGACTGGAGGCGGGCATGGTGTTCACCATCGAGCCCATGCTGAACGCAGGCCAGCGCGAGACCAAGGAGCTGGCAGATGGCTGGACGGTGGTGACCAAGGACCGCTCGCTCTCCGCCCAGTGGGAGCACATGGTGGCGGTGACGGACAGCGGCTATGAGGTGCTGACGGCGTGGCCGGGGGGCACGGGGGCTTATCCGGCGGTATAGCCAAACTGGCGCTGCAAGTGGGTGCAGAGCCTAGCGCCCTTGCGGGGCAAGGGAACATCAGGCGTTGGGCAATTGCAGCCGGGCCCAAGCGGCCATCACATCAAGCTGCTTCTTGATCCAGTCGGCAGACATCATGTTGGCGCCCCAGTGGTGGATGCGCGCCACGCCCTCCCCCATGTTCCACAGATGCCGCAACTGCAGGAAGAGCGGCACGGCTGCGAGGTCGGCATCGGTGACACGGCCGCCCCCTGCGCGGTAGCCGGCCAAGTACTGCTGCCAGCGCTTGAGCAAGGCTTCGTCGGGCTCCATGGGAGCCTTGCGAGGCAGGTTCGACCACAACAGAACGCAGAGGTCATAGGCCAGGAACCCTGGCCCGGCGTCGTCAAAGTCAAAGAAGGCGGCGCGCTGCACACCATCGGCATCGGTAGTCACATGGTTGTTGAAGCCGTGCGTGTCGCCGTGGCACATCACGCGGGTCAAGGTGCCCTCCACGCTCGCCAACTCGCTCAGAAGGCGCTCAATCAGTTGCCGGTAGGCGTCGAGCACAACAGGGGCCAGCTCGGGATGGGCGGCAAGGTAGCCTAGCGTGCGGCCTGCAAGATGGTGGCCATCCAGCACATAGCGGCTTGCGGGGCCTGCGTAGCTTTTCGCGGCGCTGTGAATCTGGGCTAGCGTGGAGCCGGTCAGGTACAGGTCTTCGGGCG
>CAYXSL010000193.1:0-8464 GCA_964466605.1 uncultured Verminephrobacter sp.
TGCAGGCAAAGGCCACGATGCCAAAGCCCAGCGCTTCCAGGTCGGCCAGCAGGCCCGCCTCCTTCAAATACAGCTCCACCGCCTTGGAGCCGGGCGCGAGCGAGGTCTTGACCCAGGGCTTGCGCGTGAGGCCGAGGCGGCGCGCGTTGCGCGCCAGCAGCGCGGCAGCGATCACATTGCGCGGGTTGCTGGTGTTGGTGCAGCTGGTGATGGCGGCAATGACCACAGCGCCGTCGGGCAGGGTGCCTTCGCCCGGCGATGGCATGGACCAAGGGCCTGCGATGCCCCGGGCGGCCAGCTCGGCGGTGGCCACGCGGGCATGGGGGTTGGAGGGGCCGGCCAGGTTGCGCACCACGGCGGACAGGTCGAACGTGAGCCTGCGTTCGTAGACAGCCCCCTGGAGCCTGTCGGACCACAGACCTGCGGCTTTGGCATAGGCCTCGACCAGCTTCACCTGGCTGGCTTCGCGGCCCGTGAGCGTCAGGTACTCCAGCGTTTGTTCGTCAATGCTGAACAGGGCCGCCGTGGCACCGTACTCGGGCGCCATGTTGGAGATGGTGGCGCGGTCGCCAATGGTGAGCTTGGCCGCACCTTCGCCAAAGAACTCCAGGTAGGCGCCCACCACCTTGGCCTTGCGCAAGAATTCGGTGAGCGCCAGCACCACGTCGGTGGCGGTGATGCCTTCCTGCCGCTGGCCGGTCAGCTGCACGCCCACGATCTCCGGCAGGCGCAGCCATGAGGCACGGCCCAGCATCACGTTCTCGGCTTCCAGTCCGCCTACGCCAATGGCCACCACGCCCAGCGCATCCACATGCGGGGTGTGGCTGTCGGTGCCCACGCAGGTGTCGGGATAGGCCACGCCCCGGTCGGCGTGGACCACGGGCGACATTTTTTCCAGGTTGATCTGGTGCATGATGCCGTTCCCCGCCGGGATCACGTCCACGTTGGCGAAGGCTTTTTTCGTCCACTCGATGAAGTGAAAGCGGTCTTCGTTGCGGCGGTCTTCGATGGCGCGGTTCTTGGCAAACGCGTCGGGATCGAAGCCGCCGCACTCCACGGCCAGCGAATGGTCCACGATGAGCTGCACCGGCACCACGGGGTTCACCTGGGCCGGGTCGCCGCCGGCCGAAGCGATCGCGTCGCGCAGGCCCGCCAGGTCCACCAGCGCCGTCTGGCCCAGGATGTCGTGGCACACCACGCGTGCCGGGTACCAGGGGAAGTCGCGGTCGCGCTTGCGCTCGATGAGCTGGCGCAGGCTGTCGTCAACGATGGCCGGATCGGCGCGGCGCACGATGTTTTCGGCAAACACGCGGGCGGTGTAGGGCAGGGTGGCCCAGGCGCCGGGTTGCAGGGCCTGGACAGCGGCGTGGGCGTCAAAGTAGTCAAGTGGCGTGCCGGGCAGCTGCTTGCGATACAGGGTGTTCATGACCATGGGGCTGGGTGTGGGGTCGTCTTGATTTTTATTTGCGGTCCTGGATCGGCACAAACGCCAGGTCTTCGGGTCCGGTGTAGTTCGCGCTCGGCCGGATGATCTTGTTGTCAATGCGCTGCTCGATGATGTGGGCCGCCCAGCCGCTGGTGCGTGCAATCACGAACAGCGGCGTGAACATGGCGGTGGGCACGCCCATCATGTGGTAGCTCACGGCGCTGAACCAGTCGAGGTTGGGGAACATGTTCTTCACCTCCCACATCACCGATTCCAGCCGCTCGGCAATGTCGAACATCTTGGTGCTGCCCGCGTCGTGCGACAGGCTGCGCGCCACGCCCTTGATGACCATGTTGCGCGGGTCGCTCACGGTGTAGACCGGGTGGCCGAAGCCGATCACGACCTCCTTGGCCTGCACACGCCTGCGAATGTCGGCCTCAGCCTCGTCGGGGCTGTCGTAGCGTTTCTGAATCTCGAAGGCCACCTCGTTGGCGCCGCCGTGCTTGGGGCCGCGCAGCGCGCCGATGGCGCCGGTGATGCAGGAGTACATGTCGCTGCCCGTGCCCGCCACCACGCGGGCGGTGAAGGTGCTGGCGTTGAACTCGTGCTCGGCATACAGGTTGAGCGAGGTGTGCATGGCGCGCTCCCAGGCCGCGCTGGGCTTGGCGCCATGCAGCAGGTGCAAAAAGTGCGCGCCGATGGAGTCATCATCGGTCTCCACCTCGATGCGGCGGCCCGAGCTGGCCCAGTGGTGCCAGTACAGGAGCATGGAGCCGAGCGATGCCATGAGCCGGTCGGCAATGTCTCTGCTTCCGGGCAGGTTGTGGTCGTCCTTTTCGGGCAGCGCGCAGCCCAGGGCCGAGACGCCGGTGCGCATCACGTCCATGGGGTGGCTGGCGGCGGGCAGTTGCTCCAGCGCCTGCTTCACGCTCAGTGGCAGGCCGCGCAGGGCCTTGAGCTTGGCCTTATAGGCGCGCAGCTCGGCGCGCGTGGGCAGCTTGCCGTGCACCAGCAGGTGGGCAATCTCCTCAAACTCGCAGACCTCGGCAATGTCGAGGATGTCGTAGCCCCGGTAGTGCAGGTCGTTACCCGTGCGGCCCACGGTGCACAGGGCGGTGTTGCCGGCCGTGACGCCCGAGAGCGCAACAGACTTCTTGGGCTTGAAGCCCGGGGTTTCAGCGGTGGTGGTGGTCATGCGGTCTCCTGGTTTGCATAGGCGGTGGTGATGGCAACGGGGCGGCCTTTGGCATCCACCGCCACCATGTCAAAAATCCCTTTCAGCACCTCGTCCTGGGGCGAGCCCAGCGTGGCGGCCAGGCCGGTCACGCACACGGTGAGCGAGCTGCGGCCGATGCGGCTGACCCAGGCGCGCAGCGTGAGCACATGGCCCACGGGAACAGGGGCCAGAAAGCGCACATCCGTCACGCCCGCCATCACCACGTCGCGCTGTGCGGCGCCGCGTGCTGCCAGAAACGCGGCCTTGGCCATGAGCTGCAGGGCGTTGCCGCCAAACAGCGTGCCGTAGTGGTTGGCCTGGGCTGGGAAGACGATCTCCGTCAATTCGACGGTGCTGCTGGGGGTTGTCATGCTTCGCAATTTACGCACAATGGCACCCCTCGATAAGGGCTGAATTGGCGAATGATTGCGAAGATGTTTTCTGCAATTTGCAAAGTTTGCGAATGATTTGTGCCCTGACTCAGCGAAAGAATCAATGAAAAAAACCTTCATGGGCGTGCGCCTGCGCCGCCTGCGCGAAGAGCGCGGCATGACCCAGGTGGCGCTGGCGCGCGCGCTGGACCTGTCGGCCAGTTACCTGAACCAGCTGGAGCAGAACCAGCGCCCGCTCACGGTGCCCGTGCTGCTCAAGATCAACGCCGTGTTCGGCGTGGACGTGCAGCGCTTTTCGGATGACGATGAGGCGCGCCTCATCACCGGCCTGCGCGAGGCGCTGGCCGATCTACCTGCAGGCTTGGCCGGGGAGGGCGCGGGCGATGCCGTGTCGCTGGCCGAGATCCGCGAGCTGGCTGCAGGCATGCCCGGCGTGGCGCGCACGCTGCTGGCGCTGCACCAGCGCCACCGCCAGGCGCTGGAGCGGCTGGCGGCCCTGGGCAACGACCGCAGCGGCGAGGGCGTGCTGCCACCGCACCCGCCCATGGCCTATGAGGAGGTGCGTGACTTTTTTTTCGCCCGCCAGAACCACATTGCCGAACTGGACGACGCCGCCGAGTTGTGCGCTGCCAACTGGGGCCTGCTGCCGGGCCGCGCCGACGAGGCGCTGGCCCAGCGCCTGCACGCGGCCCATGGCGTGCGCGTGGTGGATGTGGCCGATCTGCCCGGGCAGGCGCAGCGCGTGTTCCAGGCCGAGGCCGGGGTGCTGCAGCTGGCGGCGGGGCTGGAGCGGGGGCAGCGGGCGTTTCAGATGGCGACGCAACTCGCGTTTCTGGAGCAGGGGGCCGCGCTGCAGCGTCTGGCCGGTGCGGCAGGCCTGTCAAGCGACCAGGCCCGGGCGCTGGCGCGCATTGGCCTGGCCAACTACTTTGCGGGCGCGCTGGTGCTGCCTTACACCGCCTTGTTGCGGGCGGCCGAAGCGGCGCACTACGACATCGACCGGCTGGGCCAGCAGTTCGGTGTGGGCTTCGAGACCGTGTGCCACCGCCTGTCCACCCTGCAGCGCCCCAGTGCGCGCGGCGTGCCGTTCTTCTTCATCCGGGTGGACCGCGCGGGCAACATCAGCAAGCGGCAGTCGGCCACGCATTTTCACTTCAGCAAGATCGGCGGCACCTGCCCGCTGTGGAACGTGTATGAGGCCTTTGCGCAGCCGGGCCGCACCGTGCCCCAGGTGGCGCGCATGCCCGACGGCCGCGTCTACCTGTGGGTGGCGCGCACCGTGGCGCGGGGCGGGGGCGGCTGGGGCGTGCCGGGCAAGGAGTTCTCGGTGGCGCTGGGTTGCGACATCCGCCATGCGCCGCAGCTGGTGTATTCACGCGGGCTGGACCTCGCCAACCCCGAGGCTGCGGTGCCCATCGGCATGGGCTGTAAGGTGTGCGAGCGCGACGCCTGCCCGCAGCGCGCGTTCCCACCCATCGGGCGCGCGCTGGACGTGAACGAGAACCACAGCCGTTTCGCCCCCTATCCGGTGGCTGCGCCGCCCGCCGCGACCCACCGGTCATGAAATGTGCTCATCATTTCATAGCTCCCAAGGCATGACTGTGTGGCGGGGAAGGTACTTTTTGGCTGAATTTTGCGCGGTAACAAAATGTTGGTCCCGCTGTGGCGGGTTTGCCGCTATCCTGCGTCCATTCCGCTGTGGCTGACCGGGCTGTTGTGTTGTCCGGCTGGCGTCCCACCAATCCGCTCCCTGGCTGAGGCATTCGTCTGACTCTTCCCCCGAGTTCCCCCCTCCCGGCCGGCCCGCTTGCGCCCGGCCGCTACCGGCACTGGTGGTCCGGTCTGGGTGTGGCCGTGCTGGGGCTGGGCTTGAGCCTGTGGCTCGGGGCCCACCAGTCGGATTCCATGGCACAGATCGACCAGGCGCGGTTTGTGCAGGAGGCGCGGGCTTTTTCCGATGCACTGGGCCAGCGCATCACCGGGCACACCGAAGTGGTCAATGGCCTGCGGGGCCTGTTCACCGCCAACCCCCATTTGTCTCGCCTGGATTTCGAGCGCGCCGCCAGCGAGATGGAGGTAGGGCAGCGCTACCCCGGGGTGCGGAACCTGTCGTTTACCCGCTGGGTGCCGGGCCCGGAGCGCGAAGCCTACGAAGCCCGTGTGCGGGTGGACACCTCGCTCTCGCCCGATGGTTTCCCCCACTTCCGCATCCACCCGCCAGGCGAGCGCGCCGAGTATTTTGTGGCCGAGTACCTGTGGCCCATGGTGGGCAATGAAGCGGTGCTGGGCCTGGACATCAGCGCCCAGCCCACCAATCTGGCGGCCATGCGCTACAGCCGCGACAGCGGCCAGACCGTGGTGTCGGCGCCTTTCGACCTGATCCAGGAAGAAAAATACCGCCAGGGCATCGTGATTCGCGTTCCGGTATTCGATCCCACCGCAGGCACGGCCGAGCAGCGTTTTGTGGGTGCCGTGGCCTCTACGCTGCGCGTGTATGACCTGGTGCAGGGCCTGGGCAGCCAGGGGTTTCTGAACGGCATCGCCGTGGCCATGACCGACCAGGGGCCCGTGCGCATCAACACCAGTGACACCACCGTGCGCCCGCTGCTGGAGCAGACTTCGCCCGGCCTGCCCGGGGCCAAGCCCCTGGTACGCGATCTGGTGGTGCATGACCGGCGCTGGCAGCTCACGTTCTATCCCACACGCTCGTTTCTGGCGCCCCAGGAGGCGCGGCTGCCGCTGCTGGCAGGGCTGGCCGGTGTGCTGGTGTCTCTGCTGGCAGCCTCCACGGTGGGGCTGCTGGTGCGCCAGCGCACCCTGGCTCTGGTGCGCGCCCAGGTGTCCGACGACGCGCGGCGCGAGAGCGAAGAGCGGTTTGGCGCCCTGTTCAACCAGGCTACCGTGGGGGTGGCCCAGGTGGATTCCGACACCGGCCAGTTCCTGCGCGTCAACCAGCGCTATGCCGACATCCTGGGTTACAGCGTGCAGGATCTGGTGGGCAAGACCTTCCAGGCCCTGACCCACCCCGATGACCTGGCCGCCGACATGGCCCAGGTGCGGCGCCTCAAGAGCGGCGACCTGCCCGAGTACCGGCTCGAAAAACGCTACATCCACAAGGACGGACATGTGGTCTGGGGCGACCTCACCGTGTCGTCGATGTGGATCACCGGCCACCACATTGCCGTGGTGCAGGACATCACCTCGCGCAAGCGCATGGAAGAAACCCTGCGCGCCAACGAGCAACGTCTGCGCAGCATCCTCGAGCGCCTGCCCGTGGGGCTGTGTGTGGTGCAGGACGATGGGGCCATCAGCTTTCGCAACGAGCGCTATGTGCAGATCTGCGGCTACACAGAGGAAGAAGTCCCCGACGTGGACACCTGGTGGCAGCGCGCCTACCCGGACGCGGTGGAGCGTGATGCCATCCGCCAAAAGCTGATCGACGCGCAAAACCAGGGCGTGATCCCTGCGGCCGAGTACACCATTTTGTGCGCTGACGGCAAGCTCAAGCCGGTGGAGATTTCCGGCATCTTTGTCGATGGCGGGCGCCTCATCACCATGCAGGACCTCAGCCAGCACAAGGCCGCCGAGGAAGAGATCAACACCCTGGCGTACTACGACCCGCTCACCAGCCTGCCCAACCGGCGACTGCTGATGGACCGGCTGCAGCAGGCGCTGGCCACCAGCGCGCGCCACCACCGCAGCGGCGCGCTCTTGATGCTGGACCTGGACAACTTCAAGACGCTCAATGAAACCCGGGGCCATGACCGGGGCGACACCCTGCTTTTGCAGGTGGCGCACCGCCTGCGGGGCTGCGTGCACGAAGACGACACCGTGGCCCGCCAGGGCGGTGACGAATTCGTGGTGGTGCTCGAAGACCTGGGCGCGAGCCCCGAGGAGGCTGCGGCACGTGGCGAAGAGGTCGGCCAGCGCATTCTGGCCGTGCTGCGCGAACCTTACCTGCTCGACGGTGATACGCACCACAGCTCGCTGAGCATGGGCATAGCGGTGTTCAGCGGCATGCGCGAGACGGCGGATGAACTGCTCAAGCGCGCGGACCTGGCGCTCTACCAGGCCAAGGACGCTGGCCGCGACACCCTGCGCTTTTACGACCCCCGGATGCAGGCCGCCGTGAGCGCGCGCGCCGCCCTGGAATTGGACATGCGTACCGGCGTCGCACAGGGACAGTTCGAGCTTTACTACCAGGCGCAGATCGACCACGGCCGCATCATTGGCGCCGAGGCCCTGCTGCGCTGGCGCCACCCGCGCGACGGCTTCGTCTCGCCCGCCCACTTCATACCGCTGGCCGAGGAGACCGGCCTCATCCTGCCGCTGGGCGAATGGGTGCTGAAAACAGCCTGCCAGTGCCTGGCGTCGTGGGCGCTGCAGCCCGCACTGGCGCCCCTGAGCCTGGCCGTCAACGTGAGTCCGCGCCAGTTCCACCAGAGCGGTTTTGTGGCCCAGGTGCTGGCCGCGCTGGCCGGCGCGGGGGCCGACGGCCGCCAGCTCAAGCTGGAGATGACCGAAGGCCTGCTGCTGGAGGACGTGGAAGACACCATCGACAAGATGGGCCAGCTCAAGGGCTACGGCGTGGGCTTTTCGCTGGACGACTTCGGCACCGGGTACTCGTCGCTGAGCTACCTCAAGCGCCTGCCGCTCGACCAGCTCAAGATCGACCAGAGTTTTGTGCGCGACGTGCTCACCGACCCCAACGACGCGGCCATTGCCCGCACCGTGGTGGCACTGGGCACCAGCCTGGGCCTGCGCGTGATTGCCGAAGGGGTGGAAACCGAGGCGCAGCGCGAGTTTCTGGAGCGCCACCAGTGCCACGCCTGGCAGGGCTACCTGCTGAGCCCCCCGCTGCCCGTGGCCGAGTTCGAGGCCCTGGTGCGCCGCACCAATGGAGAGGGCGGTTTGCCCCCTGAGGCCTGAAAGCCGGGCGGGGAGAGAGGTTCTGCGCGCTATTGGGCAGATGGCCTGTCAGGGCTTAATTATTCAAAAATGATAGCTAAAAAGCCATGATGGATGCGCGGAAAGGCATGTTTTAACCAAATGTTTCCGCGATGCGTGGCCTAGGGAGCCGCACCCACCCGCCTGAGCAGGGGTGCGCGCAAGCGGCGCGGTATCATTCCGCCGTGGCTGCAGCCAGCGTGTTCCCCGCCGGAACGCCCGTCCGGCGCACCTTCCCGTCCCCGCTTCTCCCCATTTTTGCCCGCCCCCTGACCCGTGCGTCTTACCTCCATCAAGCTTTCCGGTTTCAAGTCGTTCGCTGAACCCACCAACTTCATGCTGCCCGGCCAACTGGTGGGCGTGGTGGGCCCGAACGGCTGCGGCAAGTCCAACATCATGGATGCGGTGCGCTGGGTGCTGGGCGAGAGCAAGGCCAGCGAGCTGCGCGGCGAGAGCATGCAGGACGTGATCTTCAGCGGCACC
>CAYXSL010000194.1:0-8412 GCA_964466605.1 uncultured Verminephrobacter sp.
AAGAGCTGGCCAAGGCGGGCGTGAGCGAGAGCATGGTGCGCCTGTCGGTGGGCATTGAGCACATCGACGACCTGCGGGCCGACCTGGTGCAGGCGCTGGAGAAGGTGTAAGCCCGAAAAATTTGAAGCTTTTCAGGCCGTCACCGCGCGATGGTCATGCCTTTGTAGCTATCAAATAAATAGCATCACACATCCCGGGCCAGCCGCAGGCCCGTGAACTGCCAGCGCGCCGTGGCGGGGAAGAAGTTGCGGTAGCTGCTGCGTGCATGCCCTGCGGGTGTGGCGCAGGAGCTACCGCGCAACACATACTGGTTGACCATGAATTTGCCGTTGTACTCCCCCACCGCACCGTCGGCCGTGCGAAAGCCGGGGTAGGCGGCGTAGCTCGACTGGGTCCACTGCCAGGCGGTGCCAAACAACTGCTCCAGCCCCGGGCCGCCGGTGGCTGCAAGCTGCGCGGCGTGTTCCCATTCGGCCTCGGTGGGCAAGCGCGCGCCCGCCCAGCGGGCATAGGCGTCGGCCTCGTAGTACGACAGGTGGAGCACCGGCAGCGCCGCCTGCAATGGCTGCAGCCCCGCCAGCGTGAAAACCCGCCAGGGGCAGTCGCCGCCCGGGTGGTGCCAGTACAGCGGGTGTTCCAGCCCCTGGGCCACACGCCAGTCCCAGCCCTCGGCCAGCCAGTGGGTGGGCTGCTGGTAACCCCCGGCTTCCACAAACGCCAGCCACTCGCCGCAGGTCACCATCCGCGCGGCCAGCGCATAGGGCGCGAGGTAGCACCGGTGGCGCGGGCTTTCGTTGTCGAAGGCAAAACCGGCGCCGCCGTGGCCGATGTCCACCAGCCCCCCTGCCAGCGGCACCCAGGCTGAGGGCGCGACGGCGGGGGCAAGGGCGGAGTCGCCCACGCGGGTAGCGGCATCGCCATAGGCCGGGAAGCTGGGGTTGCACGACAGCAGGTGCTTGATGTCGGTGAGCAGCAGCTCCTGGTGCTGCTGCTCGTGCTGCAGGCCCAGCTCGACCAGGGCGCACAGCGCACTGTCCTGCAGCACGGTGGGCATAAGCCGCGCCATGCGCTGGTCCACTGCGGCCCGGTAGGCCAGCACCTCGGCCAGCGGCGGCCGCGTGAGCAGGCCGCGCTGCGGGCGCGGATGCTTGGCTCCCACGCCGTTGTAGTAGGAGTTGAACAGCACGCGGAACGCCGGGTTGAACGCAGCAAAGCCCGGCTCGTTCGGCTCCAGCACAAAGGTCTCGAAGAACCAGGTGGTGTGTGCCAGGTGCCACTTGGCGGGGCTGGCGTCGGGCATGGACTGCGCGCCGCAGTCTTCGGCCGACAGGGGCGCAACCAGGGCCAGGGTGTGGTTGCGCACGGCGGTGTAGCGCGACAGCAGCCCAGTCAGCGAGGAACCAAAGTCCATAGTGGTCATGGCAACCAACCTTCAGGGCCTGGCGTGCACCACGGCAAACCAGCCCCGGTCGTCCGTCCAGGCCTGGGCCTGCGAAAACCCGGCGCGCTCCAGCATGTCGGTGAACACGTGCAGGGGGTACTTGTAGCTGTTCTCGGTGTGGATGCGTTCGCCCTGGTCAAACCGGCGGCCGCCGCCGGGCCAGTGCACGTCGAAATCGGCCAAGGCCTCCAGGTGCATTTCGATGCGCGACTCGCCCCGGTTGAAGAACGCGCGGTGCTGCCACCGCTCCACGTCGAAGTTGCTGCCGATGAGCCGGTTCACATGCCGCAGCACGTTGCGGTTGAAAGCGGCCGTTACGCCCGCGGCGTCGTCATAGGCGGCTTCGAGCACATGGATGTCTTTGGGCAGGTCGATGCCTATCAGCAGGCCGCCATCGTCGTCGATCAGCTCCCGCATGTGGGCCAGCAGGTCCAGCGCATGGGGTGGGTCGAAGTTGCCGATGGACGAGCCGGGGTAGAACACCAGCCGCCCCGTGCGCGGAATGTCATCGGGCAAGGCCACGCCCTGTGTCATGTCGCCGCCCACGGCCCGCGCATCCAGGCCGGGGAAATCGTCGCGCAGGCCCTGCACCGCCGCCTGCAAAAAGTCGGCAGATATATCCACCCCCACAAAACACGCGGGCTGCACCAGCCGGCACAGGGTGCGGGCCTTCTGGCAGTTGCCTGCGCCCAGCTCGACCAGGGTGCGCCCCACCCCCACGGCGCGCGCAATGTCGGCCGCGTGCTGCTGCATGAGCGCGGTTTCGGTGCGGGTGGGGTAGTACTCGGGCAGACGGGTGATTTCTTCGAACAGCCGGGAGCCGTGCTGGTCGTAGAAGTACTTGGGCGAAATGCGCGCAGGCCGCTGATTCAGGCCGCGCGTGATGTCGTCGGTGGAGCTGGGCAAAGGCATGGGCTATGTCGAGGCGTCTCACGCGGCGCACCTGCGCCGCTGGTTCATCCAACAGAACGGCCCCGGGCCCCGTGTGCCTCCAAGCCATCCCGCGCTCGGGCGGGGGCGCCAAACAATCACCCCAACGCCAGCGGGCCATTGTACGCCGCCGGAATGACATTGTGTGTAAGCCATTTCTGCCATCGCCAGCGCCTGGCAAAGTCACTGTGTCTCATCGCACCTCTTCGGGAGCCGCCGGGGGCGCGGCAGCGTGTGGCGCTCACGGCGCCGTTTGCGCCGTCGGCCAATGGGCAATGGGCAATGTCGATGCCCTGCGGGTCGATGGCCTGCGGGCTGCGTTTGGGCTGGTGGTGCAGGCAGGATGCGCCGCCACCCGCCACAATCCACTCCCTACCAGCTCACCGGCCCTCCGCATGGATTCCGTCACCCAACTCGCCCTGGGCTCCGCCGTTTGCATCGCCACCCTGGGCCGCCGCACCGCCGTGTGGAAGGCCGCGCTCTGGGGCGGCATTGCCGGTACGCTGCCCGACCTGGACGCGCTCATCGACCACGGCGACGCCATCCTCAACATGGTGCTGCACCGCAGCGAAAGCCATGCCCTGGTGTACCTCACGCTGCTGTCTGCACCGCTGGCCTGGCTGGTGTCGCGCCTGCACCGGGAGCCAGGCCTGTTCGCCCGCTGGTGGCTGGCCCTGTGGCTGGCGCTGGTCACCCACCCCTTGCTCGACTGGATGACGGTGTACGGCACGCAGCTGCTGCTGCCCTTCACCCCCACGCCGTACGCAGTGGGCAGTGTGTTCATCATCGACCCGCTCTACACCCTGCCACTGCTGATGGGCGTGCTGCTGGCGCTGCTGATGCACCAAGGGCGGGGCATTGCCTGGGCGCGCGCCGGGCTGGTGCTGAGCACGGCCTACCTGGGCTGGAGCGTGGCCGCGCAGCAGATGGCCACCCAGCAGTTTCTTGTGCACGCGCCGGTGCCGCAGCTGGCGCCGGGCAAGTTGCTGGTCACGCCCGCGCCCTTCAACACCCTGCTGTGGCGCGCTGTGGCCGTGACGCCCACACACTACTACGAGGGCTACTACGGGCTGCTGGACGGCGACCGGCCCGTGCGCTGGACCGCCCACGAGCGCGGGGAAGCCCTGTATGCGCGTTACCAGGGCAACGCGCTGGTGGACCGCGTGGCGCGGTTCAGCCACGGCTTCTTCAAGATGAGCGAGGCCGGGGGCGAGGTCTTCATCACCGACCTGCGCATGGGCAACGAGCCCACCTACACCTTCCACTTCAACCTGGGCACGCCGCAAGAGATGGCCCTGGGCCAGCGCCCCACCACCCAGGAGTGGCAACGGCCCGACCTGGCCACCGCCCTGCCCTGGCTGTGGGCGCGCATGGGGGGTGCGGACGTGGTGCTGGCACCGCCGGAGCCTGCGAGCGGGAAGCCGTAGGGGCTACAGCCGTTGTGGGGCGCGGGTGTACTGCCCCAAACGGTGGCATCTGTACCTTGTGGGGGAGTTGCCTGCGGACTACGCTGGCCCCTCCTTCCCAAGCACACCACACCATGCCGTCCATGCCGTCCATGCCGCCCATGCCCTGCCATCGCCCAGGCAGCCACAAGAACGGGTGGCCCGGCAGCACCGGAGCCCCCCTCGGCGCTGTGAAGCCCAGCCCATGCGGAGGGGTGGCCACATGACACTCGCCACCCTGCTGGTCTTCGCGTTGGTCGCGCTGGTGGCCATTGCCACGCCGGGCCCCACGGTGCTGCTGGCGCTGGCCAACGGTGCGCGCTACGGCGTGCGCCGGGCCCTGCCGGGCATGCTGGGCGCAGTCACGTCCGACTTCGTGCTTGTGGGCGCCGTGGCGCTGGGCCTGGGCGCGCTGCTGGCCGCGTCGGAGTTCTGGTTCTCGGTGGTGAAGTGGCTGGGGGCGGCCTATCTGGCCTGGCTGGGGTGGCGGCTGCTGCGATCGCAGGGCGGCCTGGACCTGGTTTCTGCAGGCGGCGACCCGAACACTGCTGCGGCGGCGGCCACGCCGCGCAGCATCTTTCTGCGCTCGTTGGTGGTAGCAGTCACCAACCCCAAGGGCTATTTTTTCTGCTCGGCACTGTTGCCGCAGTTCACCAACGCCAGCGCACCACAGTGGCCACAGTACGCAGCCATTGCGGTGGTGTTTGCCAGCCTTGATGCGGTGGTGATGCTGGCCTATGCGCTGATCGGCGCACGCGCCGCCCGGCTGCTGCACCGCCGTGCGGTGCGGTGGCTGGACCGCTGCTGCGGAGGCGCATTGCTGGCGCTGGCAGGCTCACTGGCGTTGTACCGCCGCAATGTGAGCTGACCAGCGCCGCCGCAAAGGCGCTGCCAGAAGCTGCCCGCCATCACCGAGGCGATGGCGAACGGCCTCTTAGAAGCGCCAACCCAGACCCACGCCCACCAGCACAGGGTCTACCTTGAAGGTGCCCAGCTTGGCACCGCCCGCAGTCACATCGGTCTTGATGAAGACCTTCTTCACGTCCAGATTGAGGTACAGGTTCTTGGCCAGCGGGATGTCCACACCCACCTGCAGCGCGGGGCCGAAGCTGTTGCGGTCGATGTTCACACCGGCGGGCAGGTTCACGCTGGAAAAACGCGTGTAGTTCAGGCCCGCGCCCACATAGGGCTTGAAGCCGGGGGCATCAAAGTGGTACTGCGCCAGCAGTGTCGGCGGCAGGTGCTTGAGCGTGCCGATGGCCGCGCCACCCGCGCTCAGCGTGTGCTTTTGTGGCACCGTGAGGATCAGCTCTGCCGCGATGTTCTTGTTGAAGAAGTACGTGATATCGACTTCAGGAATCGCCTTGTTGTTGACCGTGAGGCCCAGGGGCGTGCTGTCCTTGTTGGCGCTGTCCAGGTGCACAGCGCGCGCACGGACCATCCAGGGGCCTTCAGCCTGTTGCGCCAGGGCGGCGCCAGAAGACAGGACACACAGGGCAGCTACAGCCAGCAGGTTCTTTTTCATGGTGATTTCGCATCGGTTGGACGGGGACGGCCCCCGTGCATGTATTGAACCGCTGCGCCTGCCCACAGGCCTTGCCCTAACTCAAGGCCCTGGTACTAATCCTTAGACCTACATCAAGGCATACCCACTTTCACGCTGAGGTCTTGCCGCGCAGCCGCTGCACCAGCGTGACACCGGCCAGCACCAGGCCCCCGGCCACAATGCCCACCACGGCGTTGAGCAGGTTCTCTGCCACCACCTTCCACACCCCGCCTGCGGGCCACTGGCCTGCAGCGTTGGCTGCGGCCTCGACGGCGTGGTGCAGCGCAGGCACGCCGTGCACCAGGATGCCGCCGCCCACCAAAAACATGGCCGCCGTGCCCGCCACGGACAAGCCCTTCATCAGCCAGGGTGCCGCGCGCACAATGCCCGCCCCCAGCGCCCGCGCCGCGCTGCTGGCCTTGTTGCTGAGCCACAGGCCCAGGTCGTCAAGCTTGACGATGCCCGCCACCAGGCCATACACGCCGATGGTCATGATGACGGCGATGCCCGACAGCACGGCCACCTGCTGCGCGAAGGGCGCAGTGGCCACCGTGCCCAGGGTGATGGCAATGATCTCGGCCGACAGGATGAAGTCGGTGCGCACCGCGCCTTTGATCTTGTCCTTTTCGAACGCCACCAGGTCCACCGCCGGGTTGGCGTTGGCCTTGGCATGGCTTTCGTGTTCGGCCTCGTCCTCGTGCTGCGCGTGCAGCAGCTTGTGCGCTACCTTCTCAAAGCCCTCGAAACACAGGAAGGCGCCCCCCACCATCAACAGCGGCGTCACGGCCCAGGGCGCAAACGCGCTGATGAGCAGCGCAGCGGGTACCAGGATGACCTTGTTGATGAACGAGCCCTTGGCCACGGCCCAGACCACCGGGATCTCGCGCTCGGCCCGCACCCCGGTGACCTGCTGCGCATTGAGCGCCAGATCGTCCCCCAGCACCCCCGCCGTCTTCTGGGCGGCCACCTTGGTCATGACCGACACGTCGTCGGCCATGGCCGCGCTCTTCTTGGCCGCCACTTTGGTCATCAACGCCACGTCATCGAGAATGGTGGCGATATCGTCGAGCAGGGCAAGCAGGCTGCCAGAGGCCATGGGAGGTCCTTGGAATGGGTGAAAAGGGCCGACTATAGCAATGACCCGCGTCAATTCCGCGCACGCCACCGCCCCATGAAAAACGGGGCCGTAGCCCCATTGCACGTCGCCTGCAAAGCGTGCCAGTCCAGCTCTTTCTGCAAGCCCTCCAAGGCGCGCAAGCGCCCTAGCGCATCCGCCGAAGGCGCGCTGCCCCAGCGCCCGGGCAGCCGAGCAAGGGCCGCCCCGCAGCGTGGGCTGCGTCCCCCTGCCCGATTCGCGCAGCGAATCGAGAGAAAGGGAAAGCGGCGCAGCCGCTCAGGGGGTTGTACCGGCTCACCCCACCCACTTGCGCGCATTGCGCCAGATGCGCATCCAGCCGCTGTACTGGGCCTGGTCTTCGCTGGTCCAGCTCATCTGCACGTTGCGGAACACACGCTCGGGGTGCGGCATCATGGCCGTGAAGCGGCCGTCGGCGGTCGTCACGGCCGTCAGGCCACCCGTGCTGCCGTTGGGGTTGAACGGGTACTGCTCGGTCGCACGGCCGTGGTTGTCCACGTAGCGCATGGCGGCAATGGCCTTGTCGGCGTTGCCCCGGTACTTGAAGTTGGCATAACCCTCGCCGTGCGCCACGGCGATCGGCAGGCGGCTGCCCGCCATGCCCTGCAGGAACAGGCTGGGCGATTCGAGCACCTCCACCAGCGACAGGCGGGCCTCGAAACGCTCGCTCTGGTTGGTGGTGAAGCGCGGCCAGTCTTGCGCGCCGGGAATGATGTCGGCCAGCTCGGCAAACATCTGGCAGCCGTTGCACACGCCCAGGCCGAACGTGTCGGTGCGGCCGAAGAAGCCTTGGAACTGTGCCGCCAGCACCGGGTTGAAGGTGATGGAACGTGCCCAACCGATGCCCGCACCCAATGTATCGCCGTAGCTGAAGCCGCCGCAGGCGACCACGCCCTTGAAGTCTTCCAGCTTGACGCGGCCGGTCTGCAGGTCGGTCATGTGCACATCAAACGCCTCGAAGCCCGCCTCGGTGAAGGCGTAGGCCATTTCGACGTGCGAGTTCACGCCCTGCTCGCGCAGGATCGCAACCTTGGGTTTGGCGAGGTTGAGGAACGGCGCCGCCACGTTGTCGGCCGCATCGAACGTGAGGTGCACGTGCATGCCAGGGTCGGTGGGCTCGCCCGCCGCTGCGTGTTCGGCATCGGCATTGGCGGGGTTGTCGCGCTGCTGGCAGATCTTCCAGCTCACGGCGTCCCAGACCTGATGCAGGTCGGCCAAGGGCGCGCTGAACACGGACTTGGCGTCGCGCCAGACCTGCAGCTCGCCCTTGCCTGCGTCGATCTCGGACGACACCGGGCGGGTCTTGCCCACGAAGTGGCTGAACTTGGACAGGCCATGCTCGCGCAGCACCTGCATCACGTCGTTGCGCTCGGCGGTACGCACTTGCAGCAGCACGCCCAGCTCTTCGTTGAACAGGGCCTTGAGGGTCAGCTCGTCGCGGCGGGCGCCCACCTGGGTAGCCCAGTTCTTGGCATCGCCCGTATCCATGCG
The DNA here is from genome assembly GCA_964466605.1 of uncultured Verminephrobacter sp. Lineage (GTDB taxonomy): Bacteria > Pseudomonadota > Gammaproteobacteria > Burkholderiales > Burkholderiaceae_C > Acidovorax. Next base: position 7,989 of record CAYXSL010000194.1, read on the forward strand.
GCTGTCGCTCACGCCGTCACCTTCGGTCACCAGCATGTCCACATTCAGGGCCACACCCACATGGCCCGCAAAGGCCATTTCGGCCGCTGCCGCCAGCAGGCCGCCATCGCTGCGGTCGTGGTAGGCCAGGATCTGGCCCTTGGCGCGCAGCGCGTTCACGGCGTTGACGAGGTTGACCAAGTCTTTTGGATCATCCACATCGGGCACCACGTCGCCGCTTTGCTCCAGGGTCTGGCCCAGGATGCTGCCGCCCATGCGGTTCTGGCCCTTGCCCAGGTCGATCAGCACCAGCGTGGTGTCGGCCTCGGTGGCGTTGAGCTGGGGCGTGAGCGTGCCGCGCACGTCGGACAGCGAGGCAAACGCACTCACGATCAGGCTGACAGGCGACGTGACTTTTTTCTTGTCCGAACCTTCGCTCCACTGC
>CAYXSL010000195.1:0-8325 GCA_964466605.1 uncultured Verminephrobacter sp.
GGGAGATGGGTTGGTGGCAATGTTCAAATAATCTGAATTAACATGGCGCCACCATGCAAAACGCACGCGATGTCCTCACCCCCGATGCGCTGACCATGCTGCAGGTGATTGCCGAGGCGGGCAGCTTTGCCGCCGCCGCACGGCAACTGGGCCTGGTACCCAGCGCCCTCACCTACCGCGTGCGCCAAATTGAAGACGCGCTGGATGTGCTGCTGTTCGACCGCAGCGCGCGCCAGGCCCGCCCCACCGAAGCCGGGGTGGAGCTGCTGCGCGAAGGCGCCCGCCTGCTGCAGGACATCGACGCCGTGGCCCACCGCGTGCGCCGCGTGGCCACGGGCTGGGAGCCGCAGCTCACGCTGTCCATCGACGGCATCATTGCGCCCCACACCATGCTGGAGCTGGTGGATGCGTTCTATGCCATGCAGCCGCCCACGCGCCTGAAGCTGCGCGACGGCATCATGACCGGCACGCTGGAGGCGCTGACCTCGGGCCGCGCCGACCTGGCCATTGGCGTATCCGTGGCGGGCAACAACGTGGCGGGCCTGCAGCAAGCGTTGCTGGGCGATGTGCTGTTCATCTACGTGGTGGCGCCCCACCACCCGCTGGCCAATGCACCCGAGCCCATCTCCGACGCCACCCTGCTGGAGCACCGCGCCGTGGCCGTGGCCGACTCGGCCACGCGCGGGGGTGCCACCATGGGCCTGCTGGGCGGGCAGGATGTGCTGACGGTGGACACCATGCAGGCCAAAGTGCAGGTGCAGCTGCGCGGCCTGGGCGGCGGCTTTCTGCCCGAGCCTATGGTGCGCCCCTACCTGGAGGCGGGCCGCCTCGTGGCGCGCCGTGTGGCCCGGCCCGAGCGCAACGTGCGCGTGCACTACGCCTGGGGCGGCCCGGGCTTCACCGCACCGGGCCGTGCGCTGCAGTGGTGGCTGAACCAGCTGCAAAGCCCCGCCACGCGCCGCGCTCTGCTGGAAAACCACCATCATTTCTGATCCCGATCAAGCGCCCGTACCTCCTGGGCGCGTGTAGAGTGGTTCCTGTTGGTTTTGCACTGCATTTCATCCGCCGACCGTCACCGAAAGGCCTCCCATGAGCACACCCGATCCTCGCCCCGCCAAACGGCTCCGACGCACCAGCGCCCCCACCACCGCCCCCGTGGCGCCCCCCGCCGCCCCCGCGACCTTCTCCGGCAAACCCCAGCGCCATTTCGCCATCATCGGTGCCGGCATGGCCGGCATTGCCTGCGCCCGCACGCTGGTGCAGGCCGGGCACCGCGTGACGGTGTTCGAGAAATCTGCCCAGGCCGGTGGCCGCACCGCCACCATCGACACCCCGTTCGGCAACTTTGATGCCGGGGCCCAGTACTTCACCGTGCGCGACCCGCGTTTTGCCCGCGCCATCGACACCGTGCCCGGCATCTGCAAGCGCTGGAGCGCCAATTCCGTGCAGGTGCTGGACGCAGCAGGCCGCGTGGCCGCTGCAGGCCTGCCCCACCGCGAGGCACACTGGGTGGCCAGCCCCGGCATGCAGGCCCTGGTGGGCACCTGGGCCGAACCGCTGCGCCAGGCGGGCCAGCTCCTCACCGACACCCGCGTCACACGCATCGAACCCGACCCCCTGAACACCCCCGGCTGGCAACTGCGCACCGAAGGGCCCGGCGGCAGCCAGCATGTCTATGCCGGTTTCGACGCCGTGCTGCTGGCCCAGCCTGCCGTGCCGGCGCAGGCACTGCTGGCCAGCTCGGCTGTGGACACGCCGCTGACCGACGCCCTCTCCAAGGTGGCCATCGCCCCCTGCTGGACGCTGATGCTGGCCTACCCGCAGGCCGTGCGCCCGGGCCTGACCACGCTGGGCCCGCAGTGGAACGCAGCGCGCAGCACCCACCACCGCATCGCCTGGCTGGCACGCGAATCGTCCAAGCCCGGCCGCAATGTGGTCGAGCGCTGGACGGTGCAGGCCAGCCCCGCCTGGTCGGCCGAACACCTGGAAGACGACGAATCCCGCGTGCAGGCCAAGCTGCTCAAGGCCTTTGCCGAAGTCACCGGCATCCGCGCCACGCCCGCCCATGCCGACACGCGCCGCTGGCGCTATGCGCAGACCACCCACCCCCTGGGCAAGAGCCACCTGTGGGACACCGCCATGGGCCTGGGCGCCTGCGGCGACTGGTGCCTGGGGCACCGCGTGGAAGATGCCTTCGTGTCGGGCCTGGAGCTGGCACTCGCGGTGGCATGACCGCGACCACGGGCGCTTCAGGGCGCTACGTGGGCCGCTTCGCCCCCTCCCCCACCGGCCCGCTGCATGCGGGCTCGCTGGTGGCGGCCCTGGCCAGCTGGCTGGATGCGCGAGCCCATGGCGGCCAGTGGCTGGTGCGCATCGAAGACGTGGACACCCCCCGCTGCGTGCCCGGTGCCGACCAGTTCATCCTCCAGCAGCTGGCTGCCTGCGGGCTGGTGCCCGACGCGCCACCCGAGTGGCAATCGGCGCGTTCGGCCCACTACCAGCGGGCGCTGGACCAACTGGTGGCCCAGGGTCACGCCTACCCCTGCGCTTGCTCGCGCAAGGACATCGAAGACGCCCAGGCCGCGCTCGGCCATGCGCGCGAGCGGCATGCCGCGCTGCCCTACCCCGGCACCTGCCGCCACGGGCTGCGGGGCCGCACCGGGCGCTCATGGCGCTTCAACGCCACAGATTTCAAGCAAAAACAGGGCTTACCGCCTGATGGATATGCCCCATTAGCTATCAATTCAATAGCAAATGGCATTTTGCACTGGCGTGACCGCCGCCTGGGCCTGCAGCAGCAGGACGTGGCCCGCACTGTGGGCGACTTTGTGCTGCACCGCGCCGACGGGCTCTGGGCCTACCAGCTCGCCGTGGTGGTGGACGACGCGGCCCAGGGCATCACCGACGTGGTGCGGGGCGAGGACCTGGCAGACAACACCCCGCGCCAGATCCTGCTGCAGCAGGCCCTGGGCGTGCCCACGCCCCGCTACCTGCACACCCCGCTGGTCCACGGTGCCAACGGCGAGAAGCTCTCCAAGCAGAACGGCGCCCGCGCGCTGAACCTGGGCGACCCGCTGCAGGCCTTGTCGCAGGCGGCCCAGGTGCTGGGTTTGCCCACACTGGAACATCCGCACAACAATCCCCTGGGCGACGCGCTAACCCAGTGGATCGCGGCGTGGCGACGTCACTACAATGGCTCACCGTGATTGAACCGACCCTTGCTTCCGACCCCGCGAGCGCAGCCCCCGCTGCCGCTCCCTCCGCCCCCGGTGCAGCGCCTGCGGGCGTAAACCACCCCAAGACCATCAAAAGCTTTGTGCGCCGCGCCGGCCGCACCACCACGGGCCAGGCCAAAGCCTTTGAAGACTTCGGCCCGCGTTTTGTGCTGCCCTACACCGCTGCCCCGCTGGACGCCACCGCCGCCTTTGGCCGCAACGCGCCGCTGGTGCTGGAGATCGGTTTTGGCATGGGCGAGGCCACGGCCCATATTGCCCGCGTGCGGCCTGACGACAACTTTCTGTGCTGCGAGGTGCATGAGCCCGGCGTGGGCGCCCTGCTCAAGCGCATTGGCGAACAAGGTCTGACCAACATCCGCATCTTGCAGCACGACGCCGTGGAGGTGATCGACCACATGCTGCCGCCCGGCGTCCTCGACGGCGTGCACATCTTCTTCCCCGATCCCTGGCACAAGAAAAAGCACAACAAGCGCCGCCTGATCCAGCCCCCGCTGGTGGCCAAGCTGGCTGCACGCCTCAAGCCCGGCGGCTACCTGCATTGCGCCACCGACTGGCAACCCTACGCAGAGCAGATGCTGCAGGTGCTGAGCGCCGAGCCCCTGCTGCAAAACACCGCAGACGGCTTTGCACCGCAACCCGACTACCGCCCGCTGACCAAGTTCGAAAACCGTGGCCTGCGACTGGGCCATGGGGTGTGGGACGTGGTGTTTGTACGCCGTAACTGACCCAACGACATGCCCCGATCGGCCCACAGCACACCGCCTATGAAACCCATCCTGCAAAACCTGGTGGAGATGACTGGCCACCGCGACCACCTGCGGCTGGAGGTGTCGGTGCTGTCCACGCTGCAAAAACTCAGCAGCATCATCGAGGTGCGGGCCCTGGAACTGTTCACCGAGGGCGGTGTGCCCCATGTACGCCCCCGCACTTGGGTGGACAACGGCCAGCTGGTATCCACCGACTCCGATGCAGCGGCCGACCCCCGCCGCGAGCCGCTGGACCAGTACCCCGCCCTGCGGGACTGCGTGGACAACCGGGGCGAGCGCGCCCTGGCCTCACCCCGCCGGGGCCGCCATGTGCTGTGGCTGCCGGTGTGGATGCACGACAAGGTCAGCACCTGCCTGGAGATCACCCAGTCGCGCCCGTTCTCTGCCCACAAGCTTGACGTGCTCATGGGCGTGTTTCAGGTGTACCAGAACTACCAGAGCCTGCTCGACTACAGCGAGCGCGATGCGCTCACCGGCCTGTTCAACCGCAAGACGTTTGACGAGCAATTCTCCCGCTACACCATAAGCGGGCCGGCCAGCCGCTCGGGCGCGGTCACCGAGTCCTCCGCAGCCGAAGAAACCGCCGTGGCCAGCAACAACGAGCCCGTGCAGCAATGGCTGGCGGTGGTGGACATCGACCACTTCAAGCAGGTCAACGACCGCTTCGGCCACCTGTATGGCGACGAAGTGCTGATCCTGATCACCAACATCCTGCGCAGCTCATTCCGCAGCCACGACCGCATCTTCCGCTTTGGCGGCGAAGAGTTTGTAGTGCTGCTGCGCTCCACCACGCTGAGCACGGCCCACAAGGTGTTCAACCGCTTCCGGCTGGCCGTGCAGGAGTACCACTTCCCGCAGGTGGGCCAGGTGACGGTGAGCCTTGGTTTCGTGAGCACCACGCGCGGTTCGCCCGTCGAAATCCTGGGCCAGGCTGACCAGGCGCTCTACTACGCCAAGGAACACGGCCGCAACCAAGTCTGCTTCTACGACGATCTGGTGGCCAGCGGGCACCTGGCGACCAAGGTCGCCAACGACGACGTCGAATTGTTCTGAGCGGGCTGCGCCCTCCGCAGCCCCCGCTTTCTACTATTCGCTACGCAAAGGCTGGCACTGGCCGAGCCGGATTCCACCGGCCACCGTGCAGTGCCGTACGGCAGTGCCCCCTGTCAGCCCAGCGATGCCAGGATCGCCTCCCCATTCACCTCATCGCGCTGCGCAGGCGTCAGGAAGCGCTCTGCGTAGTCCCGCCACACACCGCTGGTCAGGAAGAAGCGGAAGACCTCGGCATCAATGTGCCGCTCGCGCACCATGTGGGCCCTGATCTTGAGCGACTCGGACAGCGTCTTGGGTGGCTTGTAGGGCCGGTCGGCCGCAGTCAGCGCCTCAAAGATATCGGCCAGGGTCATCACACGGTCGGCCAAGGTCAGCTCTGGCGCCTTCAGGCGCCGTGGATAGCCAGTGCCGTCCAGCTTTTCGTGGTGGGACCCGGCAATCGCCGGCACGCGCGCCAGGTGCGGCGGAAACGGCAGACCACTGAGCATGATGATGGTCTGCACGATGTGGTCGTTGATCTTGAAGCGGTCTTCGGCGGTGAGCGTGCCCCGCTGGATGGACCGGTTGTGCAGTTCACCTAGGTGCGCCTCGTAGGGCGGCAGCACCATGTCAAAGCCCCAGCGGTTGGCGGGGTTGACCGCCTCCACCGGCGGCTTGCGGGCGCCCTAGGGCACGATGTGCTCCGGCCGGTCGGCCAGCAGCGGCTCGTTGGCGGGCAAGGGGCGCACCGGCACGGTCGAAAGCCGCAGCATCTCGGCCGCCGACAGGCCCAGGCGGTCGTCAAAATGCCGCTGCCAGATCTGGCGGCCAATGGCCTTAAGGCTGGCGATGTCCGCCTCGGCCATGAATTCACCACCCACATTGCAGCGGTCCACAAAGGCAAAGTCGTCCTGCAGTTGTTCGCGCCGCTGCAGCAGCTCGCGCTGCAGGCGCACCGGGTCCACGCCCGACACATGCTGCTTCCGGTAGTCCAGCTCAGCGTCCTGCCACAACACCTCAAAGCGCATGCGCACCTCATGAATACGGTTGTAGAGCGTTTCCAGCTTGGTGGCCTTGTCGATGATGTGCTCGGGGCTGGTGACCTTGCCGCAGTCATGCAGCCAAGCCCCCAGGCGGAACTCGTAGCGCTCGGCATCGGTCATGGATACGTGGGCAAAAGGCCCCTCGTCGGCCTCGCACATGCGCAGCATCAGCGACTCGGCCAACTGCGGCACCCGCTCGCAGTGCCCGCCGGTGTAGGGGCTCTTGGCGTCGATGGCGTCGGCCAGCAGGCGGATCACGGCGTCCAGCAGCTTCTTCTGTCCCTCAATCAGGTTGCGCGTTTCAATCGCCACCGACAGCGTGCCCGAGAGCTTCTCGACAAAAGCGCGGAAATGCGCGTCGTCCTGCAACGCATCGGCCACATACCGCAGCACCAGCAGCCCCAGAGGCTGCCCATCCCGCGTGCGCAGCTGCACACGCAGCACACGCACCGGTTCGGTGTCGTCATCGTCTTCGTGCTGGTCACCTTCCTGGGCCTGGGTGTGGTTGATGAAGTGCACCATCGCCAAGTGTTCGGGGAAGCGCGACTGCTGTTCGGGGTCTTCGCAGTAGCGGGCTGTGCGCAGCAGGCCCGCACGCTGCGGCTCCACCATATACACCGCGCCGCCCGTGCAACTGGTGGCACGCACCAGCTCGTACAGCACGCTGGACAACATCAGGTCCGTCCGCGACTCGGCGCTGATGTGGTGGGTGATGTGCAAAAACTCCTGGATGGTGTCCGACATGCGGTCCATCACCTCCCCCAGGTCGCGCACCTCACGCACGGGCGACAGCGAACGGGCCGCACGCCGGAAGTCGAACCGGGCCAGCGCCCGCGCCTGCGACGCCAGGCCAAACAGGCTGCGGCCCACGCGCCGACCGGCCAGCCAGCCCACGGGCAACATGAGACCGATGAGCGACACCGACAGCCACACCTGGCGCCGCAGGTTCTCGTTCACATCGGCGAGCAGCTCCTGAGTGGGAATGGCCATCAGAATCTGCAGCCCCCGCCAGCGCATGGAGTCGAGCGGCAGCGCGCGGGTCAGCCACTCCTCGCCATCGGCCGCCAGGCGCTGCGACTTCCCGCTGTGCAGTCCCGGCCCCTTCATGGCCTGCAGGCTGCTCACCCCCAGGTCGTCCAGCGTGCGCAGGCGCAGGCTGGACGTTGCACCGCCCTGCATGATCACGCGGGACATGTCGGGGTAGGCCAGCACGCGCAGGTCCTTGTCCACCACCGCGATTTCGGTGCGGGGCATCAGGCGCAGGCCGGCAATCTCGCGCCCCAGGTCGGTCAGCGCCACATCCAGGCCGATCACGGCCCGCCCGTCCTCGCTGGGCTGGCTCAGTGTGACGCCCACCTCCTGTGTGGTGAAGAACACATAGGGGGCCGTCAGGACCTGGGTGTTCTTTTCAGCGGCCTCGGCGTACCAGGGGCGCACACGGGGGTCATAGCGGTACTCGGACCGCACAGAGGAGTCGATCTGGCGCAGCGCAGCGTCGTAGTAACTCCAGCGCCCCACCATGCTGCCCGCGCCCCGTTCGCGCGCCATGGATTGCACCAGGAAAGCCGTCCCGCGGGGCGCATCCAGCCGCAGGCGCATGGCCTCGTCGCGCACCGGGCGCACCAGCAGAAACTGGCCGTCGGGGTAGCCGATGAACACGGCCGAGAGCAGCTGGTTCTGCTCCAGCAGGCGCGCCAGCACCGGCAGGCGGCGCATGCGTGCGGGCAATGAGGTGGCAGACGCGATGGGGTCGAACGCCAGCAGGCGGATGGCGGCATCGGCCGGGTCCACAATGCGCTGCACCCGCTCGGCCACCAGATGGCTGATGTGCTGCGCGCTGTCGTCGGACGCTGCAATGATGGCCTGGCGCGCGCTGGTGCTCACCTGGTAGACCAGCAGCGCCGTGAGCAGCAGCATGGCCGTGACCACAACGGAGGCAATCAACACCTCGAACGGCACCGTGATGCGGCGCCACCAAGGCAAGTCGGCCGCCGCGCCCTGACTGAGCAGGGTCGGCGAATCGTCGGGCACGGTGGGCTTGGGCGCTGGCGGGCTTTCGCGCATGGTGTCGTCCATGCGGCCGAATGTAGGGGGAAAGCCCGTCGCGCGTCATCCCCTTTTTGGCAATACCACCCAGCAGCTGGCCTGCCGGGTGGTGCGCGGTGTCAACCCAGCTGCTGCGTGACCCAGCCCGTCACCGAGGCGAGCGCCGCTGGCAGCTTGGAGGCATCGGTGCCGCCAGCCATG
>CAYXSL010000196.1:0-8244 GCA_964466605.1 uncultured Verminephrobacter sp.
GCCGTGGTTGCCGCGTGTGGCGCTCATCACTTCAGCAGGCAGGGTGCCGCGCTGGGCGGGCTGGTCAAAGTAGGTGAGGCCGCCCCGGATCTTGAAGGCGCCCACGGGCGTGTGGTTCTCGTGCTTGAGCCAGCAGCCGGTGCCCAGGCGCTGGCTGAGCAGCGCCCAGCGGTACTGGGGCGTGGCGGCAAAGTCGCGGTACACCACCTCTGCGGCGGCTTCGATGTCGCCCAGGGTGGGAAGCAGGGTGGTGGGGTCGAGGCGGGTGTTCATGCGGCGGTTTTCTTTTCGGTGAAGGACGACAGGGTGACGGGGCCCAGCGGTGTGGTGAGTCGAGCCGCGAGTCCGGGCGCGCTGCCTGCAGCAACGGCGACCTGGTGGCCGACGCCGATGGCGTCACACGCCGCCTGCAGCGTGGCGGCCTGCGGGTGCTGCAGCGTGAGCTGCTCAAGTTGCACGCCACTTGCGGGCAGGCTGTCGCAAGGGTGCACTGCGCCCCACTGGATAAGGGTGGGCAGGCAGCCGTCCATCAGGCGCAGGCCGTCGCTGCGCACCGTGATCTGCCACTGCAGCAGGCCGTTCGGTGTGGGGCGGCTGGCGGTGAGCACGGGTCCGTGCTCGATGTCCAGCGCCGCCAGGGCGGCGCAGCGCCCGGCCACGTCGGGCACGCTGGCCACCCAGTGAATGAGCTTGGGCCCGTGCTGCGCGACCTGCTGCTGCAGGGTGGCCTCATCCATGTCAAACCAGCGCCTTGCGCCTGCTGGTATTGTGGGGATTGCTATTGGATTAATAGCAATTATCTCCAGGTAGGCGCGTGGATGGGCGGGGCTGCTGATGTTGAAGATGCGGTTGTGCGTGCCCATCAGCGGGTGCTCGCCGCCTGCGGTGGGGGTGACGCCCAGCGTGTGTTCGCACCAGGCCACGCCGCCGGCCAGGTCGGCCGCCAGCACCACCAGGTGGTCCACGCAGGGTGCGCGGGGGGCGGTGGTCACAGCAGCACCTCGCCCGCCATGCAGGTCACGCTGCTGCCGCCGATCCAGATCGTGCCGCCTGCCTGCTCCACAAACACGCGCCCCGCGCGGCCCAGGCAGGTGCCCTGGCTGGCCACATATTGCGTGGGGGCGAGGCCTGCGCCGATGAGCCACTGGGCCAGCGCGGCGTTCAGGCTGCCGGTCACGGGGTCTTCGGCCAGGCCGTTGTTGCCGGGGAAGAAGGCGCGCACTTCAAACGCAATGCCGTCGGCATCGGTGCTGCCGATGACGCCGACCTTGCCGCGCGGGCCGACCACGCCCACATCGAGTTGGCCGAGGAGGCTGGCGTCGGGCTTCAGGGCCAGCACCTGCGCGCTGCTTGCCAGCATCACGCCGCGCCAGTTGGGGCCGTTGTCGCACCAGGCGTGGTGCAGGATGTCGCTGCGCGCCACGCCCAGGCCCTTGGCGATCAGCACGACGTCCTCTTCCGCGAGGGGGCCGCTCTTGATCAGGGGCGGCGCGGCAAAGGCCAGGCGCTCGCCGTCCTGGCGCAGCGTGACCAGGCCCACGCCACATTCCTGCACCACCTGGCCCGCCACCTGCGGCTGGCCACCCGCCTTCAGCCATGCGTGGCAGCTGCCCAGCGTGGGGTGGCCCGCAAAGGGCAGCTCGCGCCCGGGGCAGAAGATGCGCACCCGGTAGTCGGCCCCGGCGGCGCGGCCTTCGGGCGTGGGGGGCAGCAGGAAGGTGGCTTCGGACAGGTTGGTCCAGTTGGTGAAGTCCTGCATGGCTTCGGTAGACAGGCCGGTGCCGTCCAGCACCACGGCGAGCGGGTTGCCGCGGTAGGGGGTGGCGGTGAAGACATCGACTTGCTGGAAGGGGCGTTGGTGCATGGTGGTCACAGTCCTTGGGGCAAAAAATGGGTGGCGAAGGCGCCGGCCGGGCACGCCGGGGGTTCACCGGGGTGCGGCCCGGGGTGCCAAGGGGTTGATGTGGCCCGGCGCTCTGGCGAGGCCGAGGAGAAAAATCAGCCGCTGGGGCGGGGTGCGGGGCGGCGCGGGCTCATAGCAGCACCGTGCCTTCGATGCAGGTCACGGCGCGGCCACCCACCCACAGCTGGTGGTTGTCGTCCTGGCGGATGTGCACGCGGCCCGCGCGGCCCAGGCATTCGCCCTGGGCCACCAGGTAGCTGCGGGGCGCGAGGCCGTCGGCAATCAGCCACTCGGCCAGGCTGGCGTTGAGGGTGCCGGTGACGGGGTCTTCAGGGTTGCCCATGGGCGCAGCAAAGGCGCGCACCACGGCACCGGGTTGGTGGGGGTTGCTGGCTGTGGGGCTGACGTGGATCACGCCCACGTCCTGGCCCAGGTCCTTGAGGCGCGCGTGGTCGGGGTGCAGGCCCAGCACGGTGTCGGCGCTGTCCAGCAGCAGGCCCAGCCACACGGGGCCGTTGTCGAGCAGCTGTGCGCCCAGAATCTGCTGCGGGCGCAGGCCCAGGGCGCTCGCGATCAGCGGCACCAGGGCCGGGCTGGGTGCGCTGCGCTTGAGCGGCGGCGCGGCAAACGCCAGGGTGCCGTCCGCCTGTGCAATGCGCACCAGGCCCAGCGCACATTCCTGGATCACCATGCCGCCTTGGCGTGGAGCGTTACCCGCCTGCAGCCAGGCGTGGCAGGTGCCCAGGGTGGGGTGGCCCGCAAAGGGCAGTTCGCCGTTGGGGCTGAAGATGCGCAGGCGGTAGTCGGCCCCGGCCGCGCGCCCGGCGTCGGTGGGGGGCAGCAAAAAGGTGGTCTCCGACAGGTTGGTCCAGGCGGCAAAGCGGCGCATGTCGCTGTCGCTCAGGCCGTCGGCATCCAGCACCACGGCCACGGGGTTGCCGTAGCCAGGGCGGTCGCTGAACACGTCGATCTGCTTGAAGGGGCGCTGGTGCATGGTGAGGTTCAGGACAAAGGCTGGTCCAGTACGCCCCGGGCGCCGGGGCGGGTGCTGACCGTGTTGTACCACCGCTCCAGGTGCGGCCGTGCGGGACGTGCCTGGGGCAGGCCCCACCAGCGGTGGATTTCGCAGCCCACGGGGATGTCGGCCATGGTGAAGCGCTCGCCCGCCATGAAGGGCTGGCGCGCCAGGTGCGCGTCCAGCATCGCCATCAGCGGCTCGGTCAGGGCGACCGAGGCGGCGATGAGTGCGTCATTGCGCTGCGCGGCGGGCGTGCGGATCCATTGCAGGAAAGCATCGCGCCCGGCGGGGTTCAGCGTGGTCTGCTGCCAGTCCATCCACTGCTCGGCGGCAAAGCGCGTGGGCAGGTCTTCGGGGTACAGGTCGCCCGGCGCATGCCGGGCGCACAGGTAGCGCACGATGGGGTTGGACTCCCACAGCGCCACACCCGTGTCCTCGTCTTCGATCAGCGGCACCAGGCCGTTGGGGTTGAGGCCCAGGAAACGCGCCTCGCGCACGATGCCAAACTGGCCGCCCGCGTCGGTGCGCTGCAGCGTGATGCCCAGCTCCTGCGCGGCCCACACGACCTTGCGCACGTTGATGGACGACAGGCGACCCCAGAGCCTCAGCATGGTGAATCAGCCCTTGCTCTCGCGGATGGCCGCAGCCAGCGCGGCGATGCCGGTGGCGATCTGCTCGACCGTCGAGGTCACGAACGACAGGCGCAGCGTGCGCGGATCGGCGTTGTCGGCATAGAAGGCGGCGCCGGGCACAAAGGCCACGTTGCGCTCCACGGCCTGGGGCAGCAGCTCGATCGCACTCATGCCCTCGGGCAGGCGCACCCACAGGAACATGCCGCCGTCGGGGCGGTTCCACTCGACGCCCAGGCCCGCCATTTCCTTGGTCAATGCGGCCAGCATGGCTTCGCACTGCTGCTTGTACAGCGCGCGGATGGTGGGCACATGGCGGTCCAGGAAGTTGCCCTTCATCACCTCGGCCACCATGCGCTGGTTGAAGCCCGGCGTGTGCAGGTCGGCCGCCTGCTTGGCCTGCAGCAGCTTGGGGTACACGGCCTTGGGGGCCACCACAAAGCCCAGGCGCAGGCCGGGGGCCAGCACCTTGGAGAACGAGCCCATGTAGATGCAGCCTTCGAGGTTGCGGGCCGTGAGCGGTGCGGGCGGCGGGTTGTCAAACCACAGGTCGCCGTAGGGGTTGTCTTCCACCAGCGGCAGGTTCAGCTCGGCGGCGGCCTTCACCAGCGCGGCGCGGCGGGCTTCGCTCATGGTGCGGCCCGTGGGGTTCTGGAAGTTGGGCAGCACGTACAGGAAGCGCGCCTTGTCGGCGCCTGTGCCCACCTTGGCTTTCAGGTCGTCGATGAGCACGCCTTCATCGTCACTGGCCACGGCCACCACGGCGGGCTCCATCGGGGTGAAGGCCTGCAGCGCGCCCAGGTAGGTGGGGGTTTCGACCAGCACGCGGCTGTTTTCGTCGATGAGCACCTTGGCGATCAGGTCCAGCGCCTGCTGCGAGCCGGTGGTGATCAGGATCTGGTCGGCATCCACGTCCCAGGGCAGGAAGTCGGCAATCGCCTGGCGCAGCGGGCCGTAGCCTTCGCTGGCGGCGTATTGCAGGGCGCCGGGGCCGTCCTGGGCCAGCACGGCGGCCGAGGCAGCGGCAAAGGCCGACACCGGGAAGGTCTTGGGCGAGGGCAGGCCGCCTGCCAGGCTGATGATGCCGGGCTTCTCGGTGACCTTGAGGATTTCGCGGATGACCGAGGGGTTCATGCGCTCGGCGCGGCGCGCCAGGGTCCAGGTGCCGGTGGTGGGCAGGTCGTTCAGTTTCACTCTCGTTCTCCTCCGGATGGTCCCCAAAAGACCACCCACGTTACAAAATCGTCCGAAAAATGCTCAAAGCGGTGCACTTGCCCCGCAGGCACAAAAAACGCATCCCCCGCCTGACAGCGGTGGCGTGTGTCGCCTTGCACAAACTCGCCCCGGCCGCACTGGATGAAATACAGCTCATCCTGCGCATGGGGCTGCTGCGGGTCGTGGCCGCGCGGCGCATACAGCTCGGTGCGCATGCTGCCATGCGCCATCAGCGCTGCAAAGCGTTCGCCGTCTGGGCCGGGCAACTGCCGCAGTCCTCGTTCCACAGAGGTGTGCATGGGGCTCCTTCAGTCCACCACAAACAGGGTGGCGCCCTGGGGGGCGGTGGACCGGTGGGGTTCCGCATTGTCCGCCACCTGGTAGCTCATGCCTGCCGTCAGGGTGAACTGGCGGCCGTCCTGCAGTTCGGTGTGCAGCTCGCCGCTCAGGCACAGCAGCACATGGCCCTTGGTGCACCAGTGGTCTGACACGTAGCCGGGCGTGTACTCGACCATGCGCACACGCACATCGCCAAACTGCTGGGTGCGCCAGAACGCCTGGCCGGCCTGCGCGCTCTTTTCCTCGCGCGGCACGGTCGTCCAGTCGGTGGTGGCAAAGGGGATGTTTTGCAAATGCATGTTCTCAATCCTTGATCGACACCACGGCCTCGATTTCGACCGCGAAGCCGCGCGGCAGCGAGGCCACGCCCACAGCCGAGCGCGCATGCCGCCCCGCGTCGCCAAACACTTCCACCAACAGGTCGGAGCAGCCGTTGATGACCTCGGTGTGCTGCATGAAGTCGGGCACTGCATTCACCATGCCCAGCACCTTGACCACCCGGCGCACGCGCGACAGGTCGCCCAGTGCAGCCTGCATGGTGGCAATCAGGTGCAGGCCCACGTCGCGGGCATGCTGGCGTGCCTCGTCGGCACTGATCTCGCGGCCCACCTTGGGCACCACGGCCATGTCGCTGCGCAGGGGCGAGCCCTTGCCCGACAGGTACAGCGTGTTGCCATCCAGCACCCAGGCATCGAAGTTGCCGCGTGGCGTGGACGCGCTGGGCAGCACCAGGCCCAGATGTTGCAGTCGTTGCTCCGGGGTCGTGGCACTCATGCGGGGGTTCCTTGTTGAATGGGCATGCGCTTGCCCACGAAGACGGTGGCAATCACGGCCACGGCAAACACCAGGGTGACGGCATCCAGGTGTTCGCCCAGCAGCGGCACCGCAAACAGCAGGCTCAGGAAGGGCTGCACCAGCTGGATCTGGCTGACCCGCACGGCGCCCAGCGCCAGGGCACGGTACCAGGCGAAGAAACCGATCCACATCGAGAACAGGGCCACGTAGAGGAAGCCTACCCAGCTCATTACGCCAATGCGGGACGGTTCTGCCGGGGCAAACCACCAGGCCACGGGCAGGGTGAGCGGCAGGCTGCACACCAGCACCCAGCAGATGACCTGCTCGGCCCCCAGGCGGGGCGTGAGGCGCGCGCCACCGATGTAGCCCAGAGCGCCCGTGGTCATGGCAATCAGCAGATAGATGTTGGCCGCCCCCAGGTACAGGCCGCCCGCGCGCCACACCATGAACCCCAGCACCAGCCCGCTGCCCAGCACCGCGCAGGCCCAGAAGCCGGCCGAGGGCCGCTGCCGGTACCACAGCGCGCCGAGCAGGGCGGTGGACAGCGGCAGCAGGGCCGTGACCACGGCGCCGTGGGTGCTGGGCACATGGCGCAGCGCCAGCGCCAGGAACAGCGGGAAACCCACGATCACGCCAAAGGCCGTGATGCCCAGCAGGGGCCATTCGGAGCGGGTGGGCAGGTTCAGGCGCCCTTGGGCGCGCTGCCACAGCAGGTAGCCGATGGACAGCAGCCCCGCCACGGCGGCGCGCCCGAAGGTGACGAACCACGGGGACAGCTGCGGCGCGTCGGTGGAGCCCACGGCCAGCCGCGTCATGGGCAGCGTCGCGGCAAACAGCGTGACGCCGACCAGGCCCCAGAGCAGGGCTTCTTTTTCCTGTGAGCGGTTCATAGGGTGAGCATCCAGGTCGCAGTGAGCACCAGCACGAGCGCCAGCGCACGGTTGAACCACAGCAGGCGTGTGCCTTGCGCCAGCCACTGGCGCAGCAGCGAGCCGACGAGCGCATAGACGAAGTTGCTGGTGAAGGCAAACGCCATCATCACGCCGCAGATGATGGCCAGGCGCTCGCCGGGGTTGGCGGCGGGTTGCCCGGCGGCATTGACCACCCAGCCTGCGCTGAGCGTGAGCGCCAGCATCCAGGCCTTGATGTTCACGAACTGCAGGCCCACGCCCTGCCAGAAGGTCACGTTCAGGCGGTGGCTGTCCACTTCGTTCAGCTGTCCGGCGCGGCTGAGCTTGAAGGCCAGCCACAGCATGTAGGCCACGCCCAGCAAGGTCACGGCCCAGCGCAGCGCGGGCACGCCGGTGATGAGCGCGCCCAGGCCCAGGCCGCTGCCCAGCATCAGCAGCGTCCAGCCCGTGGGCACGGCCAGACAAAAGCGCAGTGCGCGCTTGAGGCCCAGGTTGGCGGCCAGCGCGGTGGACAAGGTGGTGTTGGGCCCCGGCGAAAAGCTCATGGCGGTGCAAAACAGCAGCAGGGCAGTGAGTTCGGCAGCGCTCATGGGGGTTTGCAGAGGGTTCTTGTCGGTTGTGTGGGTTCAATGTAATCTTGCAAACCAATACATCACCAGTACAGTCATTCAGCGCAGTGTTGAATCTGTACTGGTTGCGAAGACAGTACACCGCCCGGGGCCCCGCCATGCTGATGAAATCGTCCACCCAGTCGCTCACCGAGCAGTTGTCGGCCCGGATCTCGGAGCGCATCCGCAACCGCCTGCTGGCGCCGGGCGCGCGCCTGCCGTCGGTGCGCCAATGCGCGCAGCAAAACGGGGTGAGCCCGTCCACCGTGGTGGCCGCCTACGACCAGCTGCTGGCCCAGGGGCTGGTGGAGGCGCGCAAGAACCGGGGCTTCTTCGTGCGCGAAAGTGGCCGCTCGGCCGCTGCGGCAGACGACGAGGACGCCCTCCCCGTGGACCCCGGGCTGGAGAGTGCTGCTGCCAACTGGAGCACGGCCCACTGGTTTGCCGCGCGGGCCGCAGGGCGCCGCGGGGTGTCACCCGTCAATGCCACGGCGCTGATCCGCGGCATGTTCCACAAGGTCAGCGACAAGCCGCAGCCCGGCATGGGCGTGTTTCCGCCGGACTGGCTGGAGTCCACCTTCATGCCTGCGGCCGTGCGCAAGGTGACCAGTTCGCGCAGCCTGCAGGATTTTTCGCTGCAGTACGGCGAGCCCCTGGGCGATGCGGGCCTGCGCCGGCTGCTGGCCAAGAAGCTGGCCACGCTGAATGTGCACACCGCGCCCGAGCACATCATCACCACCGTGGGGGCCACGCATGCACTCGACATCGTGAGCCGCACGCTGCTGCGCCCGGGCGACCCGGTGATGGTGGAGGAGCCCGGCTGGGC
>CAYXSL010000197.1:0-8217 GCA_964466605.1 uncultured Verminephrobacter sp.
GACGAATACAGAAAAGACGCCCCCGTACGCCTGGTGTTCGAGCCCAAGACGGGCAAGACCCCGCAGCAGGAGCTGATCACCGCGCTGCTGGCGCACACCAGCCTGGAGACCTCGGCCCCCATCAACCTCACCATGGTGGGCCTGGACGGCAAGCCCGTGCAGAAGTCGCTGCGCGTGATGCTGGAAGAGTGGATCGCCTTCCGCCAGACCACCATCACCCGCCGCAGCCAGCACCGGCTGGACAAGGTGCTGGACCGCATCCACATCCTCGAAGGGCGGCAGATTGTGCTGCTCAACATTGACGAGGTGATCGCCATCATCCGCGAGGCCGAGGAGCCCAAGGCGGCGCTGATTGCGCGCTTCAACCTCAGCGACCGGCAGGCCGAGGACATCCTCGAAATCCGCCTGCGCCAGCTCGCGCGGCTCGAAGCCATCAAGATCGAGCAGGAGCTCAAGGAACTGCGCGAAAGCCAGGGCAAGCTCGAAGACATCCTGAACAACCCCGGCTCGCTGCGCCGCACCATGGTCAAGGAAATCGAGGCCGACGCCAAGACCTTTGCCGATGCGCGCCGTACGCTGATCCAGGCCGAGAAAAAGGCCGTGGCCGAAGTGAAGGTGGTGGACGAGCCGGTGACGGTGGTCGTCTCGGAAAAAGGTTGGGTGCGCGCGCGCACTGGCCACGGCCACGAGGCCGCGAGTTTTGCCTTCAAGGCGGGCGACGGGCTGTATGGCACGTTCGAGTGCCGCACGGTCGATACCCTGCTGGCCTTTGGCAGCAATGGCCGCGTGTACTCGGTGGCCGTGTCGCTGCTGCCCGGTGCGCGCGGTGACGGCCAGCCCGTGACCACGCTCATCGAACTGGAAGCCGGCACGCAGCTGCTGCACTACTTTGCGGGCCCGGCCAACGCCACGCTGCTGCTGTCCAACTCGGGCGGCTACGGGTTCCTGGCAGCGGTAGAGAACATGGTCTCGCGCCAGAAGGGCGGCAAGGCCTTCCTCACGCTGGGCGAGGGCGAAACCGTGTGTGTGCCGTCGCACGCTGCGGGCACCACGGGCAGCAAACCGGTGCTGCCGGCCACGCACGTGGCCTGCGCGTCCACGGGTGGGCGCATCCTGACCTTCGAAATCACCGAGCTGAAAACCATGGCCAACGGCGGCCGGGGCCTGATGCTGATCGACCTGGAGGACAAGGACCAGCTCGCGGGCGCGGCCGCCTACACGCGCAGCATCCGCCTCGATGGCACGGGCCGGGGCGGCAAGCAGCGGGACGAGACGCTGGAGATCCGCAGCCTGAACAATGCCCGCGCCGCACGCGGCCGCAAGGGCAAGGCCGCCGACCTGGGGTTCAAGCCCCAGGTGGTGACGCGGGTGGAGTAGTTCCCCCCTCGGTGCCGAGCGAAGAAGCCACCCGCATGGGTGGCTTTTTTGTTGCCGAGGTTTCCACGGGTTGCTACGGATTGGACGAAAGGGCAGATCAGGCGCACCATATGTAAGCAAGTGTCTGTGCGGGCCTGCGGTCGCTTGGCCGTCCGCCGCGCCCGCCAGAAAGACAAGCAGGCGCCAAGGCGCCGGTGCCGACCATAACGACAGGAGACCATCATGTTCAAACGCATCCGCATTGCCCAGAAGCTGTGGCTTGCCGTTATTTTTATCGTGGTCATGCTGGCTGGAGTCGTGGGTTTTTCTGCCTACCGGTCGGCCAAGGTGCAGGCCGAGGCCGATGCCGTGTCCCGCGAGATGCAGAACCGTGTCGGGGCTGCCATCCGCTGGGCGGGGCTGACCGAAACCAACGCGGCCCGCACCCAGGCGCTGATCGTGAGCAGCGACCCGGCGGTCGAGGCCGAGTTCAAGGACGTGATTGCTGCCACTTCAGCACAGATCACCGAGGTGCAGAAGTCGCTGGAAGGCATGGCGCTGTCTGACGCCGACAAGGCGCAGATGGCCAAGATTGCCGATGCCCGCAAGACCATGATCGACCTGCGGAGCAAGGCCCGCCAGCTCAAGGCCGATGGCAAGGCCGATGAGGCCGTGACCCTGGTCAAGCAGACCTACAACCCGGCCGTGGCCACCTACCTCAAGACCCTGCGCGACTTTGTGGAGCTGCAGCAGAACACGGCGCAAACCCGCCTGGCCGAGATGGCAGCGTCGCGCATGCTCACGGTGAAGATTGCAGCCGTGGCCGTGGCGGCGCTGCTGGCTGCCATCATCGCCGGGGCTTACTACCTGATCGGCAGCATCCAGCGCCCGCTGGCCCAGGCCAATGACCTGGCCGCCAAGATCGCGGCGGGCGACCTGAGCGCGCAGGGTGCGGTCACGCGCAGCGACGAGTTTGGCGACCTGCTGCGCTCGCAGTATGCGATGAGCGATTCGCTCGGGCGCATGGTGCACCAGGTGCGCCAGAGCACCGACAGCATCGCCATCGCCAGCGCCGAGATTGCCACCGGCAACCACGACCTCTCGGCGCGCACCGAGCAGACCTCCAGCAACCTGCAGCAGACGGCGGCGGCCATGGAGGAGTTCACCAGCACGATTGCGCAAAGCGCCAGCAGCGCGCGCCAGGCCAGCACCCTGGCCGCCAGCGCCACGGGCGTGGCCGAGCGGGGTGGTTCGGTGGTGACGCAGGTGGTCTCCACCATGGAAGACATCAACCACAGCAGCAAGAAGATCTCGGACATCATCGGCGTGATTGACGGCATTGCGTTCCAGACCAACATCCTCGCGCTGAACGCTGCCGTGGAGGCCGCCCGTGCGGGCGAGCAGGGCCGGGGCTTTGCCGTGGTGGCCAGCGAGGTGCGCAACCTGGCGCAGCGCAGCGCCGAGGCGGCCAAGGAGATCAAGACCCTGATCAGCGCGTCGGTAGAGAAAGTGGAAACCGGCACCCGCCTGGTGGCCGATGCGGGCACAACCATGAATGACATCGTGCGCTCGGTGCAGAGCGTGACGGACATGATCGGCGAGATCACCGCCGCGTCGTCCGAGCAGAGCGCGGGCATCTCGCAGGTCAACCAGGCCGTGGGCAACCTCGACCAGATGACCCAGCAGAACGCCGCGCTGGTGGAAGAAAGCGCCGCCGCCGCCCAGAGCCTGCGCGAGCAGGCCGAACACCTGGCGCAGGTGGTGTCGGTGTTCAAGGTCAACGGGGCGGCCTATGGGGGTGTGGCGCCGCCTGTGCATGCGGCGCGCGTGCCAGCGCCCCAGGCTTCGCGCGTGCCTTCATCGCCCGCCAAGGGCGCAGTGGCGGGCAAGCCGGGCACCCAGCGCATCGCCCAGGCCGGCGCCCCTGCGGGCAGCAAAGCTGCGCCGGCCAAGGCCAAGGCCAAGTCGCAGGCACCTGCACTGGCCCAAGGGGCCGATGAGGACTGGGAATCGTTCTGACCTGGCCGCCGCTGGCCGCTGCACAGGCCACGCCAGGGCGGTCAGCGGATAAAGCCCTGCTTGCCTCCGAGGGCGACCAGTTCGACGAAATTGCTCCCGCTGTTTTGCCGCTGTCCGAACTGCAGGGGAAAACCGCCCAGGTCCAGCGCGCCCATGCTTTTCATCGCGTCGGCCAGCTTGTCGCGCTCGGGCTTTCCAGAGACCCTGCGCAGCATGGCCACCAGGGCCTTGGCTGCGACGAAACCTTCCAGGCCGAGGAAGGAGACATCCGATTTCTTGTCCAGGGCCGTGTCCACATATTCGCTGGCCACAGGTGCCTTGCGGGCGTCGTAGGGGAAAGGCACGACCTGGGAAATGCCGATCCCGGCACCGGCGTCTCCCAGTGCGTCGCGCAGTGCATTGGCATCCACCACCGACAGGGCCCTGAGCGCGGTGGTCCTGTGCGCCTGGGACTGCTGGCGCCAGGCGCGCACGAAGGCCGCCGCCGAGGTCTGGGTCAGCACCAGGATGATTCCGGATGGCTGTATGCCCTTGAGCGAATCGACGGCTGCCGCCACCCCGGCACTGGCGCGGGCCACATCCGCCGTACCCGCCAGCGCCAGTCCACGGCGTGACAGGGCCCGGCGCACGCCTTCCAGGCCCTCCGCGCCAAAGGCGTCGTTCTGATGCACAACGGCGATGCGATCGATACCCACCTGGGTGAGCTGCGTGACCAGCGCCTCGGTTTCCTCGTAGTAGCTGGCCCGGGTGTGCCAGATGTTGGGGCTGAAGGGGTTGCGCAGGGATTCTGCGCCGGTCACGGGGGAGAACAGCAGAACGCCCGACCGGTTGATGACAGGCAGAGCGGCCTGCGTGGTGGCGGTGCCGATAAAGCCGAACAATGCGTGCACGCCCTCGGTCTGTATCAGGCGCTGCGCGTTCTCAGCGCAGCGTTCGGGCTGGTAGCCGTCGTCCAGGCTGATGAGCTTCACTTTTCTGCCCTGGATGCCGCCCTGGGCGTTGGCCTTGTCGAAACACAGCGTGGCCCCGGAAATGAAGCGGTGGCTCATGTCTGTCGAGGGGCCGGACAGCGCGGCCGACAGGCCGAGCCTGATTTCTTCGCCCTGGGCATGCACCCAGGGGGCATGCAGGGCCGCGCTGGCTGCAGCGAGCTGTGTCAGTAGGGTACGGCGGTTGGGTTCTCGTCTCATTGTGTGGCCAATAAATGAAAATGATTCTCATTTATTGTAGCCATGGGCACCGCAGTCATACGGGAAAACCCGGCCTGCAGAGCACGCTTTGGCAGAAATTTTTCTGCCTGCGCAGCACCTGCCCAAACGCTTGGGCGCTGCCGGGCTGCGTTGCCTCGCCCTCGCAGCGCCTGGGGCTCTCTGCGCCCCGTGCGGCTTCAGGCCAGTTCCGCAATCAGCTCGATTTCCACACAGGCACCCATGGGCACCTGCGCCACGCCAAAGGCGCTGCGCGCGTGCACGCCCTTGTCGCCAAAGACCTGGCCCAGCAGCTCGCTGGCGCCGTTGGTCACCAGGTGCTGCTCGGTGAAGTCGCCGGTCGAGTTGACCAGGCTCATCACCTTCACGATGCGCTGCACGCGGTTGAGGTCGCCGCCGGTGGCGGCATGCAGCGTACCCATGAGGTCGATGGCCACGGCGCGCGCGGCGGCCTTGCCTTCTTCGGTGCCGATGTCGCGGCCAAACTGCGCAGCCCAGGGCTTGCCGTCCTTGCGGGCGATGTGGCCGGAGAGGAACACCAGGTTGCCGGTCTGCACATAGGGCACGTAGGCAGCGGCGGGCACCGACACGGGGGGCAGGGTGATGTTGAGTTCTTTCAGCTTGTCGTAAACGCTCATGGTCTTCCTCGGGTTGGAGTGGGTGGTGGAGGGATGGTGAATGGGGTGAAGAGGGCGGGGCGCCCCCTGCGCCGGGCGGGGACGAGTGTTACACAGCAGTGCGCGCTGAATCCAGCCGCCCCGGGGCCGGTGCGGCATTAGCATCAGCCCATGCCCGCCATAAGCGCCTCTAATGCCACCACCTTGCCCGGCCCCGAGGGGGCGCCCGGGGCGGGTGACGGGCTGCAGCCCGCGGCGCCGTGGCTGTTGCCCGCCCTGCTGCTGGGGGTGGTGGCCGGGGCGGCGCTGCAGTTGCAGCAACCCGCCCTGTGGGGCGCTGGCGCCTATGCCGCACTGCTGTGCGCCGCGCTGGTGGCGGGCTGGTGTGGGGTTGTCACCGGCCGCCCCCGCCGCCCGGCTGCGGTGCGCCATGCCCGGTGGCGTGCCGCTGGGGCGGCGGTGCTGGTGTTGCTGGCCGGGACGATGGCCATGGCGGCGGTCAGTGGCTTGCGGGCCACGGCCTATCTGCAGCAGGGCCTGGACCCGGTGCTGGAGGGGCAGGACATTCGCGTGAGCGGGGTGGTGTCGGCCATGCCGCAGACCAACGAGGCGGGCACCCGGCTGCGCCTGGAGGTCGTGTCCGCGCGGCTGCACGGCACCCCCGTGCAGTTGCCGCCCCAGATCGAGGTGGCTTGGTATGGCGGCGCTTTTGTGCGCGATGCGGGCGATGCCGTGGACCTGCAGCGCCAACCCGCCCCGGTGCGCGCGGGCGAGCGCTGGGAGATGACGGTGCGGCTGAAGGCGCCCCACGGTCTGCGCAACCCCCATGGGTTTGACTTTGAGCTGTGGACCTGGGAGCAGGGCGTGCAGGCCACCGGCTATGTGCGCGCAGGCCCCAAGGACGAGCCGCCACACCGCCAGGCCACCACTTGGCAGCACCCGGTGGAGCAGGCGCGCCAAAGCGTGCGCGATGCCATTCTGGACCGCCTGGGCCGGGGTGCAGACGAAGCCAGCGACCCGGGCCGCGCACGCATCGCAGGCGTGGTGGCGGCCCTGGTGACGGGCGACCAGCGCGCCATCGACCGTGCCGACTGGGACATGTTCCGCGCCACGGGCGTGGCCCACCTCATGAGCATTTCGGGCTTGCACATCACGCTGTTTGCCTGGCTGGCGGCTGCCGTGGTGCGCACCCTGTGGCGGCGTTCCATGCGCCTGTGCCTGTGGGTGCCTGCGCCGTCGGCGGCGCTGCTGGCCGGGGTGGTGCTGGCCAGTGCCTATGCGCTGTTCAGCGGCTGGGGTGTGCCTGCGCAGCGCACCGTCATCATGCTGGGCACCGTGGCGTTGCTGCAGTGGAGCGGGCGCCGCTGGCCTTGGCCCCACGTGTGGCTGCTGGCCTGTGCCGCCGTGGTGCTGGCAGACCCCTGGGCGCTGGCACAGGCGGGCTTCTGGCTGAGTTTTGTGGCCGTGGGGGTGCTTTTTGCTACTAATCCAATAGCTGGGAAGGCATATGGGACAGGCGCAAAGGGGCATTTTTATGCACTTTTTCGTGAGCAGTGGGTGGTCACGCTGGCGCTCACGCCCCTGAGCCTGCTGTTGTTTGGCCAGGTGTCGGTGGTGGGGGTGGTGGCCAACCTGGTGGCGATTCCGTGGGTGACGCTGGTGGTCACGCCGCTGGCGCTGGGCGGCGTGGTGTGGGCGCCGCTGTGGAGCCTGGCAGCCTGGAGCTTGTGGCCCCTCACCGCGTGGCTGCAGTGGCTGGCGCAGTGGCCTGGGGCGGTGTTGTTTTTGCCCGCCGCACCCCTGTGGGCGGGCGTGGCCGCCGTGGTAGGTGGTGCGCTGCTGGCCATGCGGCTGCCGTGGCGCCTGCGGTTGCTGGCGCTGCCCTTGCTGTTGCCGGTGTTCTGGTGGCAGCCCGCGCGGCCTGCGCCGGGCCAGTTCGAGCTGCTGGCAGCTGACATCGGCCAGGGCAACGCGGTGCTGGTGCGCACCGCCACCCACAGTTTGCTGTACGACGCGGGGCCCCGTTTCAGCCGCGAAAGCGACGCAGGCCACCGCGTGCTGGTGCCGCTTTTGCGCGCACTGGGCGAGCGGGTGGATGTGCTCATGCTCAGCCACCGCGATGCCGACCACACGGGCGGCGCGGCGGCAGTGCTGGCGCAGCAGCCGGGGGCCGAACTCACCGGCTCCATCGAGGCCGATCACGGCTTGCAGGCCCTGCGCCCCGCCCGGCCCTGCCTTGCGGGCCAGCGCTGGGAATGGGACGGTGTGGCCTTCGAGGTGCTTCACCCGCTGGCGGGTGGCGACGCCCCGGCGCCCCGCCCCCCACGCCCCAACACCTTGAGCTGCGTGCTGCGCGTGGTGGCAGCCGGGGCTGAGGCACCGTCGGTTTTGCTGGTGGGGGACATCGAGGCCGCGCAGGAGCAGGCCCTGGTGGCGCGGGGCGCGGCGCTGCAGGCCGACCTGCTGCTGGTGCCCCATCATGGCAGCAAGACGTCGTCGTCGCCCGCTTTGCTGGAGGCCGTGCGGCCGCGCACCGCTTTGGTGCAGGCTGGTTATCGCAACCGTTTCGGGCACCCTGCGCCCGACGTGCTGCTGCGCTACCGCGAGCGCAACATCCGCGTGGTGGAGTCGTCCCGCTGCGGGGCCGCCACCTGGGTGTCTGCAGCCCCCGATGCGGTGGCGTGTGAACGCGACACCGGCCGCCGGTACTGGCAGCACAGCATGGTGCCACGGAGCGATTGATTGCGAAAGCATGGCGCAGTAGCGCCAGGGGCTGTTGCAAAAGGCGTGGGCGCGCAACTTGCTATCCTGTTTGCAGGAGGCCCGTTCATGCAGAAATTTGACGAGATGTACGCCATGCTGCCGTTTGATGGCAGCGACGTGCGGGAACACTACAAGCGCTACGCGCAATGGTTGAGCAAACAGCCCCCTGACGTGATGCAGGCCCGCCGGGCCGAAGCCGAGATGATCTTCCGGCGCGTGGGCATCACCTTTGCCGTGTATGGCGCCAAGGACGA
>CAYXSL010000198.1:0-8198 GCA_964466605.1 uncultured Verminephrobacter sp.
GAAGTTGCGCAATTCTTCGATGAAGATCGCGTCGGCGCGGCGCAGCAGGTCGGCGTATTCCTTCTTCACTTCGCCCAGGATGCGCACGCCCAGGCCGGGGCCGGGGAACGGGTGGCGGTAGACCATCTCGGGCGGCAGGCCCAGGGCCACGCCGAGTTCGCGCACTTCGTCCTTGAACAGGTCGCGCAGGGGTTCCAGGAGCTTCAGGCCCAGCTGCTCGGGCAGGCCGCCCACGTTGTGGTGGCTCTTGATGGTGACGGCCTTCTTGCTCTTGGCGCCGCCGGATTCGATCACGTCGGGATAGATGGTGCCCTGCGCCAAAAAGGTAGCGCCCTTGTGGCCAGCAGCCCCCGCCTTCAGCTTGGCGGCCTCGGCCTTGAACACGTCCACAAACAGGCCGCCGATGATCTTGCGCTTGGCTTCGGGCTCGCTCACACCCGCCAGCTTGCCCAGGAACAGATCGCTGGCGTCCACGCGAAGGACCTTGGCGTGCAGCTTGCCCTCGAACATGTCCATGACCATGTCGCCCTCATTCAGGCGCAGCAAGCCGTGGTCCACAAACACGCAGGTGAGCTGGTCGCCTATGGCGCGGTGGATCAGCGCGGCCGCGACGGACGAATCCACGCCACCCGACAGGCCGAGGATCACCTCCTCATCGCCCACCTGCTCACGGATCTTCTGCACGGCTTCTTCGATGTAGTCGCCCATGACCCAGTCGGCGCGGGTGCCGCAGATGCCGAGCACAAAACGCTCCAGCAGCGCGCGGCCCTGCACGGTGTGGGTGACTTCAGGGTGGAATTGCACGGCGTAGTAGTGGCGGCTTTCGTCGGCCATGCCGGCGATGGGGCACGACGGCGTGGAGCACATCACTTTGAAACCCGGCGGCAGCGCCGTGACCTTGTCGCCGTGGCTCATCCACACCTTGAGCATGCCGTGGCCTTCGGGCGTGGCGAAGTCTTCGATGCCCTTGAGCAGCTCGGTGTGGCCATGGGCGCGCACTTCGGCGTAGCCGAATTCGCGGGTGTTGGAGCCTTCGACCTTGCCGCCCAGCTGCTGAGCCATGGTCTGCATGCCATAGCAGATGCCGAGCACGGGGATACCCAGCTCAAACACCGCGTTGGGCGCCTTGTCGTCCACCTCGTACACGCTGGCGTGGCTGCCCGAGAGGATCACGCCCTTGAGCGAGCCGTCCTTGGCGTAGTCACGGATCCACTCGTCGGTCACGTCGCAGGGGTGCACTTCGCAGTACACGTGGGCTTCGCGCACGCGGCGGGCGATGAGCTGGGTGACTTGCGAGCCGAAATCGAGGATGAGGATTTTCTGGTGTTGCATGGTGGTGGTCCGTCAGAGGCTGGAGAGATCAAGAAGCGGGACGCCGCTGCGCTGAGCGGCAGCAATCTGCTGGGGGTCAAAAGTGGCCAGCGGCAGGCGCAGCGAGCGCGCCAGCCACAAATAGGCAGCATCAAAAGTGGGCAGGCCGGTGTCGAGTGCCACGTCCATCACGGCCTTGTGCTGGGCGGGGGCCAGGTCGTGCAGCTCGACACGGTGGCGAATCGCTTCGAGCACGCTCCACAGGCCTTCCACCGATGCGGATGGGATTCGGCCGCTGTGCACGCCGCTGGAGATGAGGTTGCTGCATTCCCACTGCCAGAGGTTGGGTGCCTGGGGCTCGACCTCGTCGCGGCGGATCAGGGTGTAGAGGCGGCGGGTATCTTCGCTGGCCGCGTCGGGCAGCAGCCAGGCGGCGGTGACGGAGGCGTCAAGAACAAAGGCGGTCATGCAGCGCTCCGGCCCTTGCGGCGCAGAGTATCGGGGGTGTCAGCGGCTTCACCTGCGGGGCGCCAAGTATCGGGAGGGTTCGCCCCGACTGCGGGGCGAACCGTGGCATGCAGCGCATCGATCTGGCCCAGCTCGCGGGCGATCTGCTCGTCGGTGATCACGGGGCGGCGGCGCACGGGCAGCATGCGCACCACCTCCTTGCCGTGGCGGGTGATGCGCACTTCCTCGCCCTGCTCGACCAGCTCGATCAGCGCGGAAAACCGGCTCTTGGCTTCGTAGATACCGACGGACTGCATGGAAACGCGGACCCCAAAAAGAAAAGTCTGGCCTGAACAAAAAATTCAGACCAGACTATATCATTCTGACCAGATTTTTTCAATCAGGCCAGATTGGATCAACAACGATCAATCAGCGCGGTAGTTCGGCGCTTCCTTGGTGATCTGCACATCGTGCACGTGGCTTTCGCGGATACCAGCGGTGGTGATTTCCACAAACTCGGCCTTGTTGTTCATCTCTTCGATGGTGGCGCAACCGCAGTAGCCCATGGAGGCACGCACGCCGCCCGCCATCTGGTAGACGATGCTGACCATCGAGCCCTTGTAGGGCACACGGCCTTCGATGCCCTCGGGCACGAGCTTGTCGGCGTTGGGATTGCCGGTGCTGGACTCCTGGAAGTAGCGGTCGGCACTGCCCTGCTGCATGGCGCCGATGGAGCCCATGCCACGGTAGCTCTTGTAGCTGCGGCCCTGGAACAGGATGACTTCGCCAGGCGCCTCTTCGGTGCCTGCGAACATGCCGCCCATCATCACCGTGCCCGCGCCTGCGGCCAGGGCCTTGGCGATGTCGCCGCTGTAACGGATACCGCCATCAGCGATCAGCGGCACGCCGGTGCCCTTGAGGGCCGTGGCCACGCTGTCGATGGCCATGATCTGGGGCACGCCCACACCTGCCACGATGCGTGTGGTGCAGATGGAGCCGGGGCCGATACCGACCTTGACCGCATCCGCGCCCGCCTCGACCAGCGCCAGGGCCGCCGCGCCTGTGGCGATGTTGCCGCCGATCACGTCGATCTGCGGGTAGTTCTGCTTGACCCAGCGCACGCGGTCGATCACGCCCTTGCTGTGGCCGTGGGCCGTGTCCACCACGATGGCGTCCACACCGGCCTTGACCAGGGCTTCGACACGCTCCTCCGTGCCCTCACCCACGCCAACGGCAGCGCCCACGCGCAAGCGGCCTGCAGCGTCGCGTGCAGCGTTGGGGAAGCTGGTTTGTTTGGTGATGTCCTTCACCGTGATGAGGCCCTTGAGTTCAAAGGCGTCGTTCACGACCAGAATGCGCTCAAGCTTGTGCTTGTTGAGCAGGGCCTTGGCCTGCGCGGGGGTGGTGCCCTCTTTTTCATTGACCGTAATGAGCTTCTCGCGCGGGGTCATGATCTGGTGGACCTTGACGTCGTAGCGGGTCTCGAAGCGCAGGTCACGGCCCGTGACGATGCCGACCACCTTGCCGCCGTCGCACACCGGGAAGCCCGAGATGCCCAGCTGTTCGGACAGTTGCAGCACCTGCAGCACCGTGTGCTCGGGGGTGATGACCACGGGGTCGCGCAGCACGCCGGACTCGTAGCGCTTGACCTTGGCCACATGGGCGGCCTGCTCTTGCGCCGTGAGGTTCTTGTGCACGATGCCGATGCCACCCTCCTGGGCGATGGCGATGGCCAGACGCGCTTCGGTCACGGTGTCCATGGCGGCGGACACGAGCGGCAGGTTCAGCTGAATGTTGCGGGAGAGTTTCGTCGCGAGGGACGTGTCCTTGGGCAGGACCTGGGAGTACGCTGGCACCAGCAACACATCGTCGAAGGTGAGCGCTTTTCCAAGAAGGCGCATGAGAAAGCTCCAAAAAACGGATTGTACCCGTGCCGCGTGTGGCGCACTGCCGACACGCCCATCCACCTGGCCTCCGCCCCCTCTATCCGCTCCCCAGCAATGCCCATCAATCCAGGCGGGCTGCGCCGCAGGCATGGTGCTACCGAGCAGCACAGCCGCCCAAAGTGGCCGCCCATCCCGACGCACTGGCGGGTGGCGGGCCACACGGCTAAACTTGTTCGCATGAAAATGCACAAGATTCTTCTGCTGGCCGTGGCCTGCACCTGGGCCATGGGCGCGGCAGCGCAGTGGCAGTGGATCGACAAGGACGGGCGCAAGGTCTTCAGCGATCGCCCTCCACCGGCGGACATCCAGGAGAAAAACATCCTGAAGCAACCGGGAGGCAGCCTTTCTGCCCGCCCGGCACCCGCCCCGGCAGCAGCCGCCGCAGGCGATGCGCCCACGGCCACAGCACCGGCAGCCGCCGCAGCCCCCAAGCCCGCAGCCAGTGCCGCGGGCAGCGGCAAGGACAAGGAACTGGAAGAGAAAAAAGCCCAGGCCGAAGCCGCTGAAGCCGCCAAGAAAAAGGCGGAAGAAGAGAAGATCGCGAAAACCAAGGCAGAGAACTGCACCCGCGCCCGTGCTGCAAAAGCCGCGTTCGATGCAGGCAAACCCATCACCCAGACCAATGCACAGGGCGAGCGCATCTTCCTGGACGGCCCTGCCCGTGCGGCAGAAGCCAAGCGCATCGACGGCATCGTGGCCTCGGACTGCGCGCGCTGAGCAGCATCGCCCAGCAGGTTCTGTCTCAATACCCCGACTTGCCCCCGGGGCGCTGGCGCGCGAACAATCCGGTGGAGCGCGCGCCCTGGCGCGCGAAACGCTCCCGGCGCGCCACCTTGGGGTCTACCTTCAGGGGGCGATAGACCTCCACACGGTCCCCGTGCTGCAGTGCTGCATCCAGTGCCACCGCCCGGCCCCACACCCCCACAAGCGGTGGGTCCGTTTCTGCTGCCGTCCCCGCCTGCGCTGACGCCGGTAGCGGCACGGCACCGCTGGCCCGCAGGGCATCGGCCACCAAGGCCCCCTGGGGCAAATCCAGCGTCCACTCCCGTGTCTCACGGGGCGCCACACACACCACCACAGTGACCTGCACCGTGGCGCTCCCCTCGCCCGGTGCCCGGGCGCGCCCCTCAGCCATATACCTGCTCCGCCCGCTTCACAAAAGCGTCCACCATGCTGCCGGCGATGCGGTCAAACACAGGCCCCACCAGCGCCGCCAGGGCCGCGCTGTCAAAGCCATAGTTCAGGAGCAGCTCCACCTTGCAGGCGCGCTGCTGGCCATCGCCGACAGGGTGAAAATGCCAGTCTCCATCCAGGCGCGAGAACGGGCCCTTGACCAGATGCATCTGCACCCGGCGCCCCGCCTCGTGCGTATTGCGCGTCACAAACGTCTGGCGAATGCCACCGAGGGCAATACCCACCTCGGCGGTCATGCCGTCTTCTGTCTGCTCCAGCACGGCAGAGCGATCGCACCAGGGCAAGAACTGCGGGTAGTGCTCCACCCCGGTGACCAGGGCAAACATTTCTTCGGGGCTGTACCAGATGAGGACGGACTTTTGAACGGTTTTCATGCAGACGCTGCTCGCGCGGGGGCCACGCAAGCGGGGGAGAAATTAGAATCGCGGCTCGCGAGACGACAACATTGTAGGGAGGCCTTTTATCTCCCCGTTTGCGCCGCATCTAAACCCAATGGCCAAGAAACCTGATCCCACGTCCCGCATTGCCGACAACAAGAAAGCGGCCTACAACTACTTTTTTGAAGAGCGCCACGAGGCAGGCATGGTGCTGCACGGCTGGGAGGTGAAGGCGCTGCGCGAAGGCAAGGTGCAGCTGACCGATGGCTATGTGCTCATCCGCGAGGGCGAGCTGTATCTGCTGGGCTGCCTGATCCACCCGCTCAAGACCGCCTCGACGCATGTGAACCCCGAGTCGGCGCGCACCAAGAAGCTGCTGCTCAAGAAGGACGACATCAAGCGGCTGATCGGCAAGGTCGAGCAGAAAGGCTTCACCCTGGTGCCGCTGAACCTGCACTGGAAGAACGGTTTCGTGAAGTGCGAGATCGCGCTGGCCAAGGGCAAGGCCGAGCACGACAAGCGCGATACCATCAAGGACCGCGAAGGCAAGCGCGAAGTCGAGCGCGCGATGAAAAGC
This sequence comes from uncultured Verminephrobacter sp., assembly GCA_964466605.1. Lineage (GTDB taxonomy): Bacteria > Pseudomonadota > Gammaproteobacteria > Burkholderiales > Burkholderiaceae_C > Acidovorax. The sequence continues at coordinate 5,853 of CAYXSL010000198.1, forward strand.
CACAACCGGTAGCCCCCCGCAGGGTGCGCCTGGGCCGCGCCCCGGTGACGGCGGGCCTCACAGATGGGTCCGCAGCGAAGCGGCCCCAGTCCACCTGTCCATGCCCGCGCAGGGCCGCCCTGCGGCAGACAGCAGCGGCAGAGGCTTCAGAGACAACCTCCGTTCAAGCCACCAGGCCATCAGGCCCTCAAGCCAGCGCCGCCAGCGGGTGGGAATGGGCTGGCCAGGGGCTGGCAAAAAACGGCGCCACCATCTCGGGCGTCACGTCTTCAATGCGCGCGGGGTTCCACTTCGGTGCGTGGTCCTTGTCCACCGCCAGGGCGCGGATACCTTCCACCGTCTCGCTCTGGCCGGGGCGCAGGTAGAAACAGTGGCGCACCATGTCGCGCTCCATGCGCAGGTCCTCGGCCAGGCCCATGCCGCGCGCGCGGCGGATCTGCTCCAGCACCACGTTCAGCATCAGTGGCGAACGCTTGCGCAACGTAGCAGCCGTGGTACGCGCCCAGTCGCTGTCGGCGGACTCCAGGGCTGACACGATCTCGCCCACGGTAGGCAGCGCAAAATATTGGTCAATTTCGCCCTTTGCGCCTGACAGCATTGGTTCGATTGCTATAAATTTTGAAGCAACATAGTCTTTGATGGCGGCACCGCTGGCAAAGGTCTGTGTGGCCAGGGCGTCCCATACAGCCGCCTGCTGGTCGGCGGGCAGGCAGCCATCGGCCAGCTGGCTGTCGATGGCATCACCGGCACCGATGGTGTCGCCGGTCAGCGCCAGCCACTCGCCCACGCGGCCGGGGCAGCGGCTCAGGAAGTAGCCCCCACCCACGTCAGGGAACAAGCCAATCGCCGTCTCGGGCATGGCCATCTTGGTGCGCTCGGTCACCACACGCAGCGCAGCGCCCTGGCTGATGCCCATGCCGCCCCCCATCACGATGCCGTCCATGAAGGCGATGTAGGGTTTGGTGTAGTTGTGGATCAGGTGGTTGAGTGCGTATTCCTCGGTGAAGAAGTCTTCTAGTTGCGGATTGCCCTGGCTGCCCGCCTGGTGCAAGAAGCGGATATCGCCCCCCGCGCAGAAGGCACCAAAAGGACCTTCCTTGTTACTGCCCCGGATCGCCACGGCCAGCACGCGCGCATCGTTCTGCCAGGCCAGCAGGATGGCCATCAAGTCACGCACCATACCGAGCGACAAGGCGTTGAGTGCCCGCGGGCGATTCAGGGTGATGAAGCCCACCCGTCCACGCACTTCGCTCAGCACATCGCTCACCACTTCCGACACAACCGTCTCCGTCATTTTTGTTCCTTCCAACCTAAGAGTTCATTGAACACCAGCGCACCGATCACCAGTGCGCCTCCCGCCAGCACTGCTGCGGCGGGCTTTTCGCCCGCGCCCAGCCATGCCAGCAAAATGCCAAAAATCACTTCCAGCAAACCCAGCAGCGCCATCTCGGGCGCCTTGAGCACCCGGCCGCAGCGCACGGCCAGCACACACGGGATAGCCAATTGCACCACGCCCAGCAAGGCCAGCAGCGCAAGGTCATGCCCCGAGGCCTGAAACGGCAGGGCCAGCGGCAGTGTGGCCGCAGTCGAAATCACCGCACCGACCAGCACCGCGGGCACCAGATCCACCGCATGGCCATGGCGCTGCGAGTGCTGCACCACCGTCCAGTTGATCGCCGCCGCCACCGGTACGCACAGCGCCACCAGTGTGCCGGCCAGCGGCAGGCCCGCCATCTGCGAGCCATACATCCATCCAATGCCCAGGCCCGCCACCGCGATCGCACCCCAGGTGCGCGCGGCGATGCGGTGCCCAATGAAGATACGCGCAAACAACGCGGTCAGCAGGGGCCCCACCGCCATCGTGACCAGCACATTGGCCACCGGCATGAGCACCAGGGCCACCATGAAGGCCGTGAACATCACGCTCCAGCAGATGCCGGAGATCCACAGCGCGCTGCCGCCCTTGCGCATGGCAACGAACACCGCCCGCCCCTGCAACAGCGGCAACAGCACCAGCAACGACACCAGCGTGAAGAAGCTGCGCCAGAAGGTCACCTCAAAACTCGCAGCATGCTCCAGGTGGCGCGTGACCACCCCGGCCATCGACCACATCAGGGTGACCGCCACCATCAGCAGCACGGCGCGCGAATGCGTGAGTTTCAACATGGATCAGGGGGTGCAGACGGAAAAAAGGCCACTGCGCAGCAGTGGCCCTTCGGGGAACGCTCAGCCTGTCAGGACCGCGAAGCGCGCTTGCGCTCGTTCTCGGTCAGGTGGCGCTTGCGCAGGCGCACGGACTTGGGCGTGATTTCGGAACAATGCGGGTGCTACGTGATGTGAATCTGT
>CAYXSL010000199.1:0-8076 GCA_964466605.1 uncultured Verminephrobacter sp.
CCAGCGACGCGTCGGTGTCCATGTAGCACTTGTAGATCTTGGCGAAGATGTCCACGGCCTGGTCGATGGAAGCGCCGGTCAGGCCGATAGCTGCTGCCACCTTGCGGCTCTGCGCTTCGGTGATGCCGGTCAGCGGGTCGATCATCTCGGTGATGATCTTTTCGGGCGTGGAGTGGGCCACTTCCTCGATGTCCATGCCGCCTTCGCTCGAAGCGATCAGGGCGACCTTCTGCGTGGCGCGGTCGGTGACCAGGGATACGTACAGTTCGTTCTTGATGTCAGCGCCGTCTTCGATGTACAGGCGGCGGACCTTCTGGCCCTCGGCGCCCGTTTGGTGCGTGATCAGTTGCATGCCCAGGATTTCGCTGGCGCGTGCTTTCACGTCGTCAATGGTCTTGGCAACCTTCACGCCGCCGCCCTTGCCACGGCCACCGGCGTGGATCTGGGCCTTCACGACCCACACGGGGCCGCCGAGCTTCTGGGCTGCTTCGACGGCTTCTTGCACCGTGAATGCTGGAATGCCGCGCGGAACGGGCACACCAAAATTGCGCAAGATTTCCTTGCCTTGGTATTCGTGAATCTTCATGAGGTCTCTCTCAGGGAAGGGTGGTAGTTACCCGTTTACCATGAACAGGTGTCTGGCCGCGGGCTTGGGACATGGCAACCCGCGACTGTATCATGTTGCAACGCACCATCCCATGTGCTTAGTACGTACATCCCCTTACCATCGGGCGGCAGCCCGGTGGTTGCATACGAAGGAACCTCCATGTCCAAAGTCTTTATTGATGGCGAAGCCGGTACCACAGGCCTGCAGATTCGCGAGCGCCTGCAGGCCATGCCCCAGGTCGAGCTGGTCAGCATTGCGCCCGAGTTGCGCAAGGACCCCGGCGCCAAACGCGACCTGATTGCGGGCGTGGACCTGGTGGTGCTGTGCCTGCACGACGATGCGGCGCGCGACACCGTGGCGATGGTGGATGAGATCGAGCGCAGCTCGGGCCGCAAGGTCAAGGTGATCGACGCCAGCACGGCGCACCGCACGGCCGACGGCTGGGTGTACGGGTTTCCAGAGCTGGCGGCCTCGCAGGCGCAGGCGGTGCGCGATGCCACCCGCGTCTCCAACCCCGGCTGCTACGCCACCGGAGCCATTGCCATGCTGCGCCCGCTGGTCGATGCGGGTCTGGTCCCGGCCGACTACCCCCTGAGTCTGCCCTCGGTGTCGGGCTACTCGGGCGGCGGCCGCACCATGATCGAAGCCTACGAGGCAGGCACTGCAGCGCCGTATGAAGCCTATGCACTGGGCCTGTCGCACAAGCACATTCCCGAGATCCTGCGCTACACCGGGCTCACGCGCCGCCCGGTGTTCATCCCGGCCGTGGGCAACTTCCGCCAGGGCATGCTCGTGCAGTTGCCGCTGCACCTGGACCTGCTGCCAGGCGCGCCCAAGGCCAGCGATCTGCACGACGCGCTGGCCAGCCACTACAGCCGCACCAACACGCCCGAGCAATGGGTGAGCGTGCTGCCCCCTACCGATGATCTGAAGCTGGCTGCCGACACGCTGTCCGACACCAACAAGCTGGAGCTGCGCGTGTTTGCCAACGAGCAATACCGGCAGGCCGTTGTGGTTGCGCGCCTGGACAACCTGGGCAAGGGCGCCAGCGGCGCTGCGGTGCAAAACCTGCAGCTGATGCTGGGCGTGTAACCGCCACAGAGCGCATCGGGACGCACCAGAAAGTGGGCCCGATGCCCCGCTGCGGGTGGTGCGCTCAGCCCTCGTCAGGCCCGTCGGCGCCCAGCACGGCGCGCCGTACAACATCCCCAGAAAACCCCCGCGCCAGCAAAAAGCGCATCTGCTTGGCGCGGCCCTGCGGGTCTGCGGCGGGCTCGCCAAACTTGCGGCGCCACACCTCGCGGGCGCGCTCCAGTTCACTGCCCTGCAACTGGGCCACCGCCTGCTGCACCGCGTCGGCGCCCAGGCCTTTGGACTGCAGCTCCTGCCGGATGCGCGCCGCGCCCAGGCGGGCTGCGCGGCGGTTCAGCACAGAGTCCACCACCCGCGCCTCGCTGATGAAATCGCGTGCCTGCAAGTCGTCGAGCAGGGCCTCGAGGTCGTCGCCCTCCTCAACATGTGGGGCCAGCTTGCGCAGCAACTCGGCGCGCGAGTGTTCGCGCTGGCTCAGCAGCCGCAGTGCGCGCCCCTTGAGCGACAGCGTGGTGAAGCCCATGGTGATCGGTTTTGTCAAAATTGATAGCAAACAAAGCTTTGCTATCGCGCGGTGAAGCCTTGTTTGGCTCAGATTCTGGATGTCTGCCTGCCGCCAAACCCTTGCGGGCCTGGTTCTGGCGGCATGGCAGCTCTTGGCTTACGCCTCGTCGGCGGCACTGGCCAGCGCCAAGGCGGCAGGCTCCAGCGCAATGCCCAAGCCTTCGCGCACCTTGTTCTGGTGAAACTGCGGTGCTACTCGGCTTACGCCTCGTCTGCCGCGCTGGCTTGCGTCAGCGCCGCAGGCAACAGGGCGATGCCCAGTTGCTCCCGCACTTTGTTTTCAATCTCGCGGGCGAGGTCGGGGTTCTCGCGCAGGAACTCGCGCGCGTTGTCGCGGCCCTGGCCGATCTTCTCGCCGTTGTAGGCATACCAGGCGCCCGACTTCTCGACGATCTTGGCCGTCACGCCCATGTCGATGATTTCGCCTTCCCGGCTGATGCCTTCGCCGAACAGGATGTCGAACTCGGCTGTCTTGAACGGTGGGCTCACCTTGTTCTTGACCACCTTGACCTTGGTCTCGTTGCCGATGGCGTCGTCGCCCTTCTTGATGGTGCCGGTGCGGCGGATGTCCAGGCGCACCGAGGCGTAGAACTTGAGCGCATTGCCGCCGGTCGTCGTCTCGGGGCTGCCGAACATCACGCCGATCTTCATGCGGATCTGGTTGATGAAGATGACCATGCAGTTGGTCTTCTTGATCGTGGCGGTGAGCTTGCGCAGTGCCTGGCTCATCAGGCGGGCCTGCAGGCCGGGCAGGGCGTCGCCCATCTCGCCTTCGATTTCGGCCTTGGGCGTGAGCGCGGCCACCGAGTCCACGATGATCAGGTCCACAGCGCCAGAGCGCACCAGGCTGTCCACGATTTCGAGCGCTTGCTCACCCGTGTCGGGCTGGCTGATCAGCAGATCGGACAGCTGCACGCCGAGCTTCTGGGCGTATTGCACGTCGAGGGCGTGCTCGGCATCGACGAAGGCGCAGGTGCCGCCCTGCTTTTGCATCTCGGCCACCACCTGCAGCGTGAGAGTGGTCTTGCCCGACGATTCCGGGCCATAAATTTCCACCACGCGGCCCCGGGGCAGGCCGCCCACGCCCAGAGCAATGTCCAGGCCCAGCGAGCCGGTGGAGACCACCTGGATGTCCTCGATCGCCTCGCCTTCGCCCAGGCGCATGATGGTGCCCTTGCCAAACTGCTTCTCGATCTGGGCGAGCGCAGCGGCCAGGGCCTTGGCCTTTTCGGTGTTCACTGGCAATGCGGGGTTGGTACCTTTGACTGCGACGTCCATGAGAAAACTCCTTGAGAATCAATGGGTTGGGTGGCTGCATGGCTCTGCAATTAATTACAGGCTGGATGCTTGAACAGTAGTTTATGCGAGCCGTCTTTTGTTGTTCAAGATTAATTTAGTCAGTTTGCCTGACAATCTGGGCATGCCTGACACCCCCCTTCAACCCCCTGCTGAAGACGGCTGGCGCCAGACCCACCTGGGCCGTCTGCTCGGCCACGCCATGCGCCGTTTCGACGCGCGGGTGCTGCAGCTCATGGCACACAACGTGGAGGTGCCGCTGGCGCTGTCCAACCTGGCCGCCCGCGACCAGGTGAGTGCTGCGCATGTGCACATCACGCGCCACCTGGCGCTTTCGGGCGACCGGCTGACCGACCTGGCCCAGCGCGCGGGCATGACCAAGCAGGCCATGGCCAACCTGGTGGACCAGTGCGAGGCCTGGGGCCTGGTCACGCGCGAGGCCGACCCGCTCGACGCCCGCGCCCGGCGCGTGTGCTTCACGCCCGCCGGCCTGGCCTGGCTGCAGGCCTTCCGCGATGCGGTGGCGCAGGCCGAAGCCGAGTTCCGCGCCGAGGTCGGCAACGAAGTGGCCACCGTGGTCACCATCGGGCTGGAGGCCTATGCGGGGGGGTAGGCGGTTTCGTGCTGCGCGGCCTGTACCAGTGCTGCCGGGTCCAGGCGCAGCGCCTTGAGCGTGCGCGTGGCCACACCTTGTGGCGCGGCTGCGACCAGCGCCACCACATGTGCGCCCAGCAAGGGCCCCGGCTGGCCCTTGCGTGCTTGGGCCAGCGCCTGCACCAGGCTCTGGCCAGAAGGCTGGGCGTGGAAGGCCCGGGGCTGTGATGCCGCAAGGGGGCTGGCAGGCGGCATGTCGGCCTGGATGCCCGCCTGCGCCAATGCGTCGCGGTACTGCTGCTCGATGGCTGCGGGGATGGCATCGGGATTGGCGCCGATGCGCTCGAAGGCGCGGCGTGCAGAGCCATCGGGCAGCTCGATGGCCGCCAGCAGAAAGTGCTCAGCGCCCGGCCGTGCTTGCCCCTGGGCCCGCGCGTGGTGCTCGGCGCGTGTGAACAGCTGGCGCAGGGTGTGCATGTCCTGCAGGCGTTGGCGGATGCGTTGCAGCATGAAAAGGCTCCTTCAATGCGATCAAGGGTGGGTGGGGCGCGCGACCTGGGCCGCCAGGCGCTTGTGGGCCGCCTGTTTGCTCACGCCCAGCGCCTGGGCGATCTGCGCCCATGACCAGCCCTGCTCCAGCGCGGCGGCCACGGCACTGGCTTCCAGCCGGTCGGCCATGAGGCGCAAGGCCACCACGGCTGCCAATGCGGCCTCGGGCTGGTCGGGTGAAGGAAGCGGGGATGGGGGCGGCGAACGCATTCGTCAACTGTAGTTGACGAATGCACGCCATGTCAACCTTGGTTGACGAGGTGGGGTGTGCCCCGGGCCAGGAAGGTGTCAACAGAACCGCTTCACTGCGTCGGTTCTGTGGGCCCCTCTTCGGCGCTGCCGACGGCATTCGCCAAAGGTGCCGTCGGGGCGGCCACCGGTAGCGCGCAGGCCAGCAGCCATTGCCGAAAACACTGCAGCGCGTGCAGCTGCGTGCGTCCCTCGGGGTAGCAGAGCCAGTAGCCCACATCGCTGGGGTAGCCGCCGCGCAGCGGTGCATCGGCGAGGGGCTCGCGCACCAGCCCGGCGGTGATCTCGTCCTGCACCAGGCAGCGCGGCACCAGCGCCAGGCCCATGCCCGCCATCACGGCGCGGATCATGGTCTGGAACTGGTCGAACTGCGGCCCGGCCAGCGGGTCGATGTGGCCCGGCACGCCATGGGTCTCGCTCCAGCGCAGCCAAGCTTCGGGCACGGTCACATGGCGCAGCAGGGTGTGGCGCGCCACGTCGCGCGGGGTGTGGATGGGCCAGTCGGCCACCTTGGTGCGCGGCGCGATCAGCGCCACGTCGTGGCCCGTGACGTAGTGTGCATGGGCGCCGGGCCAGTGGCCGTCGCCGAACAGGATGGCGCAGTCCAGCTCGGGCCGGTCGAAGTTGTAGCTGTGCACGTAGGGCACAAAGTGCAGCGTGACCTGCGGGTGCTGCTGCTGGAACTGCGGCAGGCGCGGGATCAGCCACTTGGCGGCGAAGGTGGGCAGGCTGGACAGGTGCAGCGCACCGCCGCCGTCGTCGCTGGTGATCAGCTCCAGCGTGGCCGCCTCCAGCTGCGCCAGCACCGCACGCACGGCCTTTTCATAGCGTTCGCCCGCCGGGGTCAGCGCCAGGCGTTTGCGGCTGCGCTCGAACAGCGGCACGCCCACCCAGCCCTCCAGCTCCTTGATCTGCTTGCTCACCGCGCTCTGTGTGAGATGCAGCGCCTCTGCCGCGCGCGACACGCCGCCGAACCGCGTCACGGTCGAGAACGCCCGCAGCAGGTGCAGGGGCGGGGCAAGGCGGCGCAGGGAAGACATCGTAAGTAATCAAATCATTCCTGATTGGAATGTTATCAGGCATATCCATTGCTTGGTAGAGCGCAGCAATTCACTTAACCTCAATGCATCTCATAGGAGAATTTCCCATGCAACGCCGTCATCTGCTCAACGCATTGGCCGCCGTATCTTTCGCTCCAGGAATGTCTTTGGCGCAGGAAGGCAAGCCCCTGCGCCTGGTTGTGCCCTTCCCGCCCGGGGGGGCGACCGACATCACGGCGCGCAGCCTGCAGGAATCGCTGGCCCGCATCCTCAAGCAGCCCGTGGTGCTCGACAACCGGGGCGGCGCCGGGGGCTCCATCGGCATGGCCGAAGTGGCGCGCGCCCCGGCCGACGGCCTCACCATCGGTGTGGCCACGCTCTCCACCCACGGTGTGAACCCTGCCGTGTACAGCAAGCTGCCCTACCAGCCCACCAAGGACTTCGTGGGCGTGACCGAGATCGTGAAGGCCCCCGGTGTGATCGTGGTCAACCCGGCCGTGCTGCCGGTCAAGGACTTTGCCGATCTCGTCAAATACCTCAAGGCCCACCCAGGCAAGGTGTCGTACGCCACGCCGGGCAACGGCACCATCGGCCACATGTGGGGCGAGCTGTTCAAGAGCAGCACGGGCACCTCGATGGTGCACATCCCCTACCGGGGCGCAGGCCCGGCCGTCAACGACGTGCTGGCGGGCCAGGTGGCGGTGTACTTCGACCAGGTGGCGTCGTCGCTGCCGCATGTGAAGTCGGGCAAGCTCAAGGCGCTGGCCGTGTCCTGGCCCGAGCGCCTGGACGTGTTGCCCGAGGTGCCCACCTATGCCGAGCTGGGCTACAAGCAGGCCAACGAACCCTCGTGGTTTGGCCTGGTGGCGCCCGCAGCCACCCCTGCCGCCGCAGTGGACCGCATCCAGCAGGCCGTGGCCCAGGCCCTGAAGGAGCCCGCCGTGCGCGAGCGCCTGGCAGGCCAGGGCCTGTACCCCTCGGGCACCACGCCCAAGGAGTTCACGGCCCAGATCGCCAGCGAGATCGACAAGATGAAACGCGTGGCGGCCTACGCCAAGATCGCCCTCGATTGATCCGGGGCCGGCCTTGTTCCGCAGGTTCAAGGCCTCCCAGGGGGCAGGGGCCGTCCCTGCCCGGCCGTGAGCCGGACGCCGTGGTGCCTGAGGGATAACCATGGCCTGATTCCGGTCCGGGTGGCTAGGCCAGCCGCCCCACTTTGCGCACACTCTGCCTATGCACGCAGCCTTGAGACTGATCCACCACCGATTCCAGCAAGCCCAGCCCGGCGTCACGGGCTCGCCGGGGCTGGCCGCCACACCCTTGGCTACCGTCACCGCAGTGCCTGGCAGCACCCCGCTGGTGCTCGACTCGCCCCACAGCGGCACGCAGTACCCGGCCGATTTCGGCTCCGCCTGCGACCTGGCCACCCTGCGCCGGGCCGAAGACACCCACGTCGAAAAGATCTACGCCTTTGCGCCCGCGCTCGGCGTGGCCTGGGTCGAGGCCCACTTCCCCCGCATCTACCTCGATGCCAACCGCGACACCACCGAGCTGGACACCAGCCTGCTCGACGGCGACTGGCCCGACCCCATCTCCACCGACCCCAAGGTGCTCAGCAAGGTGCGCCTGGGCAAGGGCCTGGTCTGGAAGTTCACCGACGAAGGCGAGCCCATCTATACGCGCCTGCTCACCGTGGCCGAGGTGCGCGCGCGCATCGACCGCTGCTGGCGCCCCTACCACGCGGCCGTGGCGCAGTCCATCGACGCGGCCCACGCGCGTCATGGCTACAGCATCCACCTCAACTGCCACTCCATGCCTGCCGTGGCCGGGCGCTTCGCCACCGAGTTCCCGGGCCTGGAGCATGCGGACTTTGTGATCGGCGACCGCGACGGCAGCACGGCCAGCCCCGCGCTGTCGGCGCTGATCTGCGAGCACCTGCGGGCCTGTGGCTACAGCGTGGAATACAACCACCCCTACAAGGGCGTGGAGCTGGTGCGCCGCTACGGCAACCCCGCACAGCACCGCCACAGCATCCAGGTCGAGATCAACCGCAAGCTCTACATGGACGAAACCACCCTGGAGCAG
>CAYXSL010000200.1:0-8049 GCA_964466605.1 uncultured Verminephrobacter sp.
AGCGTGGCGAAGGCCTCCACGATCCATTGCTCGTGCTGGCGCGCCATGTCGTTGAACTGCTGGCGGCCCTGCGGTGTGAGGCGCACCAGGTACGCGCGGCGGTCGCCTTCCACGTCCATGCGCTCGACCAGCCCCTCGGCCACAAGCTGGTCGGTGATGCCGGTGATGTTGCCGCTGGTCACCATCATGCGGCGCGAGAGTTCCTTCATCTTCATGCCGTCCGGCGCGCGTTCGAGCTGCGCCATCAGGTCAAAGCGCGGCAGCGTGGTGTCGAACTGCGCGCGCAGGTGGCTGCGCACCTGCTTCTCGATCAGCTGGGTGCAGGTGAGCAGGCGCAGCCACAGGCGCAGGGCCTCGGGGTGTTCGCTGGGGGGGGCGCCATGCAGGCGGGCTTCGAGATCCATGGCTAGCCTTCTTCTTCGGATGCTCTGTTTTTGGTAGCTGCTTGCGCTTGATTGGCCTGCGCAAGAAGCTGTTTTTGCTTGGATATCTCGCGCAGCATCTGGTCGCGGCCGCTGGCGTACTGCACGGGCCAGTCGGTGTGGGCCGCAGCCACGGGGCTCAGCTGCGCGGCGGCGTGCAGCGTCCAGGCCGGGTCGGCCAGGTGGGGGCGGGCGATGGCGCACAGGTCGGCGCGGCCGGCGGCGATGATGCTGTTGGCGTGGTCGGCCTCGGTGATCGCGCCCACGGCCATGGTGGCAATGCCCACTTCGTTGCGGATGCGGTCGGCGAACGGGGTCTGGTACATGCGGCCATACACCGGGCGCGAGTCGCGCGTGGTCTGGCCGGAGGACACGTCGATCAGGCCTGCACCCGCTGCCTTGAACCGCCGTGCGATGGCGATCGCATCGTCGGCGGTGTTGCCTTTTCCTTCCTGCAGCCAGTCGTGGGCCGAGATGCGCACGGAGAGCGGCTTGTCGGCAGGCCACACGGCGCGCAGCGCGGTGAACACTTCGAGCGGGTAGCGGCAACGGTTGTCCAGGCTGCCGCCATATTCATCGGTGCGCTGGTTGGTGGCGGGACTCAAAAAGCTGGCCAGCAGGTAGCCGTGCGCGCAGTGCAGCTCCAGCCAGTCAAAGCCGCAGGCCACGGCGCGGCGGGCGCTGTCTACAAAGGCGGCGGTGAGCCGGTCCATGTCGGCGCGGGTCATGGCGGCAGGCGTCTGGTTCTGCGCGCCATAGGCAATCGGGCTGGCGGCCAGCAGGGGCCAGTTACCCGTCTCCAGCGGCTCGTCCGTGCCCTCCCAGCCCACGCGGGTCGAGCCCTTGGGGCCGCTGTGGCCCAGCTGCACGCCGATCCTGGCGGTGCTGCTGCCGTGCACGAAATGCACGATGCGTGCGAAGGCGGCTTGCTGCGCGTCGTTCCACAGGCCGGGGCAGGCGGGGGTGATGCGGCCCTCGGGCGTGGGGCTGGTCATCTCCACCATCACCAGCGCGGCGCCGCCCAGGGCCCTAGCGCCCAGGTGCACCAGGTGGAAGTCCTGCGGCACGCCATCGACCGCGCTGTACGTGGCCATGGGCGAGACGACGATGCGGTTCTTGAGCGTGAGGCCTTTGAGCGTGAAGGGCGTGAGCATGGGCGGCACGGCGGTCTTGCCACCGGCCAACCACGCTTCGTATCCTTCCAGCCACGCGGCATCGCGCAGCCGCAGGTTCTCGTGGCTGATGCGCTGGCTGCGCGTGAGCAGCGAGTACGCGAACTGCTCGATGGGCATGCCGGTGTAGCGGCCCACGTTCTCAAACCACTCGGTGCTGTTGCGCGCGGCGTTCTGGATCTTGAGCACCTCCACGCTGCGGCGCGCCTCATAGTGCTGCAGCACTTCGTCGATGGGCAGACCTGTGGCGAACTCGTTGGCCAGGTCGATGGCGTCTTCGAGCGCGAGCTTGGTGCCGCTGCCGATGGAAAAGTGCGCGGTGTGCGCTGCATCACCCATCAGCACGATGGGCACGCGCTTGCCGCCGATGGTCTCGCGGTGCACCCAGGTGTTGCAGATCACGCGCGGAAAGCGAATCCAGTTGGCCGAGCCGCGCAGGTGCGTGGCGTTGCTGATGAGCGCATTGCCGTCGAGGTACTTGCCAAACAGCTTCTCGCAAAACGCAATCGCCTCGGGCTGCTCCATCTGGTCCAGGCCGTGGGCCTTCCACACGGCCTCCGGGGTCTCGACGATGAAGGTAGATGTGTCGGCGTCGAACTGGTAGGCGTGCGCCTGGAACCAGCCGTGCTCCGTCTGCTCGAAAGCAAACGTAAAAGCGTCGAATTTCTTCTTGGTGCCCAGCCACACGAAACGGCATTGACGCAGGTCGATGTCGGGCTGGTAAGTGTCTGCATAGCGGGTGCGGATGCGGCTGTTGAGGCCGTCGCTGGCGATCACCAGGTCGGCGTTGTACTGCGCAGCCAGCGCCTGGTCGTCGGCCACATCGGTCTCGAACACCAGCTCCACGCCCACGGCCAGGCACCGGTCCTGCAGGATGTTGAGCAGCCGCTTGCGCCCGATGCCGCAAAAGCCGTGGCCCGTGGAGCGCACGCTGCGGCCCTTGAAGAACACCTCGATGTCGTCCCAGTGGTTGAACGCATCGCCGATCAGCGCGGCCGTGGGCGCGTCGGCCGCCTGCAGGTTGGCCAGCGTCTGGTCCGACAGCACCACGCCCCAGCCGAAGGTGTCGAACGGCCGGTTGCGCTCCACTACGGTGACGCGGTGCGCCGGGTTCTGCTGCTTCATCAGCAGGGCGAAATAGAGACCGGCGGGCCCGCCGCCAATGCAGAGGATGTTCATGTCAAAATAGTTTAGACCTAAACAAATTGCTGTCAATGGGGGGTTCCCGTGCGGGGCTTTGGGCGCGATCGCCGGCCCACCCGGCGCACAATCTGCCCAGGGGGCGTGCGTTCGCATGCCCTGATGTGTTGACCTGACCGAGAAGGCTTTTCCATCCCATGCTTTACAAATTCAAGTCCCGCGCCGCCGCCGATCTGATCATGCTGGAGCCCCAGGGGCGTCAGATCGTGACCATCATGGGCAAGACCCCGGGGCCGAGTGGAATCGTGACTGCCGCCCAGATTCCTGCGGCCATTGCCGCGCTGGAGGCGGCGGTGGCTGCCGAAGAGGCACAGCCGCCAGCGAACGATGCGGGTGAAGAGGCGGCGGAGCAAGAGCGTGCCGAGGCGGTGCGCCTGCGCCAGCGCGTGGCGCCCCTCATCGAGATGCTGCGCCGCAGCGCCGCCGAGCGGGTGGACGTGGTCTGGGGCGTGTAGCCATGGCCCCGGTGTTGCCGCCTCTGGCCGTGGTGCAGGCCCAGCTGGATGCCTATAACGCCAAGGACATCGACGCGCTGCTGGCCACCTATGCCCCTGGTGCCGAGCAGTACGTGCTGCACGGTGAGCGTCTGGCCCAGGGCCATGCGCAGATGCGCGAGCGGTTTCTGGCGCGCTTTGCCGAGCCCGACCTGCATGCGCGGCTGCTGTCGCGCACCGTGGTGGGCACCATGGTGGTGGATAGCGAGCTGATCACCCGCAACTTCCCCGAGGGCCTGGGCACGGTGGAGATGTTGTGTGTGTATGAGGTGGTTGGTGGGCGCATTCAGCGGGCATCGTTCGCCACCGGGGCGAAGCGCCTGGGGCCTCCTGCGCTGCCTGCAGGTTGATCGCGCGCGCCGACGGGGGCCGAGCCTCTGTCCGCATCAGTCCACCTTGGCGCCCGAGTTTTTCACCACCTGCGCCCATTTCCGGTGTTCGTTGTCGATGTGTTTGGCAAAGTCGGCGGGCGTGTTGCCACCGGGGATGGCGCCCTGTGCCAGCAACCGTTCCTTCATGGCCGATGTGGCCAGCGACTTGGCGACCTCCTGCTGGATGCGGTTCACGACGTCGGGCGGCGTGCCCGCCGGGGCCAGCAGGCCGAACCACGAGCTGGCCTCGTAGCCCTTGAGCGTGGGCCCGCCCGCCTGTTCCACCGTGGGCACATCGGGCAGGGCGCTGGAGCGCTCCGAGCTGGTCACCGCGAGGGCCGTGAGCTTGCCCGCCTTGATCTGCGCCATGGACGACGGCAGGTTGTCGAACATCACATCGGCGTTGCCCGCCACCATGTCCAGCAGCGCCGGGCCCGAGCCCCGGTAGGGCAGGTGCAGCATGAAGGTGCCCGTCATGCTCTTGAACAGCTCGCCCGCCAGGTGGATGGAGGTGCCGTTGCCGCTCGATGCCATGTTCATCTTGCCGGGGCTGGCCTTGGCCACGCGGATGAAGTCCTGCACATTGGTCACGCCCAGGGCCTTGGCCTTGTCGGCGTTCATCACCATCACATTGGGCACGGCGGCCACCAGGGTGATGGGCACAAAGTCCTTGATGGGGTCGTAGGGCAACTTGGCATACAGCGCGCGGTTGATACCGTGGGTGCCCACCGTGCCCATGAGCAGGGTGTAGCCGTCGCCAGCTGACTTGGCCACCACTTCGGCGCCCACATTGCCACCGGCGCCTGCGCGGTTGTCCACGATGAACTGCTGGCCGAAGGCCCTGGACAGCTCGGGCGCCATGGCGCGCGCCAGGATGTCTGTGGTGCCACCGGGCGCAAACGGCACCACGATGCGCACGGGCTTGGTCGGCCAGCCTGCGCCTGCGGGGGCGGCTGCCTGGGCATGGGCCGTGCCCGGTGCCAGCAGCGCACCGGCGGCCGCCACGGCCAGTGCGCCCAGCGCGCTCAGGGTAAAGGCCAGGGCCACGGCCTTGCGGCGGCTGCGCGCATGGGCGCGGGCCTGGATCTGCGCGCTGGAGCGCGCGGGGGTGCGAAAGTCGTGTGCGTGTGCCATGGAAGCCATTCCTCGTTGAAACCAGTGGAAGCCTGCGCCGCTGCCTGTGCTTGTCCGGCGTGTTTGCCCTCTGTTCTACGCGGGTGTGTGCGGCCCGGGCAGATGGGATTACCCGAGGGTGTCGCGGCCTTGCAAGTGGCCGCGTGTGGTCGTGCGTGGCCGTGCGTGGGCCTGTCGAGGTGTCGCAACGGTGCGTCTAAAAAACAAAGCCACCGGGCCGTGTGGCGCGGTGGCTGGGTGCGGGCGGTGATGCGATGCCGCACCGCCCGGGTGGGCTGCAATGCCGTCGGGTCAGTCGGCGTAGGTGCCTGCAGCCTTGATCACGGCGCCCCATTTGTCGATTTCGGCGGCCACGAACTTCTTGTGCTCAGGGCCGTCCACGCGCTTGTCGGTCACCACCACGGCGCCCAGGGCCTCCTGCTTCTTGATGAACTCGGGGTCCTTCAGGGCCGTCTTGAGGGCTTCGTTGATCTTCTTTTGCACATCGGCCGGCGTGCCCTTGGGAGCGTACAGGCCGTGCCAGATGCTCACGTTGAAGTCCTTCAGGCCCGATTCAGCCAGCGTGGGCAGGTCCTTCAGGGCGGGCGTGGTCAGGCGCTTGGCGGTGGTCACGGCGTAGGCCTTGACCTTCTTGCCTTCGATCTGCGACGTGGTGTTGGTGGTCTGGTCGCACAGCAGGTCGATCTGGCCGCCGATCAGGTCGGTGATGGCGGGGGCGGTGCCCTTGTAGGGCACGGCGGTCATGTCCACCTGCATGGCGCTCTGGAACATCAGGCCGCACAGGTGCGACGCAGCGCCAAGGCCCGCATTGCCCAGGTTGATCTTGCCCTTGTTCTGCTGGATCCAGGCGGTGAGTTCCTTGAAGTTGTTCGCGGGCATGGTGGGGCGCGCGATCAGCGTCATGGGCACTTCGTTGACCATGCCCAGGTATTCAAAATCGTTGGGCACGCTGAACGAGAGCTTGCGGTACAGCGCAGGCATGGTGGACATGCCGATGTGGTTGAGCAGCAGCGTGTAGCCATCGGGGGTGGCGCGGGCCACGCGGGCGGCGCCAATGGAGCTGCCTGCTCCGGCGGTGTTGTCTACCACCACGGTGGCGCCCAGGGGCTTGCGCAGGGCTTCGGCCAGGTCGCGGGCCACGCGGTCGGTGGGGCCGCCAGCGGCAAACGGCACCACGATGGTGACCGTCTTGTCCTTGGCGGGGAACTCTTGGGCACTGGCGCCAAAGGCAGCTGCTGCGGCGGCGGCGATCAGTGCGAGTTTCAGCATCTTTTTCATGGTCTCTCCTGTAAATGACGGGCCATGATAGCGAGGGGGGTTTTGGGCAGCATTGCGGATAGTACGTAGCACACGCGCTGCATGGTCTTTAAGAAAAAACCGCCAGAGAGCCCCATGGATAAAGCGCCATTTGCTATCAATTAGTGAGCTTGGTTAGGGTAACTACTGCGATTTCCCCAGGGGCTCAATGGGATTGCTTTGCGCTGCCGCAAACCCTCTGCCGAAGGGCGTTGCGCCGGGGCGCCGCCAGCCCAGCGCAGCGCCCACCCGGCTCCGCCACAGGGTGGGCAGCAGCGCCTGTCTTTACTTGTAGCTGCGTGCGTCTTCGATCACCTTGCCGTCATTGGGCAGCGTGCCCGGGGCCACCATCTGCACGTCGCCGCGCAGCTTGGTTACTTCGCGGATGGCGTCGCCCAGCTGGTGGGCCAGGCCCTCGGCGGTTTCGGTGGTCTCGACCTGCAGCACCATCTGGTCATTGGCCATCTCGCCGCTGACCACCAGGCGCGCGCGCAGCACCTGCGGAAAGCGCCGCGCAATCGTGGCCACCTGGCCGGGGTGCACGAACATGCCGCGCACCTTGGTGGTCTGGTCGGCCCGGCCCATCCAGCCCTTGATGCGGGTGTTGGTGCGGCCTGTGGGGCAGGGGCCCGGCAGCACGGCCGACAGGTCGCCGGTGCCAAAGCGGATCAGCGGGTAGTCGGGGTTGAGCGTGGTCACCACCAGCTCGCCCACTTCGCCCTCGGGCACGGGGTCGCCGGTGCCGGGGCGCACGATCTCCACGATCACGCCCTCGTCAAGCACCAGGCCTTCGCGCGCCGAGGTTTCATAGGCGATCAGGCCCAGGTCGGCCGTGGCGTAGCACTGGTAGCCCGCAATGCCGCGCGCGGCAAACCAGTCGCGCAGGCTGGGCGGAAAGGCCTCGCCCGACACCATGGCCTTGGTCACGCTGGGCAGCGCCACGCCCAGCTCGGTGGCCTTCTCGACAATGATTTTCAGAAAGCTCGGCGTGCCGATGTAGCCCGCAGGCTTCAGCTCGGCCATGGCCTGCACCTGCTGCTCGGTCTGGCCCGTGCCGCCGGGGAACACGGTGCAGCCCAGGGCATGTGCGCCGGTCTCCATCATCGAGCCCGCAGGCACGAAGTGGTAGCTGAAGCTGTTGTGGATCAGCTCACCGCGCCGAAACCCCGCCGCGTAAATGGCCCGCGCCATGCGCCAGTAGTCGGGCCGCGTGCCCTCGGGCTCGTAGATGGTGCCGGGGCTGGCAAACACGCGCGTCATGCCGGGGCCAAAGCCCAGCGCGCTGAAGCCGCCGAACACATTGGTGGCGCGGCCCGCCTGCTGGCGCTCCAGCAGCTCGTACTTGCGCGTGACGGGCAGCTGCGCCAGCGCCGCGCGGCTGGTAACGGCCGATGCGTCCACCCCGGCCAGAATGCCGGCAAATGCGGGGGATGCCTTCTGGGCATGGGCCACCTGGGCGGGCAGCGCGGCCAGCAAGGCGGCCTCACGCTCGGACGGATTGCGGGTTTCCAGGGCGTCGTAAAACGTGCTCATGCCATGGGTTCCTATGCGGTGGTTATGAATGAAATAAGCCCTTTGCGCCTGTCCATCAAGCGCGAGTAGCTATCAAAATAGGAGTTCTTGTTGTTATGGTGCTGCCCAGATAGCGCTATCGCCAAAACCGCCACAACCCCCTCAGCGCACCCGTGGAACTGGCTCTGCCAGGCCACCGGGTGTGTCCCCCTGAGGGGGAAGGCGCGCAGCGCCACAGGGGGCATGTCAGGCAAGCCAGCGCTTGCGCCGCTTGTAGCTCTTCACATCCTTGAAGCTCTTGCGCTCGCCGCCGCCCACGCCCAGGTAGAACTCCTTCACGTCCTCGTTGTTGGCCAGGTCGCTGGCAGCGCCGTCCATCACCACGCGGCCGGACTCCATGATGTAGCCGTAGTCGGCGTACTTGAGCGCCATGTTGGTGTTCTGCTCG
>CAYXSL010000201.1:0-7960 GCA_964466605.1 uncultured Verminephrobacter sp.
TGGTGGAGGCCACCCTGGATTTTCCTGAAGAAGAAATCGACTTCCTGCGCAAGGCCGATGCGCACGGGCAGCTATCGAACTTGCAGCAGACCCTGGCTTCGGTGATGCAGCGGGCGCGCCAGGGTGCGTTGCTGCGCGAAGGCATCAAGGTGGTGATTGCCGGGCAGCCCAATGCGGGCAAAAGCTCGCTGCTCAACGCGCTGGCGGGGGCCGAGCTGGCCATCGTCACCCCCATCGCAGGCACCACCCGCGACAAGGTGCAGCAGACCATCCAGATCGAGGGTGTGCCCTTGCACATCATCGACACCGCGGGCTTGCGCGACAGCGAGGACGAGGTGGAGCGCATCGGCATCGCCCGCGCCTGGGACGAGATTGCGGGGGCCGATGCGGTGTTGTTCCTGCACGACCTGTCGCGCCAGGATGCTATGGAATACATAGCTGCTGAGGCAGATATAGCGCGCGCACTGGCCCAAAAACTGCCTCAAACCATCCCGGTGATCGATGTCTGGAACAAGCTGGACCGCGCCCCGGCGGCGGCGGCTGCCGCTGCAGGCGTGGCCGGGCACGCCGAAACCCGGCCGGGCGTGTGGCTGTCTGCACGCACGGGCGAGGGGCTGGACGGGCTGCGCCGCATCCTGCTGGAGGTGACGGGCTGGCAGTCGGCGCCCGAAGGCCTCTACATCGCGCGCGCCCGCCACATCGAGGCGCTGCGTGCCGTGTCGGCCCACCTGCAGGAGGCCGCCGACCAGCTGCAGGCCCGGGGCCCGGCCCTCGATCTGCTGGCCGAGGAGCTGCGCCTGGCCCAGAACGCCCTGAGCGCCATCACCGGCGAGTTCAGCTCCGACGACCTGCTGGGCGTGATCTTCTCCAGCTTCTGCATCGGCAAGTAGGCGGGGCGCCCGGCCAGAGCGCCTGCGCCACCGCCTGTCGCTTATGTTGTAAATGGACGTAAACAGCGCTTGTGTCTGATCTGTAACAAAGGTACTTTCGACGCATCATGAATGCCCCCACCCCCGCTGCCATCAAGGTTGACCTCAAAGGTTTGCTGGACGCCATTGCGCAGACCACCGCAGACGACAGCATGACCAACCCCCTCTCCCCCGCGCAGTGGGAGGTGCTCTCGTCCTACCTGCTGCCCGTGGTGCTGCCCGCCGGGCAGGTGCTTTTCAGCCAGGGGGCCACCGACCGCACCCTGTATCTGGTGGAGAGCGGCAGCCTGAGCGTGCACTACCAGGACGAAAAGGAGCGCCTGCGCCTGGCCATCGTGGGTGCGGGCTCTGTGGTGGGCGAAGGCGCGTTCTTCTCGCACCGCGCGCGCAGCGCCACTGTGCAGGCCAGTGCGCCCTGCAAGCTCTGGAGCCTCACGGCCATCCGCTTCACCGAACTCACCAACCGCCAGCCCGCCATTGCCCTGGGTTTGGCGATGGCTGCGGGGGCGGTGCTGGCCAAGCGCCTGGGCAACCGCCGCCGCCGCGTTGCGGCGACCTGACAGGCGCCCCGCAGACGCGGGATTTGCGCGCTTGTTCGGGGCTGTGCGGGGGGCACAGCAAGTTACACTCGATTTGGATCTTGTCCAGGCACCATCCGAAGAAAGCAAGCCATGTCCCTGTTCAGCTGGTTCAGCCGCAAACCCGCCCCCCCCAAGCCCCGGCCAGCCGCAGAACCGTCGGGTCTGTTAAACGCCGACGCCACCGTGCCGCTGCACCCCGGCCGCTCGGGCAAACCCCTGGTCGAGCCCCCTCCCCCCGAACACGCCGCCAACCGCAAGAACGAGCGCATGGAGCGCCGTGAGCTGCTCTACACCGTGGTGCGCGATGCCATGGTGCGCGCCGGGGTGCTGTCGGCGAGCTACAAGTTCAAGGTGCTGTCGCTGGACCAGCGCGGCCGCCAGTTCCTGGTGATGATGGACCTGGCGCGCGAGTACGGCGGCGAGACCGTGCGCCTGTCCGAGATCGAGGCGCTGATCGCCCAGACCGCCAAGACCCGCTACGACATCCTGGTGACGGCCGTGTACTGGCGCATCAATGACCATGTGGCCGTGGGCATTCCCCAAAAAGGCGTGGCACCCCAGGGGGCGGCGCTGCCTGCGCCAGCGGCGCCGGTGGCTGCGGCCCCGGTGCGCAGGCCACCCGTGGCGGCGCCAGCCCCGGTGGTGACACCCGCCAACCCCATCTTCCCCACAGCGCCAGCTCCCGCACCCACGGCCGCCACACCGGCAGCTGCAGCACCCGCACCCGCAGCTGCCACATCCCAGCGCCCGGCCGCACCCGTGGTCGCGGCTGCGCCGTCCCGCCCCCCCGTGGCGGCGCCGGTGGGCGAGCAGCGCCCTGCCCCCCGGTTCGAGCCCATCGAGGCCGACGAAGTGGCCGCCTTCAAGCGCGCCCTGGCCAACGCCGCGGGTGCCACGGCGGCTCCGGCCGCGGCTGCCAAGCCGGGCGTGCCTGTGCGCTCCGGCCCCCTGCTGCCCCCGGCGCAGCCCACCGGGTTTGAAGACACCGAAATGCCTGGGGCAGACAGCCCTTCGCCCGACCTGAGCAGCACCCAGTACGGCGAGCTGCGCTGAGCGCCAGGCGCGGCCTCCAAAAACGAAGCCCTCCATGTGGAGGGCTTTTTTGCTTGCGGCGGGCGCCGCCCGGCATGTCGATCAGTCAGCCAGTGGTTCAGTGCCCCGCAAAATCCACCAGTGTGTACAGCGGCAGGCCGGATGCGCGCAGGCGCTCCGAGCCGCCCAGCTCGGGCAGGTCCACGATGGCTGCGCCTTCGGTCACCGTGGCGCCCAGCTTCTCCAGCAGGCGCCGGCCGGCCATCATGGTGCCGCCGGTGGCAATGAGGTCGTCGATCAGCAGCACGCGGTCACCCGCCTTCACTGCGTCGGTGTGCAGCTCCACGGTGGCGCTGCCGTACTCCAGCTCGTAGGTCTCCTCGACCGTGGTAAAGGGCAGCTTGCCCTTCTTGCGGATCGGCACGAAGCCCACGTTGAGTTCATAGGCCACCACGGCACCCAGGATGAAGCCACGCGCATCCAGCCCGGCCACCACATCGGGGCGCAGGGCCTTGTCCATGTAGCGGTGCACAAAGGCGTCGATGAGCACGCGGAACACCTTGGGGTCCTGCAGCAGCGGCGTGATGTCGCGGAACTGCACGCCCGCTGCGGGCCAGTTGGGCACGGTGCGGATGTGCTGGCGGAGGTAGTCGTTGACGCTGAGTGGCTGCATGGGGAAAAAAGAGGGGGTCAAGGGGCGCGGGCAGGGTGGAGCCGGACAACGGCGTTCCCGCGCGAAGGGCTGAAGTGTAATCAGCCGCCTGCGGGCGCGTTTCTGCGCTTCCGGGGCCACCGCAAGCCCGCATAATGTTTCACTGCTGTTACACCCCCGGCGCGGCTGCCTTGCAGGCCAAGCCTTTCCACAGAAGATTGGCCCATGCCCATCTCCATCCTGCTGATCGAAGGCGACCAATCCCATGCCCAGGCGGTGGCGGGCGCTTTGGCAGACCCCTGGTCCGGCTGGCAGGTGGAGGTCTGTGCGTCGCTGGCGCAGGCGCGTGAACACCTGCAGCACCCGCATCGGCGGCCCGACATCGTGCTGGCGGCCCAGAGCACCCTGGGTGGCGCGGCCTTTGATCTGCTGCAAATGCTGGGTGGGCTGCCCGCCATCATCATCGTGCGCATGGGGGCCGAAACCCATGCGGCGCAGGCCATGCGGCATGGCTTTGACGACTTTGCGGTGCAGGACCCCGCCCTGGACTACCTGCTCACGCTGCCCGCGCAGATCGACGCCGTGCTGGAGCGCAGCTCGGGCGCCCGCGCCCGCGAGGCGGCCGAGGCCATGCTGGCGCGCCAGCACCGGCTGCTGCAGGCCATCTCGCGTGCCCAGGCCATGTTCATCGCCAGCTCCGGGCCCCGCGCGGCCTTCGATGCCTTGCTCGAAGAACTGATGTCGCTCAGCCAGAGCGCGTTCGGCCTGGTGGGCCAGGTGCAGCGTGCGGCCGACGGCCACCCCTTCCTGCGGGTGCACGCCATGACCGACATCAGCTGGGACGCCGCCTCGCGCGCGCAGTATGCGCAGCATGCCGAGGAGGGCATGGTGTTCGACAGCCCGCACTCGCTGGTGGGCGCGGCCCTGTTGTCCGGCGAGCCGGTGATCAGCAACGACGCGTGCCACGACCCGCGCGCTGCAGGCACGCCGCCCGGCCACCCCACGCTGCACACCTACCTGGGCCTGCCCATCCACGCGGCGGGCGAGCTGGTGGCCATGGTGGGCCTGGCCAACCGCGCCGAGGGCTATTCGCAGGCGGACGTGGCGTTCCTGCAGCCCCTGCTCAACACCGTGGGCCAGCTGGAGACCGCGCGCCGCGCCGAGCTGGCCCGCAGCGCGGTCGATGCCGAGCTGCTGCGCACCAGTGCCCTGCTGGGTGAAAAAACGCAGGCGCTGGAGGTCACGCTGGCCAGCGTCTCCCAGGGCATCACCAATGTGGATGCCGAGGGGCGTATCCGGGTCTACAACCGGCGCTACCTGGAACTGCTCGACCTGCCCGAGGACCTGCTGGCCAGCCAGCCCAAGGTGGAGGACGTGGTGCGCTTCCAGACCCAGCGCGGCGATTTCGGCCCGCAGTTCCAGCTCATCGAGCCCATGGCGCGCAACTACGTGGCCTCGGAATACGCAGCGCACGGCGGCCAGCTGACCATGCCCGACTCCTACGTGCGGCGCACGCACAGCGGCCGCTACATCGAGGTGCGCACCCGCGCGCTGGAGCCCGGCGGCCGGGTGCGCACCTTCACCGACGTCACCGATTACCTCAGCACCCTGGAGGCCCTGCGCCAGAGCGAGGCGCGCTGGCGCAGTCTCACGCAGCTCTCGTCGGACTGGTACTGGGAGCAGGACGCGCAGTTCCGCTTTGTGCGGCTGGACGGCAATGCCCAGCAGAAAACCGGCGTGCCCGACGAGATGCACTACGGCCTCACGCGCTGGGAGCTGCCCGAGACCTTCGTGGACGAAGGCCAGTGGCGCGACCACCGCGCGCAGCTGGAGGCGCACCAGGTGTTCCACGACTTCGAGATGCAGCGCCGGACCAGCGACGGCCAGCCCATCTGGGTGTCGATCAGTGGCGAGCCCATCTTCGATGCCGAAGGCGCGTTCACCGGCTACCGGGGCGTGGCGCGCGACATCACCGAGCGCAAGCTGGCCGAGGCGCAGATCCAGCGCCTGGCGTTCTATGACGAACTCACCGGCCTGCCCAACCGGCGGCTGCTGATGGACCGGCTGGAGCGCGCTGTGGCCGCCAGCACCCGCGAGGGTTGCCACGGCGCCCTGCTGTTCCTCGACCTGGACAACTTCAAGGGCATCAACGACACCCTGGGCCACGAATGGGGCGACCGGCTCTTGGTGCAGGTGGGTGCCCGCGTGAGTGCCTGCGTGCGCGCCACCGACACCGTGGCGCGCCTGGGGGGCGACGAGTTCGTGGTCGTGATCGAAGGCCTGCACGCCGACGAGGCCGAGGCCGCCGCCGAGGCCGAGGCGGTGGCGCAGAAGGTGCTGGCCGCGCTCAACCAGCCTTACCAGGTCGAGGGTTGCGAGATGCACAGCACGCCCAGCATCGGCATCGCGCTGTTCCTGGACGCGCAGCAGCCGGTGCAGGAGCTGCTCAAGCGCGCCGACCTGGCCATGTACCAGGCCAAGGCCCAGGGGCGCAACATGCTGTGCTTCTTCGACCCCGCCATGCAGGCGGCGGCGTCCGCGCGTTCGGCTCTAGAGGGCGACATCCGCCTGGGGCTTGCGCGCAATGAGTTCCTGCTGCACTACCAGCCGGTGGTGGATGCCACCGGCCAGCTGCTGGGCGCCGAGGCCCTGGTGCGCTGGCACCACCCGCAGCGCGGCATGGTGCCGCCCGCCGATTTCATCCCGCTGGCCGAGCAGACCGGCCTCATCCTGCCTCTGGGGCAGCAGGTGCTGGCCATGGCCTGCCGCCAGCTCGCGCTGTGGGCGGCCGACCCCGCCAGGGCCGGCTGGACCCTGTCCGTGAACGTGAGTGCGCAGGAGTTTCGCCAGAGCGACTTTGTGCAGGACGTGCTGGCCGTGCTGCGCGATTCGGGCGCAGACGCGCGGCGGCTCAAGCTGGAACTCACCGAAAGCCTGCTGCTGCACGACGTGGAGGACAGCATCCTCAAGATGCAGGCGCTGCGCACGCTGGGCGTGGGCTTTGCGCTGGATGACTTTGGCACCGGCTACTCATCGCTGTCCTACCTCAAGCGCCTGCCGCTGGACCAGCTCAAGATCGACCAGAGCTTTGTGCGCGACGTGCTCACCGACCCCAACGACGCCGCCATCGCCTGCACCATCATCACCCTGGCCCACAGCCTGGCTCTGGACGTGGTGGCCGAAGGTGTGGAGACCGAAGGCCAGCGCGCGTTCTTGCTGCGCAACGGCTGCCAGCGCTTCCAGGGCTACCTGTTCGGGCGGCCCGGGCCTGCCTCGGTGTTCTGAGTGCTATTAAATAGATAGCTATAAAGGGATGATGGACGCGCGGTAAGGCCGATTTTTAATCAAAATTCGGCGCCACTCTTCGCAGTGGGCACACCGCCGGGGGATGACCTCAGCTACCCCCGCAGGAGTTTGTCTTCTGCCAGCGCCAGCGCCGCCGGGTGGCCTGACAGCACCAGCGTGTCGCCCTCGGCCAGCAGGGCTTCGTCCACGGCCGCGCTCAGGTGGCCGTTGCCGCGCCGCAGATTCACCACGCGCACACCCATCGCGGGCAGGGCCAGCTGGCCCAGGCTGCGGCCCAGGGCGGTGGCGCCGGGCGGCAGGTTCAGGGTGGACAGGCGCTCCTGGTCGCGTTCTTGGGCCGTGTCGTCGTCCGCGCCATGGAAGTAGCCGCGCAGCAGGTTGTAGCGCGCATCGCGCTGGTCCTGCACCAGGCGCAGCACGCGGCGCATAGGCACGCCCACCAGCGCCAGCGCGTGGCTGGCCAGCATCAGCGAGCCTTCGATCGCCTCGGGCACGACCTCGGTAGCGCCCGCCTCCTGCAGTTTGTCGAGGTGGGCATCGTCCTGCGTGCGCACCACCACCGGCACCTGCGGCGCGTGCGATCGCGCATTGGCCAGCACCTTCAGCGCGGCGGGCACGTCGATGTAGGTCACGGCCACGGCGCTCGCGCGCACCAGGCCCGCGGCCATCAGCGCCTGCAGGCGCGTGGCGTCGCCATACACCACCGAATCGCCCGCAGCGGCGGCCTGGCGCACGCGGTCCGGGTCCAGGTCCAGCGCCATGTAGGGGATGCCCTCGTGCTCCAGCATGCGCGCCAGGTTCTGGCCGCAGCGGCCATAGCCGCAAATGATCACATGCTTGCTGGTGTTGATGGACTTGCGCGCGATGGAGGTCATCTGCAGCGACTGCTGCAGCCAGTCGCTGGCCACCAGCTTCATCACGATGCGGTTGCTGTACATGATGAGGAAGGGCGTGGCCAGCATCGACAGCACCATGGCCGCGAGGATGGGGTTCATGAGCGCGGGCTGCACCAGCCCGTTGCCCTGCGTGAGCGACAGCAGCACAAAGCCGAACTCGCCCGCCTGCGCCAGGTACAGCCCCGTGCGCAGCGCCACGCCCGTGGTGGCGCCCATGCCGCGCGCCAGCACCAGGATGATCCCCAGCTTGAGCACCAGCGGCACCACCAGCAGCGCCAGCACCAGCGCCCAGCGGTCCACCAGGATGTGCCAGTCCAGCATCATGCCGATGGTGATGAAGAACAGCCCCAGCAGCACGTCGTGGAAGGGCCGGATGTCCGTGCCCACCTGGTGCTTGTACTCCGTCTCGGACACCAGCACGCCCGCGATGAAGGCGCCCAGGGCCAGGCTCAGGCCTGCCACTTCGGTCAGCCAGGCCAGCCCCAGCGTGATGAGCAGCAGGTTGAGCATGAACAGCTCGTCGCTCTTGCGCCGCGCCACCAGCGTGAGCCACCAGCGCATCAG
>CAYXSL010000202.1:0-7930 GCA_964466605.1 uncultured Verminephrobacter sp.
GATGACCGACTGGATGGACGCCCGCACGAACTGCGTGGGGTCGTACGCAATGCGGTACTCCACGCCTTCGGGCATGTTCTTCTGGATCTCGTCCATGGTCTTGCGCACATTGGCCGAGATGTCCAGCGCGTTGGAGCCGGGGGCCTGGAACACGCCCATGCCCACGGCCGGGTCGTTGTTGAGCAGCGAGCGCAGCGAGTAGTCGGCCGCGCCCAGCTCCAGGCGGGCGATGTCGCGCAGGCGTGTCACCGCACCATCCGCACCGGTCTTGACGATGATGTCGCCGAACTCTTCCTCGGTCTGCAGGCGGCCCTGCGCGTTGATGGACAGCTGCAGGTCCACGCCGGGCAGGCCGGGCGATGCGCCCACCACACCGGCGGCAGCCTGCACGTTCTGGCCACGGATGGCGGCCACCACGTCGCTGGCAGAGAGGCCGCGCTGCGCGACCTTTTGCGGGTCGAGCCACACGCGCATGGAGTAGTCGCCGCCGCCGAAGATCTGCACCTGGCCCACGCCCTGGATACGCGCAAGGCGGTCCTTCACATTGAGCACGGCGTAGTTGCGCAGGTAGTCGATGTCGTAGCGGTTGTTGGGCGAGACCAGGTGGACCACCATGGTCAGGTCCGGCGCGCTCTTGACGGTGGTGACGCCAAGGCGGCGCACTTCCTCGGGCAGGCGCGGCTCGGCCTGCGAGACGCGGTTCTGCACCAGCTGCTGGGCCTTGTCGGGGTCGGTGCCCAAGGCAAAGGTCACCGTCAGCGTCATCACGCCGTCGGTGGTGGCCTGGCTGCCCATGTAGAGCATGCCTTCCACGCCGTTGATGGACTCCTCCAGCGGCGTGGCCACGGTCTCGGCGATCACCTTGGGGTTGGCGCCGGGGTACTGTGCGCGCACCACCACGGAGGGGGGCGCGACTTCAGGGTATTCGGAGATGGGCAGACCGCGCAATGCGATGAGCCCCCCCAGGAAGATGAGCACCGACAGAACCCCGGCGAAGATGGGGCGGTCGATGAAAAAGCGGGACAGATTCATGGATGCAAATTCCTTGCGTCGCTGGTTCGCACGCTCAGGCGGCGGGCGACTTGCTGTTGTTCTTGGCTTCCTTGCGATCACCCGCAATCTCGGCCTTGGCGGTCATGGGCACGGGCTGGGGTGCGACCACGGCACCGGGGCGCACGCGTTGCAGCCCATTGACAACGATGTTCTCGCCCGCCTTCAGACCCGAGGTGACGACGCGCAGACCGTCAATCGGCGCGCCCAGGGTGACCTCGCGGTACTCCGCCTTGTTGCCCTCGCCCACCACCATCACGAACTTCTTGTTCTGGTCGGTGCCCACGGCACGCTCGTTGATCAGCAGCGCCTGCGTGTTGCGGGCCTGGCCCATGCGGATGCGGGCGAACTGTCCGGGGATCAGCGAGCCGTCTTCGTTGTCGAACACGGCGCGCACGCGCACGGTGCCGCTCTTGGCATCGACCTGGTTGTCGATGAGCTGCAATTTGCCCACATGGGGCGTGCTACCCGCGGTGCCCGTGCCCATCTGCACGGGGATGCGCTCGATGAGCTGGCGGGCGCTGTGGCCTTTGGAGCCGCTTTGCAGGTCTGCCAGCGCCTTCACCACGATCTGCTCGTCGGTGTCAAAGCTCGCGTAGATGGGGCTGACCGACACCAGCGTGGTCAGCACGGGGGCGCCCGCACCGGCCGCCACCAGGTTGCCCACCGTGACTTCGATGCGGCCCACACGGCCCGCCACGGGGGCGCGCACCTGGGTGTACGAGAGGTTCAGCTTGGCGGTCTGCAGCGCAGCCTGGGCCGCACGCAGGTTGGCATCGGCCTCGCGCTGGGCGTTCAGGCGTTCGTCATGCTCGCGCTGGGCAATGGCTTTTTCGTCCAGCAGGCGGGTGGCGCGCTCCAGCTCGCTGCGGGTGTACGACAGGCGGGCCTGCGCGGCGACCACCTGGGCTTCGGCGCGGTCCACCTCGGCGGCGTAGGGGGCGGGGTCCACCGTCACGAGCAGGTCGCCCTGCTTGACCAGCGAGCCTTCGCGGAAGTGCACGGCCTGTACGGCACCCGAGACGCGGGGGCGCACATCCACGCGCTGCACGGCTTCGAGGCGGCCGGAGAACTCGTCCCACAGCGCGATGTCTTTTTGCACCACGGCAGCCACCGACACCGGCATGGCGGGCGGCGTGGCGCCTTCGCCGTTGGCCTGGGCTGCGGGTGATTGGAAAACGAGGATCAAAGCGGCCACTGCAGCCGTCGCAGCGGTAGCGATGGTGGCCAGGCCCAGGGGGCGGTTCTTGAAGAGCGGGTTGGAGTTCATGGTCATTTCAATCAAACGTAGAGGCCGCCTTGGCGGGCAGGCCGATGAAGGTGTTTTTGCTGCCAGACCGCGACCCCACAGCGGGGTGACAGACGCCAAGGCAGCGTGTGGTGGGGCAGTCTCGGCATTGACACGGTGAAAGAGTCAAGTCCCTGAACAGGCGCCGCCCGGGGTGCGCGCCAGTCTCGGCAAATCAGGCGCCTTAGTGCTGCGGGTTGTGACAACCAGGGTGGCAAGCCCCAGAAAAGCGCAAGGTGTGGTTCATGCTGTTATTTCCTCCATATCGTTGACATCAATGACTCCTGCCCGCCGCCCTGCCTCTCACGGGCACGGCGTGCAGAAAACGCGGGCAAAGCGTCCCCCTCCGGCACGGCAAGCCGGAAAAATCAGCGTTGAAAACCAGGGGGGTGGTAGAGGGGCCGCTGTATCAAGCCTCAACCTGCGTTGAGGTCATGCACGTTCAGCGGCCCAGTGGGCTTGAGCCCTTGCTCAGGAAGGCACTGGACATCGGGTGGCCTCAAAGAACTGGCGGAACTGCTGCTGCGCACCGGCAGCACAAGGGCATTCGTGCTCCCCGGTCTGCAGCAAGGCATCGGGCCACTGCGGGTTCTTGGAGAACACGTGGCGGGTGACCGGCAGGCCGGCGGCCTCCAGCCGGGCCGCGTAGGCCAGCGCCTCGTCGTGCATGGGGTCGGTGTCGCCCACCAGGATCAGCGTGGGCGGCAGCCCTGCCAGGCGCTGAGCACCGGCGGGCACGGCGTAGGGGTGCTCGGCATCGCGCGGGCAGCGCAGAAAGTTGCGCCAGCCTTCGGTCCACTTGCAGCCGGTGGCATCGCCCGTGGCTTCGCGCAGCGAGGCAGTGCCCACACAGGGGTCCAGCATGGGTGACAGCAGAATCTGCCCGGCCAGCGGCGGGTGCGACTGGTCGCGCGCCATCAGGCTCACGGCCGCCGCCAGGTTGCCCCCCGCTTCTTCGCCCGCCAGATAGACCAAAGCGCCCTGCCCACCGAGCTTGGTGCGGTTGCGGTGCACCCACTTGAGCACGTCATAACCCGTGTCCACGGGCTGCGGAAAGGGTGTGAGGGGATAGGCTACCGACACCACCACCGCGCCTGCGCCTTCCAGCAGCGACGCCACGGTGCAGCCGTTGTCCAGATCGCCCGAGGTGAAGGCGCCGCCGTGAAAATGCACGACCACGGGGGACGCTTGTCCCGCCTTCTTGCGGCCATACATGCGCACGGCCACGTCCTGCCCCTTGCCCACCTCAATGGTGGAGTCGGTGCACACGGACGCTGCCGCCTTGGAGGCGGCAGAAGGCTGCGGTGTGGAGGATGGCGAGGAAGGGCGGTCGGGCTGCATGGCAGGTACCCAGTCAGTAGGTGGAAGGTCGGTTGACGATGGATGAAATGTAGTGGCTTGGGCCTTTTGAATAAACAGGTCAAACACCACCGCACTGTTTCCAAAAGCTCAACAATCAAACGCTTGCTCGCGTGTGAGAATTCTCTGGAGCGTGTTGACGGCCTTTTCATGGTGCCCGTTGCCCCATCACGGTGGCAGGTGCAAGGCGCAGGCCGAAAGCATGGGCTGCGGCACGCGCCTAGATTGCGGCTTGCTACCGCTTTGCGGGCACCATGAAAAGGCCGTCAACACGCTCTTGGCACCCACTGGTGGGTGCTGCAGTTTCAGATTCAAGGAGAAGCCATGGACCAGATACAGGCCATGCGCATATTCGTGCGGGTGGTGGAGGCCGGCACGTTCACCCGGGCAGCGGATTCGCTTTCGCTGCCCAAGGCCACCGTGACCAAGCATGTGCAGGCGCTGGAGGAGCGCCTGCGCGTGAAGCTGCTCAACCGCACCACCCGCCGCGTGACGGTGACGCCCGATGGCGCCGCCTATTACGACCGCACGGTGCGGCTGCTGACCGACCTGGACGACATCGAGGCCAGCATGACCAACGCGCGCGCCAACCCGCGCGGGCGCCTGCGCATCGACGTGGGCACCTCGGTGGCGCAGCTGCTCATCATTCCGCACCTGGCGGAGTTCCATGCCCGCTACCCGGACATCCAGCTGGACCTGGGCGTGAGCGACCGCACGGTGGACCTGATCGGCGACAACGTGGACTGCGTGATCCGGGGCGGCGAGCTGAGCGACCAGTCGCTGGTGGCGCGCCGCATCGGCAACCTGGAGTTCATCACCGTCGCCGCACCCGACTACCTGGAGCGCAAGGGCACCCCCACGCACCCGCTGGAGATCGAGGAGAAACACGCCAGCGTCATCTACTTCTCGCCCCAAAGCGGGCGGCACTACCCGCTGGAGTTTCGCCGGGGGGATGAGTCCATCGACATCACCGGCCCCTATCAGCTGAGCGTGAACGAAGCCAATGCCTATGTCACCTCCATTGTGGCGGGCCTGGGCATTGGCCAGATCACCAGCTGGCAGGCCCAGCGCCACCTCGCCAGCGGCACCCTGGTGCAACTGCTGCCCGAGTGGACCCAGCCCCTGCTGCCCGTGTACGTGGTCTACCCGCCCAACCGCCACCTGAGTGCCAAGGTGCGCGCCTTTGTGGACTGGGCAGCCGAGTTGTTCCAGCGCGAGGCTCATCTGCAACGCAAAGCCTGACGCCCCTGAGCCGCTTCACATCGTCCCCTGAGGGTGGCGTGAACAGTGGCTTGGCACAGCCCGCTCCACAGTGGCGTCAGTGGGGTTCACGCCTGCGGCACACGACGGGGACGGCCTGCAAATCGTGGACACGTGCTCAGTCTGTATGCTTGGCGCCATGAGCATTCCAGAGACCCCGCCACCCGCCCCTCCAGCCAGCAAGCCCGCCCAGCCGCGCAACCCCCTGCACGGCGTGACACTCGAAGCCATGGTCGTGGGCCTGGCCGACTACTTTGGCTGGGACGAGCTGGGGCGGCAGATTCCCATCCGCTGCTTCCAGATCGACCCCAGCGTGGGCTCCAGCCTCAAGTTTTTGCGCAAGACCCCGTGGGCGCGCGAAAAGGTGGAAAGCCTTTACCTCTTCATGCTGCGGGACCAGCGGCGCAATGCGCAGGAGTGATCCACTCCCGCACCACGCCCCTTTCCAGGCGCCTCTCAGTCGCCCGAAGTCACCAGAAAATCGCGGCTGATGCCGCCACCCAGGTCGTTCACCCGGTCCAGGAACTGCGTGAGGAACGCGTGCAGGCCGGTGGCAAGGATCTCGTCGATCCGGCCATACTGCAGGTCGGCCAGCAAGCGCCCTGCCCTGCGGCTGGTCTCGGCAGACTGCCCGTTGGCCAGCACGGCCAGGTTGTCCACCACCTCGCGCAGGCAGGCGTGCAGTGAGCGCGGCATGTCGCGGCTCAGGATCAGCAGGTCGGCCACGCGGCCCGGCGTGATCACGTCGCGGTAAACCTTGCGGTACACCTCGAACGCCGACACGCTGCGCAGGATGGCGCTCCAGTGGTAGAAGTCGCTTTCCTGGTTGCGGTCACTGGGGCGGCCGAAGAAGTCGTTCTTCACGGCGTGGAACTTCACATCCAGCAGGCGCGCGGTGTTGTCCGCGCGCTCCAGGAAGGTGCCCATGCGCAAGAAGTGAAACGCCTCGTCCTGCAGCATGGTGCCCAGCACCACGCCGCGTGAGAGGTGCGAGCGGTATTTCACCCACTCAAAGAACTGGCCCGGGTCGCGCTCGAAGGCGCCGCCTTCGAGCTGCCGGTGCAGCTCCAGCCAGGTCTGGTTCTGTGTCTCCCACACCTCGGTGGTGAGTGCGCCGCGCACGGCACGGGCATTCTCGCGCGCGGCACGCAGACATGACAGGATGGACGAGGGGTTGTTGCCATCGCGCACCATGAACTCGAGCACGTTGGCGGGCGTGACTTCACCGTGCTTGGCGGTGTAGGCAGGGATCAGCTCGCTGATGGACAGCAGGCCCTCCCAGCCTTTCTGCGCCACATCGGCAGCCTGGGGCAACAGGGAAGTCTCGTAGCTCACATTGAGCATTCTTGCTGTGTTCTCTGCCCGCTCTGTATATCGGGACATCCAGAACAGATGATCGGCAGTGCGACTTAGCATTTTTTCTCCCCGGGCAGAGAACCCCGCGCGTGCTGCGCACGCTGGCTGTGTTGTGGTGAAACCCCGCCTTCGGCGGCGTTTTCAGCCCGCTCTGTGTAGCGGGACATCCAGAACAGATGGTCGGCGGTGCGGCTCAGCATGTTCAGTG
Source organism: uncultured Verminephrobacter sp. (assembly GCA_964466605.1). GTDB lineage: Bacteria > Pseudomonadota > Gammaproteobacteria > Burkholderiales > Burkholderiaceae_C > Acidovorax. The sequence continues at coordinate 6,522 of CAYXSL010000202.1, forward strand.
GCTCCCTTGCGATTGACTTTGCGACTGGCCTTGGCCCTGCGACTGAGACTGGGATTGCGACTGGGACGCCGCTGCCTTGGGTTGCACTGCAGGCGTACCCTCGCCCAGCACCCAGGTGTCCTTGGTGCCACCGCCCTGCGATGAATTCACCACCAGCGAGCCCTCCTGCAGCGCCACGCGCGTGAGGCCGCCTGCGGCCATCTGCACCTCGCGCCCGCTGAGCACGAAGGGGCGCAGATCGATGTGGCGCGGGGCAATGCCACTTTCCACATAGGTGGGGCAGCTCGACAGGCTGAGCGTGGGCTGGGCGATGTAGCCTGCCGGATTGGCAATCAGCGCGCGGCGGAAGTCCTCGATCTCGGCCTGCGTGGCCGCGGGGCCGATGAGCATGCCGTAGCCGCCTGCACCGTGCACTTCCTTGACCACCAGGTCCTTCAGGTTCGCCAGCACATGCTGCAGGTCGTCCTGCTTGCGGCACATCCAGGTGGGCACGTTTTTCAGGATGGGCTCCTCGCCCAGGTAGAACCGGATCATCTCGGGCACATAGGGGTACACCGATTTATCGTCGGCCACGCCCGTGCCCACGGCGTTGCAGATGCCCACGTTGCCCGCGCGGTAGGCCTCCATGAGGCCATAGCAGCCCAGCGTGGAGTTGGGGCGGAAAACCTGCGGGTCGAGGAAGTCGTCGTCCACGCGGCGGTAGATCACGTCCACCCGCTGCAGGCCGCGCGTGGTGCGCATGTACACGAACTTGTCCTTGACGACCAGGTCCTGCCCTTCCACCAGCTCCACGCCCATCTGCTGGGCGAGGAAGGCGTGCTCGAAGTACGCGCTGTTGTGCATGCCGGGCGTGAGCACCACCACCGTGGGCTCGTCGGCAGCCGCAGGGGCACTGGCGCGCAGGGTTTCGAGCAGCATGTCGGGGTAATGCGCCACGGGCGCCACCTTGTGCAGGCTGAACAGCTCGGGGAACAGCCGCATCATCATCTTGCGGTTTTCGAGCATGTAGCTCACGCCGCTGGGCACGCGCAGGTTGTCCTCCAGCACGTAGTACTCGCCGTTGCCCTGGGCGTCGGGGGCGCGCACGATGTCGATGCCTGCGATGTGCGCGTAGATGTTCTGCGGCACATGCAGCCCGGCCATCTCGGGCCGGTACTGCGCGTTGTTCAGGATGAGGTCGGATGGAACGATGCCGGCGCGGATGATGTCCTGGCCGTGGTACACGTCGTGGATGAAACGGTTGAGCGCCGTGACCCGCTGCACCAGGCCCTGCTGCATGCTGGCCCACTCGTGGGCGGGGATGATGCGGGGGATCAGGTCGAACGGGATCAGCCGTTCGTTGCCGGCGCCGCCCTCGTCCTTGGCGCCATACACGGCAAAGGTGATGCCCACGCGCCGGAAGATCATCT
>CAYXSL010000203.1:0-7917 GCA_964466605.1 uncultured Verminephrobacter sp.
TCGGTGCAGGGCCTGGGCACGGGCACCGTGGTGCTGGGCATCCACATCGCCGCGCCCGGCCTGGCGATCCAGCCGGGCAGCGCCATCGACCAGCTCGGCCGCGCACGCCTGTCCACCGTGTACATGCCCGGCTACAAGATCACCATGCTGCCCGACGACGTGGTGCAGACCTACACGCTGGACGAGGGCCGCGCCAACCCGGCCGTGTCGCTGTACGTGACCATCGACGAGGCCACGCTGGAATTCAAAAGCTCCGAGACGAAACTGGAGCGCGTGCACGTGGCCGCCAACCTGCGCCACGACCAGCTCGACACGGTGGTGACGGAAGACTGGCTCACCAACCCCGATTTTGAGCATCAAAATGACCCCCACCGCCTGTCCGACTTGCGTGGACAGCTATCATTTTTATACCGCCTGGCCAAGGACCTCAAGGCCCGCCGCGAGGTCGTTCGCGGCAAGCCCGAAAACTTCAACCGGCCGGACTACAACTTCCGCCTGGTGGGCAACAACGGTGCCGAGCCCACGGGCAGCGAGCAGGTGCAGATCAGCGTGCGCCAGCGCGGCGCGCCGCTCGACCTCATCGTGGCCGAGGCCATGATCGTGGCCAACAGCACCTGGGGCAGCTGGATGGCCGAGCTGGGCGTGCCCGGCATCTACCGCAGCCAGGCCAGCATGGCGCCGGGCGTGAAGGTGCGCATGGGCACCAAGGCGCTGCCGCATGCGGGCATCGGCGTCAAGGCGTATTCGTGGGCCACCTCGCCCCTGCGCCGCTACACCGACCTGGTCAACCAGTGGCAGATCATTGCCTGCGCCCGCCACGGCAAGACCGCCGCGCTGGCCGCGCCGTTCAAGCCCAAGGACGCCGACCTGTTCTCCATCATCAGCAGTTTCGACGCGGCCTACGGCGCCTACAACGGCTACCAGGCGGGCATGGAGCGCTTCTGGACGCTGAAATATGTGGAGCAAAACGGCATCACCGAGCTGAACGCCACTGTCTTCAAGGAAGGCCCGGGCGGCAGCTTCCTGGTGCGGGCGGACGACATTCCGCTGGTCTTCCCCGTGCTGGGCGCGCAGAACCTGCCGCGCGGCGCGCGCCTCCGGGTCAAGCTGGGCGAGGTGGACGAGATCACGCTGGACATCCACGGCACCGTGATCGAACGCCTGGACGACCCGGCCGACAGCAGCGACGACGGGCCGGTGGAGGATGCGGACGAAGACGACGACACGGTGGCCGGCCCGATTGCGATTGCGGTGGATGTGAACGAAGCGCCCGCCGAAGCCGCTGCGGCCGCCCCCGCCCCCTGATCCAGCCCCTGATAATTGCCGGCGATGAAATTCCCCGCCTTCCTCCGCACCGTCAGCACGCTGCAGCTCGCGCTGGGTTTCTCGGTGGCCGTGCACGCTGCGCTCATCTCGGTGCGCTTCATCGACCCCGAGGGCTTCAACCGCGTGTTCCAGGACACGCCGCTCGAAGTTATTTTGGTCAACGCCAAATCGAACGAGCGCCCCGACAAGGCCCAGGCGATTGCCCAGGCCAGCCTGGCGGGCGGCGGCGATGCCGACAAAGGCCGCGCCACCAGCCCCCTGCCCTACACGGCGCTCACGGCGGTGGGTGACGACTACGAAGAAGCGCAGCGCAAGATGGACGCGATGCAGGAGCAGCAGGCGCAACTGCTGGCCCAACTGCGCAAGCAGCTCGCCACCATGCCCGAGCCCGATCCGCGCAAACCCAGCCAGAGCGCCGACCAGGCGAATGAGCAGGAAAAGCGCCGCCAGCTCGTCAAGCTGCTGGCCGAGATCGAAAAGCGCATCAACGAAGAAAATTCGCGCCCCAAGAAACGCTACATCAGCCCCGCCACGCGCGAAGAGGCCTACGCCATCTACTACGACGCGCTGCGCCGCAAGGTCGAGGACAAGGGCACCGAGAACTTCCCCGAACAGGCCGGGCGCAAGCTGTATGGCGAGCTGACCATGATCGTCACCGTCAACCACGACGGCCGCGTGCTGGGCACCGAGATCGTGCAAGGCTCGGGCAACAGCACCCTGGACCGCCGTGCCGAGGCCATTGCCCGCGCCGCCGGGCCCTTTGGCGCGTTCGGCGCCGACATGCGCAAGAAGGCCGACCAGATTGCCATGGTGGCGCGCTTCAAGTTCACCCGCGACCAGACCCTTGAAACCACCGTCCGGTAGTTCCCGGCGCGGCCCCACACGGGGCCACCCGCACCAGCTTTTGTCATGAGTCAAAACCCCGACCTGTATTGCGTGATGGGCAACCCCGTGGCGCACAGCCGCTCGCCCGCCATCCACGCCCGCTTTGCCGAACTCACCAGCGAACCCATCGCCTACGAACGCCGCCTGGTGCCCATGGATGGATTTACGCAGGGCGTGCGCGACTTCGCGGCCGAAGGCGGGCGGGGCTGCAACGTCACCGTGCCTTTCAAGACCGAGGCGCCAAACCTGGCCGCCGCGTGCAGCGAGCGTGTGCAACTGGCAGGTGCGGCCAACACCCTGACGTTCCGCGCCGACGGCAGCATCTACGCCGACAACACCGACGGCCTGGGCCTGGTGGCCGACATCACGCGCAACGCGGGCGTGTCGCTGGCCGGGCGCGATGTGCTGCTGGTGGGGGCGGGGGGCGCCGCTGCGGGCGTGCTGGGCCCGCTGCTGCTGGCCGGAGCGCGCCACATCACCGTGGCCAACCGCACGCTGGCCAAGGCGCAGGCGCTGGTGCAATCCCATCGCCCACTCGCATTGCTACAAAAAGCAGAGCTAGAAGCACTAGAACCACGCGCGGTAACGGCCCATTTTGATGTGATCATCAACGCCACGGCCAGCAGTTTGGCCGGTGCCGGGGTGCCTGTGCCCGCCACCGTGCTGCGCCCGGGCTGCCTGGCCTACGACATGATGTACGGCCCCGCCGCCGAGGAGTTTCTGGACTGGGCCCGCAGCCATGGCGCGGTGGCCCGCGACGGCCTGGGCATGCTGGTGGAACAGGCCGCCGAGGCCTTCTTGCTGTGGCGTGGCGTGCGCCCGCCTTCGGCCCAGGTGCTGCGCGAAATGCAGCAGGCCGCCGCCTGAGCCCCTGAGGACAACGCCATGAAAGCCGTGCTGCGCTGGCTGGGCCTGCTGGCGATTGCCCTGGTGGCGCTGCAGCTGTTTTTTGTGCTGCGCATTGCCGCCATGGCGGTGCTCAACCCCGAGTCCACCACCTTCCAGCGCTCCGAAGCCTGGACGCTGCTGGCCAGCAAAGGCCGTGTGCCCTGGCGCCAGCAATGGGTGCCCTATGCCGACATCTCCGACCACCTCAAGCGCGCGGTGATCGCATCGGAAGACGATGGTTTTGTGAACCACGAAGGCGTGGACTGGAACGCCATCGAAAAGGCCTGGGAGCGCAATGCCAAGGCCGAAGCCCAGGCCAGCAAGGCCCAGGCCCGTGCGACGGACCGCCCGGTGCGCGCGCCCAAGATCCGGGGTGGCTCCACCATCACCCAGCAGTTGGCCAAGAACCTGCTGCTCTCGGGCGAACGCACCCTGCTGCGCAAGGGACAGGAATTTGTGCTGACCCTGGCGCTGGAGCGCCTGCTCTCCAAGCAGCGCATCCTGGAGATCTACCTCAACAACGTGGAATGGGGCGAAGGCGTGTTCGGCGCCGAGGCCGCCGCGCAGCACTACTTCCGCAAAAGCGCCAGCCGCCTGAGCACCGCCGAGGCGGCGCGCCTGGCGGTGATGCTGCCCGCGCCCAAGCGGTTTGAGAAAACGCCCGGCTCGGCATATCTGGCGGGGCGCACGCGCACGATCCTGGGGCGCATGGGCGGCGCGGAGCTGCCCTGAAGCAGGTCTGCGGCAACACCGGCCACAGACCAACCCTGCTTCATGGCCCCTCCTGTGCGTCACGCCGCTGCAGCCACAGCGCAGACACCCCTTCCGGCCGCAGCGTCACCTGAAACCGGGGCGCGCCCACAGCAGCCCCCTCCGGCAACCGCACCGTATACCGCTGCAGCAACATGGCTGCCAGCAGCGTCATCTCCAGCATCGCAAAGTGCTGGCCGATGCACACGCGCGGGCCCAGGCCGAACGGAATCCACGCGCCCCGGGGGATGGGCGGCGCGCCGTCCAGAAACCGCTCGGGGCGGAAGCCGTCCGGCTCGGCAAACCAGCGCGCATCGCGTTGCAGCACCCAGGGGGTGATGCGCAGCATGGCGCCCTGGGGCACCGGCACCCCGCCCAGCGTGATGGGCGCGGTGGTGCGGCGGCTCATCAGCGCGGCGATCGGGGGGTACAGGCGCAGTGCTTCCTTGAGCGTGGCCCCCAGCCAGGGCAGCTGGGCCAGATGCTCGGGGCCAGGGGTGCCGCCCTGCAGCACGGTATCGACCTCGGCCTGGGCGCGCTGCGCGGCTTCGGGGTGCTGGGCCATGAGCAGGGTCCACCACAGCAGCGTGGTGGCGCTGGTTTCGTGCCCGGCCTGGAAGCTGACGATGCACTGGTCAAAGACCTCCTGCGCCGACAAGGCCTCGCCCGTGGACTCGTCGCGCAGGGCCAGCAGCATGTGCAGCAGGTCTGAGCGCTCCGGGGCGCCGGGTGCGGCCGCCTCGGCCTGGCGGGCATGGATGTGGCGCCAGACCAGTCCCTTCAACGACCGGATCGCGCGCCGCTTGGCCGCCTTGCCCGGCAGGGGCAGCCAGTCGGGCAACGTGAAGGGCATGAACATCTCCTGGTAGGCCGTGGCCCCCAGCGTCTGTGTGGCCCAGGCGGCATCGCGCGCATCGGCCTGGGCCGATTCGCTGAACAGCGTGCGCAGGATCACATCCATGGCCACGTCCGTCCACAGCGCATCCACCGCCACCTGCGCACCGGCCTGGCCCGGGGGCACGGCAGCGTCGAGCGCGCTGCGGGCGGCATCGGTCATCAGCTGCGCGTAGCCTGCCACCCGCTTCGGGCTGAAGGCGGGCATCAGCATGCGGCGCTGGCGCTGCCAGGTGGGGCCTTCGGTCACCAGCACGCTCTGGCCAAACACTTCTTCGAACACGGCGATGCCACGCTCCCAGCGGATGAGCTGGTCGGCATGGGTGATAAGCGCCTCGCGCACCAGGTCGGGGTGCATCAGGTCCCACGCGTCTTCGTACCCCAGGCGCATGCGGGTGAGGTCGCCATGCTCGCGCTGCAGCCGGGTCACAAAACCCAGGTAGTCGGCGCGCATGGCCCGCAGCAGCGGCAGGCCCCACCAGCGGCTGCGCGGGCCGCCGGGTTTGGCAGGTGTGGGATGAAGGGTGGGCGGGGAAGCCGAAGCAGTGGTGGTGGACGGGTTCATGCCCCGCATGCTGCAGCGCAGCAGCAAGCCGGTATTGAACGATTGCGACAGGGCCGGTCGCCTACACTCGCGCCCCATGGCAAGCTTGGCCCCACCCTCCCCCCGGCACCCCGCCGGGCTGATCCCCTCGGGCGAGCTCTGGCTGCCGCGCGCCAGCCTCACAGCCTGCCTGCGCGCGGCCATGGCGCGCAACACGGTGGGCCACATGCTCAGCGACGCGCAGCGCATCAACCGCTTTCCAGCATCCCCCTTGTGCAGCCTCAGCTGGTGGTTTGAAGGCCGCAGCGAGGCGCTGGTGGCCGAGCGCCCCGACACCATGCCCACGGAGCACAGCCCGCGCGAGGCCTACCCCGGCCGCTGGGTGCTGGCGGGCCCGCAGACCCGCCCCACCTCCAGCTACTGTGAGGGCCCCACGCACGCCATGATGGTGATGTTCATGCCCGACGCGCTGCACCAGCTCACCGGCGTGGACCCGGGCGCCCTGACCGACCGCATGGTGGACGCGCAGTCGCTGTTGCCGCCAGACTGGCTGGCGCTGTGCGAGACGGTGCAGAACCTGCCCGACAACGCGGCCCGCCTGCAGTGCCTGGAAGATTTCCTCGAGCCCCGCTGGCAGGCCTGCCGCCCCGCGCAGACCTTGCCCACACAGCGCTACGGCGACTGGGCTGCGCACCTGGCGCAGCGGGCCGCCCTGTCCGCCCCCGGCCGCAGCCTGCGCCAGCTGGAGCGGCGCATCAAGCGCTGGGCCGGTCTGCCGCTGCGCGAGCTGCGCGGCTTTGGCAAGGCCGAGCAGGCGTTCTTCGACACCATCGCGGCCGATGCGGCGCAAGGCAGCGTCAAATGGGCCGACGTGGCCGCAGGCGCGGGGTTCTCGGACCAGTCGCACCTGTGCCGCGTCACACGGCGCATCACCGGCTACGCGCCGCAGGCGCTGTACGACGGCATCTACGGCCACGAGGCGTTCTGGGCGTACCGCATCTGGGTGTAGCGCCGCCCGGGTCCTTGCCAGGCGGGCAAGCCAGCCCCGTATCATCCCCGCCATGCTTGCCAAGTTGATGAGTTTCATTCTGCTGGGGATCGTGCGGTTTCTGACCGGCTCCCAGGCCCGCTGGTATGGCTGCCCGCCCAAGGCCGAGCAGCGCATCTATTTCGCCAACCACCAGAGCCACGCCGACATGGTGCTGATCTGGGCCGCGCTGCCCGAGGAGCTGCGCAGCATCACGCGCCCGATCGCTGCCAAGGACTACTGGACCAAGACGCCGTTCCGCCAGTGGATCACCACCGCCGTGTTCAACGCCGTGTATGTGGACCGCCAGGCCACGCCCGCACGCCCCCCCGCCCCCGTGGCGACAGAGCCCGTGGGCGTGATCGGAGCCATGGCCACCGCATCTGCCGACGCTGACACCGCGATGGCGGGCGGCCCCGACCCCTCGCCCGAAGCGCCACCGCGTGCGCCCTCGCCCGAAGAACTGCGCGCCGCGCTGCCCGAATCCGACCCGCTGGCACCGCTGGTGCGGGCGCTGGCCAGCGGCGACTCCATCGTGATCTTCCCCGAGGGCACGCGCGGCCATGGCGACGAGCCGCAGTCCTTCAAATCCGGCCTGTTCAAGCTGGCCCAGATGTTCCCGCAGGTCGTGCTGGTGCCCGCCTGGATCAACAACGTGCAGCGCGTGATGCCCAAGGGCGAAGTGGTGCCCGTGCCCATCCTGTGCTCGGTGACCTTTGGCGCGCCCATCCAGCTCGAAGCGGGTGAAGAACGCCGCCCCTTCCTCGACCGCGCACGCCGCGCGGTGATCGCCTTGCGGGAAGTCTGAATATGACCCCCACGCTCATCGCTTCGCGTATCGCTGCCCCCCACGGGGGCGCGCCATTGCTTTCGGGCGGCCGGGCGGCAACCGCACTACAAGCCCCCACGCTCATCGCTTCGCGCATCGCTGCCCCCCAAGGGGGCGCGTCATTGCCTTCGGGCGGCCGGGCGGCAACCGCACTACAAGCCCCCACGCTCATCGCTTCGCGCATCGCTGCCCCCCGAGGGGGCGCGTCATTGCCTTCGGGCGGCCGGGCGGCAACGACATGAACAACTTCCTTCGCAACCTCACTGCCACCCAGCAGATCGGCGCCCTCTTCCTCGCCGTGTTCGGCATCCTGTTCATCGTGACCGTGTGGGCCTTTGTGCGCAATCTGCGTGAGCATGCGAGTGACGACCCCGAGTCCGAAGCGCGCATGCTGGAGGCCAGGCGCTTCTGGGGCCTGCTCAAGACCTCGTGGATGATGGCCACCGTGTTCTGGGTGGGCTGGGTGCTGGGCGACACCGTGGCCACCGTGCTGTTTGCCATCGTGGGCTTTTTTGCGCTGCGCGAGTTCATCACCCTCTCGCCCACGCGCCGGGGCGACCACCGCAGCCTGGTGCTGGCGTTTTTCGTGGTGCTGCCGCTGCAGTTCTGGATCGTGGGCAGCAAGAACTTTGACCTGTTCACGGTGTTCATCCCCGTCTACGTGTTCCTCGCCCTGCCTGTGGTGAGTGCGCTGGCCAACGACCCGCAGCGTTTTCTGGAGCGCAACGCCAAGCTGCAGTGGGGCATCATGGTCTGCGTCTACGGCATGAGCCA
>CAYXSL010000204.1:0-7769 GCA_964466605.1 uncultured Verminephrobacter sp.
CCATTGGCCGCGCGCTGATGACCAACCCGGATGTGCTCATCCTCGACGAGGCCACCGAAGGCCTGGCCCCGCTGATCGCGCGCGAGATCTGGCGCATCTGCAGCCTCATCAAGGACAGTGGCATCAGCAGCGTGATCGTGGACAAGAACTGGAAACATGTCACGCAGATCACCGACCGCAACATCATCCTGGTCAAGGGCCAGGTGGTGTTCGAGGGCAGCTCGGATGCGCTGCACGCGCAGCCCGCGCTGCTGGACCAGTACCTCGGGGTGTAACCCAGCGGCCAATGCCCGCACGCGCGCGGCGCCGATAGAATCATCCGCTTTCGTCTTCGAGGGGTTCGCCCGTGTCTGATCGCCTGGCAGTTCTGCCGCAATACCTGATGCCCAAACAGGCACTGACCACCCTGGCCGGCAAGTTTGCATCGGCCCGGCTGGGGGGCCTCACCACCGCGGTGATCCGCTGGTTTGTGGGCCGCTACAACGTGAACATGGGCGAGGCGGCCAACCCCGACATCGCCAGCTACGCCAGCTTCAACGACTTCTTCACGCGGGCCCTGAAAGACGGCGCGCGCCCGCTGGCCGACGCCGACCTGATCTGTCCCGTGGACGGCGCCATCAGCCAGTTCGGCCCCATTGCCAAGGACCAGGTGTTCCAGGCCAAGGGCCATTCGTATTCCACCACCGCGCTGGTCGGCGGCGATGCGGCGCTGGGTGCGCGTTTTGAGAACGGCCACTTTGCCACGCTGTACCTGAGCCCGCGCGACTACCACCGCATCCACATGCCGTGCGCAGGGGAGCTGACGCGCATGATCCATGTGCCCGGCGACCTGTTCTCGGTCAACCCCACCACCGCGCGCGGCGTGCCCGGCCTGTTCGCGCGCAACGAGCGCGTGGTGTGCGTGTTCGAGTCGGCCCAGGGCCCGTTCGTGCTGGTGCTGGTGGGCGCCACCATCGTGGGCAGCATGGCCACCGTGTGGCATGGCCAGGTGAACCCGCCCCGCCCCGGCACGCTGCGCCAGTGGGACTACGCCCCCGGGCAGGTGCGCCTGCAAAAGGGCGAGGAGATGGGGCGCTTTCTGCTGGGTTCCACCGTGGTGATGCTGTTCCCACAGGGGCCGCTGCAGTTCAACCCGCAGTGGGCGCCCGTACGGCCCATCCAGCTGGGCGAAGCCATGGCGCAGCGCAGCGCCTGAGCTTGCCCCCGTGCGTTCACGCTGAGCTTGTCGAAGGGCTCAGCCCGAACGGTTTGAATGGATCCGAGGTGAGGCCATTCTGAGGTTTTTTGGCCTTCACCGCGCGACCATCAAGCCCGAATAGCTATCATAACTATAGCAAACTACCCCTGCCGGGTGGCAGCAAACGCCAGCGCCGCCTTCAGCAAACGCTCCAGGTTCGGCTGCACCCCCGCCGCTACCTCCGGCAGGTAGTCAAAAGGCAAGGCCTCCTGCATGTAGCTGCACTGGGTCATCTCCAGCTGCACCGCGTGGATGTTCTGCGCAGGCTGGCCATAGTGGCGCGTGATGTGCCCACCCTTGAAGCGGCCGTTGAGCACGCCCGTGTAGCCCGGCGCCGACTGCGCAATGGCCAGCAGCGCCTGCGCAAGTGCCGGGTCGCAGCTCGCGCCGTCGGCCGTGCCCAGGTTCAGGTCGGGCAGCTTGCCTTCAAAAAAACGCGGCAGCACCGAGCGGATGGAGTGTGCGTCCCACAGCACCGCCACGCCGTGCTGCGCGCGGATGCGGTCCAGCTCGGCGCGCAGCTGCGCGTGGTACGGCGCCCAGACGGCGTCGCGGCGTGCGGCGATCTCGGCATCGCCCGGCACATCGCCTTGCGCATAGATGGGCGTGTCGTCAAACGTGTCCACGGGGCACAGGCCGGTGACGCTCTGGCCGGGGTAGAGGCTCGCGCCATCGGGCGGGCGGTTCAGGTCCACCACGTAGCGCGAATGGGTGGCTACAAGGATGGACGCCCCCATGTCTTTCGCAAACGCATAGAGGCGCTCCATGTGCCAGTCGGTGTCGGGCACCTGGCGGGCTTCGTCGGTAAAGCGCGCAGCGAGCTGCGGCGGCACATAGGTGCCCGCGTGGGGCATGGAGACCAGCAGTGGCTGCGTGCCCTGGTGGAAGGTGAAGGGTGGGGGCGTCGTGGTCACGGTGGGCAAGGTGGTGGGAATCGGAGAACCCGGCATCTCAGCCGGCTGCGATGGTCGTGGAGCGCGCGGCCACAAAAGCCTGCGCGGCGGCACCGTGCTGGGCATGGCGGCCTTGCGCCACGCGTTGCACGCCCGCAACCCACAGGCTGTCAATGGCCGAAGTGCGGTGGCTGCCGAACACGTGGGACGACAACATGCTGTGCGCAGGCAGGCCCGCAAGTGCCACATGCTGCGCATCCAGTGCGACCAGGTCCGCCTGATGGCCCACGGCCAGACCGCCGATCGCACGGCCCGATGCCTGCGCCCCGCCCTGCACCGCCTGCAGGGTCATGGCCGTGGCCACCTCGGCCTGGCCAGGGCTGGCCAGCACATTGCGCTGGCGCAGCGACAGGCGCTGGCCGTATTCGAGCATCAGCAGTTCCTCGGCCGCGTTCACGCAGGCGTGGCTGTCCGAGCCCACACCCCAGCGGCCGCCGTGCTGCAGCCACAGCGGCATGTCGAAGATGCCGTCGCCCAGGTTGGCCTCCGTGGTGGGGCAAATGCCGGCCACGGCGCCCGTGCGCGCGGCGTCGGCATATTCTTGCGGCGTCATGTGCGTGGCGTGCACCAGGCACCAGCGCTCGTCCACCGGCGCGTGGTCCAGCAACCACTGCACGGGGCGCTGGCCGCTCCAGGCAATGCAGTCCTGCACCTCCTGCGTCTGCTCGGCGATGTGAATGTGGATGGGCGCCTGCGGGTTCAGCGCGGTAAGGCCCTGCACGGCGGCGGCCAGGCTGTCTGGCGGCACGGCGCGCAGCGAGTGTGGGGCCAGGCCCAGAACACTGCCCTGCGCCCGCGCGGCAAGCGCCAGCCGCTCCAATAAGGAGAGCATGTTGTCCGTGCTGCGGATAAAGCGGGCCTGGTCCGCACGCGGCGGCTGGGCACCAAAGCCGCTCGCCTGGTAGAGCACCGGCAGCAGCGTGATGCCGATGCCTGCGCGCTGCGCCGCGCGCAGCAGCGCCAGCGACAGCGTGGCATCGTCGGCATACGGTTGGCCGTCCTGGTCGTGGTGCACGTAGTGGAACTCGCACACGCTGGTGTAGCCCGCCTCCAGCATCTCCACATACAGCCAGGTGGCAATCGCTTCCAACGATTCGGGCGTGATGCGCTGCGCAAACCGGTACATCAGGTTGCGCCAGCTCCAGAAGCTGTCCTGGCTTTCGCCCCGGTATTCCGTGAGGCCCGCGAACGCGCGCTGGAAAGCGTGCGAATGCAGGTTGGGCATGCCGGGCAGCAGCGGGCCAGGGGCCACGGCAGCGCCGTCCGGCTGCGTATTGGGCGTGACGGCGGTGATGCGCCCTGCCCCGTCCCAGGCCACGAGCACATTGCGCGCCCAGCCGGTGGGCAGCAAGGCATCGGCTGCGAAAAGTTGGCGTTGGAGCGTCTCGCTCATGGCATGACTCCGTGGATGCGCCCCTGCCGCACGATGGTGCAGGCGGGTTGGTGGCCAAACCAGTAGGCCAGTTCGGCCGCTTCGCCCAAAGGCCACAGCACGAAGTTGGCAGGTCGGCCCGATGCGATGAGGCCGTGGGAATCTTGCAAGCCCAGCGCACGCGCGGCGTGGGTAGTAATGCCCGCCAATGCCTCGGGCACCGTCAGGCGGAACAGCGTGCAGGCCATGTTGGCCATGAGCAGCAGGCTGAGCGCGGGCGAGGTGCCGGGGTTGTGGTCGGTGGACACCGCCATGGGCACGCCAGCCTCGCGCAGCTGCGCAATGGGCGGCAGGTGCGTGTCGCGCAGCGTGTAGTAGGCGCCGGGCAGCAGCACGGCCACGGTGCCTGCGGCCTTCATGGCGGCGATGCCGTCGGCGGACAGGTGCTCGATGTGGTCACACGACAGCGCACCGTAGCGTGCGGCCAGGGCCGATCCGCCCATGTCCGAGAGCTGCTCGGCATGCAGCTTGACGGGGATGCCGAGCTTTTGCGCAGCCTGGAAAACCTGCTCCGTCTCGGCCAGCGTGAAGGCGATGCGTTCGCAGAACACGTCCACCGCATCCACCAGGCCTTCGGCAGCCAGCGCGGGCAGCATCTCGTTGCAAACCAGATCGACATAGGCTTGGCTGCGACCTGCGTACTCGGGCGGCAGCGCGTGCGCGCCCAGAAAGGTGGTGCGCACCGCCACGCCAAATGCCTCGCCCAGACGGCGGGCCACGCTCAGCTGCTTGCGCTCATGTTCCAGTGCCAGGCCGTAGCCGGATTTGATCTCGATGGCGCACACGCCCTCGGCCAGCAGGGCCTGCAGGCGCGGCGCGGCCTGGCCAAAAAGTTCATCTTCCGACGCCGCACGCGTGGCCTTCACCGACGACACAATGCCCCCGCCCGCCTTGGCCACTTCTTCGTAGGTGGCACCGGCCAGGCGCATCGCGAATTCGTTGGCACGCTGGCCGCCATAGACCAGGTGCGTATGGCAGTCCACCAGCCCGGGGGTGGCGAGCGCGCCCCGCGCATCGTGGCGCGGCAATGCCTGGTAAGTCGCGGGCAACTGCGCCTCGGGCCCCACCCAGGCCATCTGGCCTTGCTGCACCACCACGCAGGCCCGCTGCCCCTCGGGCACGGGCACATCGGCCACCCACAGGCCGGGCGCGGGTTTCAGGTTGTGCCACACGCCATCGGCGTTCTGGCTGGCGGCCGACCCGCTCGGGTGGCCGGGGTTGTCCATGTGTTGCATCTGCCTGCCCACCCGTGGGGTCCGTGTTGAATGCTATACAAATAATAGCTGCCAGCGCTTATCCATCAGGCGGTGGCGGCCATTTTTATTCAAATTTTGGGATCTGCACCACGCTGCAGGGCGATCCAGACCAGCGCGGGCGCGTCGGCGTCTGCACCCGCGTGCAGCGGCTCCAACCGGCCCGGCGTTGCACCGCCCTCGCCCGCCCACCAAAAACCCTGCCCGGTGGCCAGCGCACGCGGCCCCGCGCCCGGCGCCACCCACTGCCAATCGCCCTGCAACACCAGGCACAGGCCTGCGGGCGTGCCGCCGGGCGACTGCGCATCGCCCACCACCTGCAGCGGGCCCTGCCACAGGCCCCGCCGCAACATGAGGTTGAAGTCCTTGGACGTGCCGCCCAGCATGGCTCCGTCCACCGCGTCGTCGCCCGAAAACGCAAACGGCTGCCAGCGCTGCTCCAGCCGGTGCTCCCAGTCAGCGCTGCGCAGGTGCAGGCCGTCGCCACCCAGCAGCATGATCTGCCGGTCGATGGCCGGGAAAACCGAAAACGGCCCGGGCCGGTCCACCGTGGCCAGGCTCACGCGCCACTCAAAGCTGTGCATGTCGGCGCCCGGGGGCCAGCAGGCCAGCTCCTGCGTGCTGCCGCCGCCGTTTTTCCAGGGCATGCTGGGGGTGGTGGCCAGGTCAAAAAAGTGCATTGCCATCGTTGTTGTCGAGTTCATCAATCAGGATGTTGCGGTGGTCGGCTCTGCGCCGGTGACCAGCAGCGGAAACAGCGGATGGTCCATCTCCGCGCCAGCGGGCAACTCATCCGCCAGGCCCGGAAACTCAGGCGAAGTCTTCCACGGCCGGGGCGCATGGCGCGTATCGTCGCCGAGGAACCGCACCGAGAACACGCGGCGGCGGTGAGTGCCCTCCACCCCACCCGCCGCATGCAGCGTGAGCATGTGAAAGCACACCACGTCGCCGGGCTCGATCTCCCAGCCCACGATGGGAAAAGCGTCGCGGTCGGCCTCGACATTGGGCAGGTCCTGCAGGCTGCCTTCGGGGAACCATTTCGCCTGGTTGTCCATGAAGGTGCGCGGCATGAGCCACGGCCCCTTGTGCGAACCGGCCACAAATTCGAGCGTGGCCGCGCGCGACACCGGATCGACCGGGATCCACATGCTGATGTTCTGCATGCCATCGATGTTGTAGTAGGGCTGGTCCTGGTGCCAGGGCGTGCGCTGGCGCGTGCCCGGCTCCTTGACCAGCACATGGTCGTGGTACAGCCGCACGGTGCGCGATTGCATGAGGCGCTGCGCGGCCAGCGCCAGCGGTGTCTCGCGCACAAAGCGGCCGAACTGCGGAATGTCCTGCCAGTTGCAAAAGTCCTCGAAGAATCGGCCCGGGTCATCCGGGCGGCTGGCCACCTTGGCACGCGGGCTGGGCGCGGCCAGGTTGGCGTCGATGCCTTCGCGCAGCAGCTCGACCTCTTCAGGGGTGAGCAATTGCTTGATGCAGATCGCGCCGTCGCGGTCAAAGCGCGCAATGTCGTCAGCGGTCAGGCGCTGCTGCAAACGCTGTTGAAAGCGCTCTGGCAGGCGCGGGTCCAGGGCGGGTGATAGCGGGGGCATGCGGGCTTGTCTCCTGTTGTGTTGTTTGTTCACCGTTGTAGTGCACCAGCGCCCCCGGCATCAGGCGCGCGTAAGCACGGCCTGCAGGAAGGAGCGCGTGCGCTCCTGCGTGGGGTTGGTGAAGATGGTGGCGGGTGCACCGGCCTCAATGATGCCGCCTCCGTCCATCACCACGACCACATCGCCCACCTCGCGCGCAAAGTCCATCTCGTGCGTGACCACCATCATGGTCATGCCTTCGCTGGCCAGCAGCTTCATGACCTGCAGCACCTCGCCCACCAGCTCCGGGTCCAGCGCCGATGTGGGCTCGTCGAACAGCATCACGCGCGGCTCCATGGCCAGCGCGCGGGCAATGGCCACACGCTGCTTTTGCCCACCCGACAGGCTGGCGGGCATGGCCGACGCCTTGTGCGCCAGGCCCACCTTGGTCAGCAGGGCCTGGGCGCGTTCTTCGGCGTCCTTGCGCGAGAGGCCGCGCAGCTTGCGCGGGCCTAAAGTGACGTTGTCGAGCACCGACAGATGCGGGAACAGGTTGAACGACTGGAACACCATGCCCACCTCTTCGCGCAGGGCGTTCAAGTCATGGTCGGGCAGCATGCGGCCGTCCTGCACCAGTGTGCGCCCGCAGATGTCGATGCGCCCGCCCTGGGGCTGCTCCAATCCATTGCAGCAGCGCAAAAAGGTGCTCTTGCCCGAGCCGCTGGGCCCGATGACCACCACCACCTGCGACGGCAGCACGTCAAAGTCGATGCCGTTCAGCACCACATGGTCACCAAACGCCTTGCGCAGCCCGCGAATGCGCACGATGGGTTCGGCGGCCTGGCCTGCTGCGTTCATTGCAGTTGCTTCTTTCTTCATTGCACCATCCCCCCGGCGCGCAGGCGCAGTTCGATGCGACGCAGCACCAGCGTCGTGACCCCCGTGAGGATGAAATACACCACTGCAATCGCGAGGTACACCTCCAGCGAGCGGTACGACACGCTGATGATCTTCTGCCCCTCATGCATCAGGTCGTGGATGGTGAGCAGCGACACCAGCGCCGAGTTTTTGATGAGCGCAATGAACTCATTGCCCAGCGGCGGGATCATGCGCACCACCGCTTGCGGCAGCACCACGGTGCGCATGGCCAGGCCCGAGGACATGCCGATGGAGCGCGCGGCCTCCATCTGCCCCTTGTCGATGGACTGGATGGCACCGCGCACCACTTCGGACACATAGGCGCCCGAGTAGATGCCCAGGCCGATCACGCCACACACAAAGGCAGGCAGCAGGATGCCGAACTGAGGCAGGCCAAAG
>CAYXSL010000205.1:0-7712 GCA_964466605.1 uncultured Verminephrobacter sp.
AGCATGCCACTGCGGTACAGGTCCTCCAACACGTAGCTATCGACCTGGCGCGGAAAGCTGCAGATGATCTTGCGCACGCGGCCCGCCTTGAGCAGCGCGGCCAGACCCTGGTCGGCGTTGCCTGCATTGTTGTTGACCACGGTGAGGTCGCGTGCGCCCTGGGCGATCAGGCCGTCGATCAGCTCGCCCGGAATGCCGGCCGTGCCGAACCCGCCTATCAACACCGTGGCACCATCCTTCACTCCTTGAAGGGCCTGGGCCACCGAGTCCGCCAGTTTGTTGATCATTGCAACGCTTTCTTGGTGTGCTTGGTTGTTGTTGTCTCTTTGAAATTTGTTCGAATATAGAACAAATGTTCGCTTAAAGAATTATAGTTGGCATACGTATGAATTCACAAACCCCCGCCGCCAAAGACCCCACCCAAGACCCCAAGCCCAGCGACAGCTATGTGCAGTCGTTCGCGCGCGGGCTGGAGGTGATCCGCTCGTTCAGCGCGGCCACGCCGCAACAGACATTGAGTGAAGTGGCCGCGCAGACGGGTCTGACCCGCGCCGGTGCGCGGCGCATCCTGCTCACGCTGCAGACGCTGGGGTATGTGCAGACGGACGGCAAGCTGTTTCGCCTGAGCCCACGCATCCTGGATCTGGGCTTCGCCTACCTGTCGTCGCTGCCCATCTGGAACCTGGCCGAGCCGGTCATGGAGGACTTGGTGGAGGAAGTGCGCGAGTCGTCATCGGCCGCCGTGCTCGACGGCCTGGACATCGTTTATGTGCTGCGCGTGCCCACGCACAAGATCATGCGCACGACGCTGGGCGTGGGGTCGCGCCTGCCGGCGTGCTGGACGTCCATGGGTCGCATGCTGCTGGCCGGGCTGCCAGATGACGAACTGCAGGCCCGGCTGCAAGGCCAGCCCATGGAGCGGTTTACCGCGCACACCACCCTCGATGCAGATGCTCTGCTCGCCCACATCCGCCAGGCACGCCAGCAGGGCTGGTGCCTGGTGAACCAGGAACTGGAAGAGGGATTGATTTCGATTGCTGCGCCGCTGACCAACCGCCTGGGGCAGACGGTGGCGGCGCTCAACATCAGCGGCCAGGCCAACCGCACGAGTGCGGCCATGATGCAGGAAAGCCTGCTGCCCGCGCTGCTGAGCGCAGCGCGGACCATCTCGCGCATGATGGGCGCGCCACGCGGTTGACATCCTGGGGCAGATGCGGGGCGCACTCAGCGCTTGCGAAAGCCCAGCACCAGCACCACGCCGCCGATCACCATGGCGCCCAGGCTCATCCACTGCGGGATATTGACGGACTCCTTCTCCTTGACGGTCAGCTCCAGCGGGCCGAGCTTGGCCTGGGTGCTCTCCTTGGTGAAGCTGAAGCCACCGGTCAGAAAACCGGCCAGGCCCAGCACCAACAACAGCACACCCACGATTCGAATGGCATTCATGGCATTTCTCCCTGTGCCGGGTTGAAAAGGCTGCAACAAAGCGGACCCGGCTCCTTGTCTTTGCGCCCAGCCACTGTAGAAGCCGCCCGTGCCAGCGCGCGTAGGACGCGACCGCAGCACGGCGTAGCGCGCAGGCGCGACCCTGCAGCCCCCAAGGCAAAAAGGCGCGTGCTACCCTCACGCCCCATGTTCAGTCCCTCCCAAGCCGATGTGCGCCGCTTTCTGTGCGGCGTGCACGCCAAGACCCAGAGCGGCGCCCCCATGGAAGCCATCGAGACGCTGGCCAGCCTGTGGATCGCCGAGCACCCTGAATACCACGCCGACCTGTCGGATGCCGATGCCGCCGTGGCGCGCAACTACGACGAGACGCCCAGCCAGACCAACCCGTTCTTGCACCTGTCGATGCACTTGTCGATCAGCGAGCAATGCAGCATCGACCAGCCGCGCGGCATCCGCCAGGCGGTGGAGCTGCTGACGGCGCGGCTCGATTCGCTGCACGACGCCCACCACGCCGCCATGGACTGCCTGGGCGAGATGCTGTGGGAGAGCCAGCGCGCAGGCCGCCCGCCCGACGGCGAGGCCTACATCGCCTGCGTGCAGCGGCGCGCGACCCGGGACTGAGCCCCGTGTGGGGCCCGGCGGTTACAGCAGCTTGAACGCCAGCACCGCCACCAGCGTGGGTGGCAATGCGCCCAGCAGCAGGCCCAACGGGTTGATGACGCCCTGCGAGAACTTCTCCTTCAGGATCGATGCCCCGGCCGGATTCGGCGCGTTGGCGATCACGGTCAGGCCGCCTCCCGTCACGGCGCCTGCCACCAGGGCCACCTTGAACTCGTCGCTCAGGCCCTCGACCAGCGAGCCCAGGTAGGTCAGCGCTGCGTTGTCGGTGAAAGCGGTCAGTGCGGCTGCACCAAAGAACACCGCGTTGGCATCCATCTTCATGAGCACAGGCTGCAGCCACCATTGCTGCAAGCCGCCCAGCACCACCAGCCCGGCCAGGAAGAACGCCACCAGCAGCGCCTCGCGCAGGATCAGCGGGCTTTGGTGGCGCTGGTAGGCCGTGGTGAACCCCATGAAGAACAGGAACAGGCCCAGGAACACCGCAGGATGGTGCGCGAACACCACCACCAGCACCAGGAACAGGAGGTGCACCAAGGTCACGGTCCACGGCACCGGGGACTCGGATGCGGGCATCTTGCGTCCCATATGCCCGAGCTGTTTGCGGAAAATCAGCATCGCGATGCCTGCGTTGATCAACACGGCCACCGCCGCCTTCCAGCCGAAGTGGGACACCATGAACCAGATGTCCCAGTTCCACTTGGCAGCCACCATGAGCACCGGCGGCGCCGCAAAAGGCGTGAGGGTTCCACCGATCGAGATGTTCACAAACAGCACGCCCAGCGTCGAATACTTGAGGCGGCTGGAGAGAGGCTGCGAGAACAGCGTATCGCGCAGCATCAGCGCCGCCAGCGTCATCGCTGCAGGCTCGGTAATGAACGAGCCGAGCAGAGGCACCGCCGCCAGCACCACAAAATACATGGCCATGCCGCGCTGCACGGGCAGCAGGGCCGCCAGCGCACGCACCATGGCCCCGGCCAGCTCCAGGATGGGGCGGGTCGCAGCGATCACCATGATCGCGAACACGAACAAAGGCTCTGTGAAATTGCGCGAGTCCAGATAGGCCGTGGCCTCCTGCTTTCCGCTGATGGAAAACATGAACAGCATGAGCACCATGGCCCAGAAGCCGAAGACCACCTCCACCTCACCCAGCAGATGCCAGATGCCCGCATGCCGTGGCTGCGTGTGCGCCAGATGCTCGAAAAACTTGGTGGAGAAGGTGTGGAGAATGGCCAGTCCGAACAGGACGGCGCCGATCACTTGGATCAGGGTCGGAGAGGAGTTCATGGGTCGCAGCGAAGCCGCGCGGCGGCCCGACCAGCGCATGAACCTGCCGAATCACCATGATTGCGACACCCGCGCCCATTTTACAAAAGCCCGCCCATCCCCTTTGTAGGCGCAGGGCGCGTTCCGGCTCTCAAGGCCTCCGGCGAAGACCCACAACCCAGTGAAGGCGCTTCCGCCCGCGCCCGCTGCCCCATGAAAAAAGCCCGCCAAGGCGGGCTTTTGTGTGCAACAACCAAGCAGCCGGATCAGCGGAAGCGCGACTGTGGCACCACGTGCAGGTCGCCATCGACGCTGCTGATGTAGTTGGCCAGGGCCTTCAGCTCGGCATTGGTGAACTGCTTGGCCACGCCGCCCATGATGGCGTTGTTGCGGCCCACATTGGCGTTCTTCTCGACCTTGTAGGACTTGAGGGCCACAAAGAGGTAGTCGGCGTGCTGGCCTGCGATCTTGGGATAGGAAGGATCGATGGGCTTGGCGAAGTTGTCGCCGTGGCAAGAGACACAGGCGCCCTTCTTGAGCAGCTCGGCCACTTGCACGCTGGGCTCGCGGCCGGGCTTGGCGGGCAGTTCGGCGCCGGTCTTGCCGTGTTGTTCGTAGTAAGCCGACACATCGGCGATGTCCTTCTCGGACAGCGATTCGGCGATGCCGCGCATGGTGGGGTGCTTGCGCTCGCCCTTCTGGTAGGCCACCAGGGCTGCGGTGATGAACTTGGCGCTTTGGCCCGAGATCATGGGCACCTTGTGGATCTCGGGAAAGCTGGCCTGGTAGCCAACGATGCCGTGGCAGCCAATGCACATGGCGATTTTTTGCTTGCCGGCTTCCACGTCGCCCTTGGCTTCCTGGGCATGGGAGACGGCGGTCACGGAAGCGACAGCCAGGGCAAATAGCGTGGTCAGCGTTTTGTTCATTTTGCGCGCACAATCTCGTGGAAGTTCAGCTCTGGGCTCTGATCAGCCGTTGATTATAGCCAGCGCCCTGTCAAGCCCATTCATCAACGATCCGGTGTTTTCCCCCATGAAATTCCAAGGCTCCCAGAACTACGTCGCCACCCAGGACCTGATGCTCGCCGTGAACGCAGCCATCACGCTGCAACGGCCGCTCTTGATCAAGGGCGAGCCCGGCACGGGCAAGACGATGCTGGCCGAGGAAGTGGCGCAGGCGCTCGATATGCCGCTGCTGCAATGGCACATCAAGTCCACCACGAAGGCGCAGCAGGGCCTGTATGAATACGACGCGGTGAGCCGCCTGCGCGACAGCCAGCTCAATGATGGCGACAGCGCCGAGCGCGTGAAGAACATCCGCAACTACATCGTGCAGGGCGTGCTGTGGCAGGCCTTCACGGCCGACCGGCCCGTGGCGCTCTTGATCGACGAGATCGACAAGGCCGACATCGAGTTCCCGAACGACCTGCTGCGCGAAATCGACCGCATGGAGTTCTACTGCTACGAAACGCGCGAACTCATCAAGGCCAAGCACCGCCCGCTGGTGTTCATCACCTCCAACAACGAGAAAGAGCTGCCCGACGCGTTTTTGCGCCGCTGCTTCTTCCACTTCATCAAGTTCCCCGAAGCCGACACCATGCGGCAGATCATCAACGTGCATTTCCCCACGCTCAAGAGCGAGCTGCTCAGCGTGGCGATGAAGACGTTTTACGACGTGCGCAACCTGCCCGGCCTGAAAAAGAAGCCTTCGACCAGCGAGCTGATCGACTGGCTCAAGCTCTTGGTGGCGGAAGACATTCCGCTCACGGCCCTGCAAAGCGCGGACAACAAGGTGGCCGTGCCCCCGCTGGTGGGCGCGCTGCTCAAGAACGAGCAGGACGTGAGCCTGTTTGAAAAGCTGGTGTTCATGAACCAGCGGAACCGCTGATTTTTCGGACAAACCGCACCATGAGCGCCCCCCACCCACCGTCCCTCGCGGACGGCATCTCTGACGCCGTCGGCTTTGTTGGCGGCGCCCTCGTCGGCTTCTGGCTGGGCCAGTGGCTCGGCCTGGACATCTTTGCCCCGGGCTATGGCACCCCGGCCCTGCTGGGCATTGCCCTGGTCGGGCTGGGCGGCGGGCTGGGCCTGCATGCAGCCAAACGCTGGCAGGCCAGCCGCCGCAGCAAACCTTCCCAGGACTGAAAGACCGCAGAGAGCGAGAGCAAGATCCATGGCTTTTGTAGAACCCGTTACCCTGCGCGACCGTGGTGTGCGCCTGGAGCCCCTGGCCCTGTCGCACGAAGAAGGCCTGCGCCTTGCCGCCGCCGACGGCGAGCTGTGGAAGTTGCGCGTGACTTCAGTGCCCGAGCCGCAAGACACCCGCGCCTATATCGAGACCGCCCTGAGAGGCCGCGAAGAAGGCCACCGGTTTGCGTTTGCCGTGGTCGAAGAGGCTACCGGCAAGGTGCTGGGCTGCACCAGCTTTCACGACATCCTGCCCGCCGTGAAGCGGGTGGAGATCGGCTACACCTGGTACTGCCTGAGCGTGCAGCGCAGCCATGTCAACACCACCTGCAAGCTGCTGCTGTTGCAGCATGCCTTCGACACCCTGGGGTGCAACGTGGTGGGCTGGCGCACCGACAACTACAACTTCGCATCGCAAAAGGCCATCGAGCGCCTGGGTGCCCAAAAAGACGGCGTGATCCGTGGCCACGCGCTGCGCCGCGACGGCACCATCCGCGACACGGTGATGTACAGCATGCGCGCGGGTGAGTGGCCCGAAGCGCGCGCCCAGTTGCTATACCTTTTGGAGCGCCAAAAGCACTCCTGACGCGCGCAAGGAGCCAAAAACATGCTGATCGACTTCTTCTACACCCTGCGCTCGGCCAAGTTGCCCGTGTCGGTCAAGGAATACCTCACGCTGCTCGAAGCCCTGCAGGCCGGCGTGGTGGGCCCCAAGTCGGACGACGCGTGGAGCCTGGACGACTTCTACAACCTCTCGCGCCTCACGCTGGTCAAGGACGAGAAGCACTTCGACAAGTTCGACCGGGCCTTTGGCGCCTACTTCAAGGGCGTGGAGATGGTGGCCGACTTCACCAAGGAGATCCCGGCCGACTGGTTGCGCAAGATTCTGGAGAACGAACTCACCCCCGAGCAGAAGGCCGCCATCGAGAAGATGGGCTGGGACGAGCTGATGGCGACGCTGAAAAAGCGCCTCGAAGAGCAGAAGGAACGCCACGAAGGCGGCAGCAAGTGGATCGGCACGGGCGGCACCAGCCCGTTTGGCCACGGCGGCTACAACCCGCAGGGCGTGCGCATTGGCGGCGCGGGCAAGAACAAGAGCGCCGTGAAGGTGTGGGAGCAGCGCGCCTACAAGGACTACGACGACCAGCAGGAACTGGGCACGCGCAACATCAAGGTGGCGCTGCGCCGCCTGCGCAAGTTTGCGCGCGAGGGACATGAGCTGGAACTGGACCTGCCGGACACCATCCGCAGCACGGCGGCCAACGCGGGCTACCTGGACATCAAGATGGTGCCCGAGCGCCACAACAACGTGAAGGTGCTGCTGCTGATGGACGTGGGCGGCACCATGGACGAACACATCCAGCGCGTGGAAGAACTGTTCAGCGCCGTCAAGAGCGAGTTCAAGCACCTGGAGTTTTATTACTTCCACAACTGCGTGTACGACTTCATGTGGAAGAACAACCGCCGCCGCTTTGCCGAGAAGTTCCCCACCTGGGACATCATCCGCAAGTACAACCGCGACTACAAGCTGATCTTCGTGGGCGATGCGACCATGAGCCCCTACGAGATCCTGCAGCCCGGCGGCAGCGTGGAGTACAACAACGAGGAAGCGGGCGCCGAGTGGATACAGCGCCTCACGCACGCCTTCCCCAAGCACGCGTGGATCAACCCCGAACCCCAGGGCGTGTGGCAATACCGCCAGAGCATCAGCATCATCCAGCAGCTGCTGGGCAACCGCATGTACCCGTTGTCACTCAAGGGGCTGGAGGAAACCATGCGGCTGCTGTCCAAGTAAGCACCCCGGCGGGTACGGCGCCGGGACGCCATTGCGCGCCACTGTCTGACACGGACGGGCTGCTTTCCGGTGCATAGTGGCGGAGCTGGTTTTTACCGCCCCATTGCTACCGCCCAACCCCCACCCCCTGTTGCCGTGCCTTTCCGCATCTTGCGCCCCTCCGCCAATCCCCCAACGCCGGCCCCATGGTCGGCGTTGCTGCTTATCGGTGCACTGTGCCTGCCTGGGTGCAGCCTGCTGCCGCGCGGTGATAAAAGTGACGGTGGTCAGGACGCCTCCTCTGCCGCCATTGCCGAATCCGCCACCCCCGCGTTCGATCTGCGGGTGCGCGCGCCGGCCACCGTGCAGGACACCCTGGAGCGCCACCTGGAGCTGCAGCGCTTTCGCCACCTGCCCGA
>CAYXSL010000206.1:0-7684 GCA_964466605.1 uncultured Verminephrobacter sp.
CCACGCTGCTGTAGATGCCGACCTGCTTGAACAGGTTGGCCATGCCGAAGGTGCGCGCCTCGTCGGCCACGATGGGCACGATGCGGGGGCCTAACGTGGCGTCCTTGAGCAGCGTGCCCAGCATGCGCACAAAGGCCATGGTGGTGCTCATCTCCTTGCCATCGGCCTGCAGCGCAAACTGGCCGTAGCTGGCCAGGGGCGGCACAGGCAACACGTCGCAGGCCGTCTGGCGGCGCGGCAGGTAGCCACCCAGCTGCTGGCGGTGGTGGCGCAGGTACTGCATCTCCGGGCTGTCTTCGGCAGGCTTGTAGAACGCCAGGCTGGTCGCCTGCTCGTCGGTGAGCGGCAGGTTGAAGCGGTTGCGGAATTCGATGAGATCGGTGTCGTCCAGCTTCTTCTGGCTGTGCGTGGTCATCTTGCCCTGCCCCGCCGTGCCCATGCCGTAGCCCTTTTTGGTGTGGGCCAGGATCACCGTGGGCTGGCCCTTGTGGGCAGCGGCGGCAGCGTAGGCGGCGTGGATCTTCACCAGGTCATGCCCGCCGCGCTTCAAGCGGTCGATCTGCTCGTCCGTCATGCCCTGGGCCAGCGCGGCCAGCTCGGGGCTTTGGCCGAAGAAGTTGTCGCGGTTGAAGCGGCCGTCCTTGGCGGCAAAGGTCTGCATCTGGCCATCCACCGTGCCTTCGAGCGTGCGCACCAGCGCGCCCGTCAGGTCGCGGGCAAACAGGCCGTCCCAGTCGCTGCCCCACACCAGCTTGACCACGTTCCAGCCTGCACCCGCGAACAGGCGCTCCAGCTCGTCGATGATGCGGCCGTTGCCGCGCACGGGGCCGTCCAGCCGCTGCAGGTTGCAGTTGACCACCCAGACCAGGTTGTCCAGGCCTTCGCGTGCGGCCAGGGTCAGGGCGCTCATGGATTCGGGCTCGTCCATCTCGCCGTCGCCAAACACGCCCCACACCTTGCGCCCCTCGCAGTTGAGCAGATTGCGGTGCGTGAGGTAGCGCATGAAGCGCGCGTGGTAGATGCTGCTGATGGGGCCGATGCCCATGGAGCCGGTGGGGAACTGCCAGAAGTCCGGCATGAGCCAGGGGTGCGGGTAGCTCGACAGCCCCTGCGCGCCTGCGCTGGGGGCGGTGATTTCCTGCCGGTAGTGCTGCAGGTCGTTCTCCGTCAAATGCCCTTCCAGAAACGCCCGCGCATACACGCCGGGCGCGCTGTGCGGCTGGAAGAACACCAGATCGCCCCGGTGCTGGCCCTCGCCCACGCCTTCGCGGGCGCGGAAGAAATGGTTGAAGCCGCTCTCAAACAGATCGGCCGCGCTGGCGTAGCTGGCGATGTGCCCGCCGAGCTCGCCATACGCCTGGTTGGCCCGCACCACCATGGCCAGCGCGTTCCAGCGCATGAGCGACGCCAGCCGCTCCTCAATGGCCAGGTCGCCCGGAAACACAGGCTGCGCCTGGGCCGCCACGGTGTTCACATACGGCGTGTTGAGCTGCGGCTGCCAGCCCACGCGCTGGGTACGGGCCAGGCGCACCAGCTCCTGCAGCACAAACCGCGCGCGCTCGGGGCCTTCGGTGGCCACCAGGGCCAGGAAGGCATCGCGCCATTCGGCGGTCTCTTGCGGGTCGATGTCGGCCAGGGTGTCCTGGGGGCTGAGGAGGTGGGGGGGCAGTGGGGCGTTCATGAGAGCACACTGTAGAAGGGTTTGGCAAAAATGTGATGCCGAAACGCGCAGTTATGGCGACTTCAAAAGCACAATATGCCGCATCAACAAAATATTGCAGCATATGAAGCTTGACGTGACCGATTTACGCATTCTGGCCGAGCTGCAGACCGATGGTTCGCTCTCCAATGTGGAGCTGGCGCGGCGCGTGCACCTGTCGCCCTCGCCCTGCCTGGCGCGGGTCAAGGCGCTGGAGGCAGCGGGCGTGATTGCCCGCTATGTGGCGCTGGCCAACGCGGCGGCGCTGGGGCTGGGGCTCAATGTGTTCATCAGCATCAGCCTGAAGACGCAGAGCAAGGAAGCACTGGCCGACTTCGAGCGGCGCATTGCCGAGCACGACGAGGTGATGGAGTGCTACCTGATGAGCGGCGACTCGGACTACCTCATCCGCGTGGCGCTGCCCGACATCGCGGCGCTGGAGCGGTTCATCCTGGAGCAGCTTTCGCCGATCCCGGGGCTGGAGAAGATCCGCTCCAGCTTCGCGCTCAAGCAGGTGCGCTACAAGACGGCGTTGCCGCTGCCACACGCTCGGGGCTGAGCCCGGCGTGGATGCCAGCGCTCAGGTCCATGGCATGGGCCAGGTCCAGCGCCTGGCCGATGTCGGCCAGCAGGTCATCGAGGTCTTCCAGCCCCACCGACAGGCGCACCAGCCCTTCGGCAATGCCGTGGGCGGCGCGCTGCTCGGGCGTGTAGGTGGAATGCGTCATGCTGGCCGGGTGCTGGGCCAGGGTTTCGGCGTCGCCCAGACTCACGGCGCGGGTGACGAGCTGCAGCGCGTCCATGAAGCGCACGCCCGCCTGCAGGCCACCGCGCAGCTCAAAGGCAATCATCCCGCCCATCTGGCGCATCTGCTGCTGGGCCAGCGCGTGCTGCGCAAAGCTGGGCAGGCCGGGGTAGTGCACGGCCGCCGCAGCGGGGTGGGCAGCGATGAATTCGGCCACCTTCTGGGCGCTCTGGCAGTGGCGGTCCATGCGCAGCGCCAGGGTTTTCAGGCCGCGCATCACCAGGTGGGCGTCTTGGGCCGACATCACGGCGCCGGTCATGTCCTTCAGGCCGTACAGGCGCACGCGCTGGGCCAGTTCGGCATCGGCAAACACGGCCGCGCCCGCCGTCAGGTCGCCATGGCCGCCCAGGTATTTGGTCATGGAGTGCACGCTCACATCCGCACCCAGCAGCAGGGGCTGCTGCAGGTAGGGCGTGCAGTAGGTGTTGTCCACCACCACCTTGGCACCCTGGGCGTGGGCCAGGGCCGACACGGCGGCGATGTCCACCAGGCGCATGTTGGGGTTGGCGGGGGTTTCGAGGTAGACCACGCGGGTCTTGGCGGTCAGTGCCTGGGCCACGCGGGCGGGGTCGGTCATGTCCACATGGCGCACCGTCACACCAAAGCGGCCCAGGCCATGGTGCAAGAACGAGAAGGTGCAGCCGTAGAGCGTGAGGTCGGCCAGGATCTCGTCGCCCGGCTCCAGCATGGACCACAGCGTGGCGGTGATGGCGCCCATGCCCGAGCCAAACACCACGGCGCCTGCGCCCTCTTCCAGTGCCGCCAGCCGCCCTTCGAGCAGCGCCAGCGTGGGGTTGGCGATGCGGGTGTAGAAGTAGCCGGGCTCCTGGCCCGCAAAGCAGCGCGCGCCGTAGGCCACATCGGGGAAGGCATAGGTGGCCGAGGTGTGGATGGGCGGCACCAGCGCGCCTTGGTGGTCTGCCGGGTGGTAGCCGTGGTGGATGGCGCGGGTGCTGAAGCCGGTGGCGGGGCTGCGGTCGGTGGTGCGGGGCATGCGTGTCTCCTGGTGGGCCGACCACTGGCTGGAGTGTGGGTCGGATGCGGAGATTCTTGGCCTCATCGACAGGCAAAATTTCGCCTTCTTTGCCCCAAAAACTAATCTAAAGGGCAAAATTTGCCCCAAACCTTCACCACCCGACCACGATGCACCCCTACCCCCTCGACCCTGTGGACCGCACCCTGCTCAACGCCCTGCAGCGCGACGGCCGCGCCACCGTGGGCGACTTGGCCGAGGCGGTGTCGCTGTCCACCTCGCCCTGCTGGCGGCGCGTGCGGGCGCTGGAAGAAGCCGGGGTGATTGCGGGCTACCACGCCCACCTGCACCGCCAGCGCGTGGGCTGGGGCGTGCTGGGTTTTGTGCAGCTGGCGCTGCACGACCACACCGCCGAAACCACCTCGGCCCTGGAGCGCGAGGTGGCGGCCATGCCCCAGGTACTGTCGTGCCACAACCTCTCGGGCCGCTACGACTACCAGCTGGAGGTGGTCGCGGCCGACCTGGAATCGTTTGCCGACTATGTGCGCACCCATGTGCGCAGCCTGCCGGGCGTGCGCGAGATTTCGACGAGCTTTTCGCTCAAGGAAGTGAAGCGCACCATGGCGCTGCCGGTGTGAGGCTGGGGCGCTGCGGCGAGACGGTGCCTTCGCTCAGAAAGCGGTCGGTGTTGTCGAGAGCGACTCCAGCCAGGTCACCGTGGCCGCCAGCTCCGACGGCCGGATCTCATGCGCGCTGGGGAACTCGTGGTAGCTCACCGCCACCGGCAGGGGTGCCATATGGTGCGCAATGGCCTGGGCGTTGGCCAGGGGGATCACGTTGTCATGGGTGCCATGGCTCAACCACAGCCGCTTGCCCCGCAGCGCATCGGCCGGGGCCGTCAGGGGCACCACCTGCGGCAGCAGGCGGCTGTGCCACACCAGGCCGGCGTGCATCAGCGCGGGCCTTGTCAGCAGCAGCGACAGCGCCATGATGCCGCCCTGGCTGAAGCCGCCCACCACCACCCGCTCGGGCGGAATGCCCAGTTGCTCGGCGGCCGACTCCACCGCCTGGGCCACCAAGGCGCGGCTTTGGGCCTCTTGCTGTTCGTTGATGGTGCGGTCGCCATTGGGCTCGATGGAAAAATCAAACCAAGCGTGCGAGCCCGGCCCCATGCGGAACGGCGCGCGCAGGCTCAGCACATGAAAGCGCTCGGGGATCTGCGGCGACAGGCTGAACAAATCCTGCTCGTTGCTGCCCACGCCGTGCATCAGCACCAGCAGCCAGGGGCGGGGCGTGGTGGCGGCAGCGGGGCGCTGCAAAAATGTGAGCGGTAAATTGAGCATAGACAGGCGCCAGGGGCAGTTTTGACTTAGAAAATGCAGGACCGATGCACCATCAATGCACCGGCTCCAGCGCAAACGCATCCATCGACAGCATGCTGTACATCACCTCGCGGCTCAAGTAGTTTGCGTGCAGGTCGTCGCCCGCCGCACCCAGCGCAAAGAAGATGGGCAAAAAGTGGTCTTCGGTGGGGTGCGCGCGGTGGGCATGGGGCGCCTGGCTGCGGTAGTTGAGCAGCGCGGCCATGTCGCCACGGGCCAGCGCGCCTTCGATCCAGCGGCTGAACTCCAGCACATAGGGCGCAGGCGCACGCTCGCCGCCAAAAAACTCGGCCAGGTTGTGTGTCATGCTGCCCGATCCCACCACCAGCACGCCCTGGGCGCGCAGGCTGCGCAAGGCGGCGCCCAGTGCATACACATCGGCCGGGCCCGCGCCCACGGGCAGGGCCACCTGCACCACGGGCACATCAGCCTGGGGGAACAAATGCATCAGCGGCACCCAGGCGCCATGGTCAAAGGGGCGCGCGGCATCGCCCTGCGCGGCCACACCGGCGGCGTGCAACAGGCCCAGCACCTCTTGCGCCAGCGCGGGCGAGCCGGGGGCGGGGTACTGCAGCTCGTACAGCGCGGGCGGAAACCCGCCAAAGTCGTGCCAGGTGGCGGGCTGCGGGCCGGTCGTGACCTGCACCGAGCGCGCCATCCAGTGCGGCGACATCACCACCACACCGCGCAGACCGGGGTATTGCGCCTTCAGCCCCTGGCCCCACTGCGTGAGCGCGGGGCCGGTGGTGCCAGCGTCCACCGCAAACAGCGGCGCGCCGTGCGATACGAACAGGGCTGGAACAGTGGAGGAAGGGGCGTGGGCAACAGCGGTCATGGCAGTTTCATCCGTGAATGCCCTCACTGTAGGCCGGACGGGCGCCCACACCAAGCCCTGCCGGGCAGACAGATTGTTCTATGGGTGATGCCAATTAAACCCTGGCAGCGCCCACCCCGCCATCAAGAGCCGTCGCGCACCCGCCCCCGCAGCGCCTTGGTTTCGCTGCGCTGGGTCTTGCCTTGCAGGCGGCGCTGTTGCGATCCATAAGTGGGCTTGGTGGCGCGGCGCACCCGGGGCGGCACGGCCACGGTGTTGACCAAGGCGTTGAGCCGCGCCAGCGCATCGGCGCGGTTCTGCTCCTGGCTGCGGTACTGCTGGGCCTTGATGACCACCACCCCCTCTTGCGTGATGCGGGTGTCGCGCAGGGCCAGCAGGCGCTCTTTCACGCCCTCGGACAGCGACGAAGCCGCCACGTCAAACCGCAGGTGCACGGCGCTCGACACCTTGTTGACGTTCTGCCCGCCCGCGCCCTGGGCGCGCATGGCGGTGATTTCAACCTCTTCCTCAGAGACTTGCAGGGGCAGCGGGGCCATACAAATTAAAGCAAAAGCCCGCGCGCCCGGCCATCAGGCCGCAGGCTGCTGCTGGGCCAGCAACTGCGCCAGTCCGTCAATCGCCAGGCCATAGCCCAGCACGCCAAAACCACACATCACCGCCTTGGCGGCGGCCGCCATGTACGAATGGTGGCGGTAGGCCTCGCGCGCATGCACATTGCTGATGTGCAGCTCAATCAGGGTGAGGCCCGTGCCTTTGATGGCGTCGTGCAGCGCAATGCTGGTGTGGGTGTAGGCCCCGGCATTCAGCACCACACCGGCCAGTTCGCCCGCCGCGTGCAGGCGGCCTGCCTCGTGAATCCAGTCCACCAGCGCGCCCTCATGGTTGCTTTGGTGAAAACGCAGCGCATAGCCATGGCGCTGGCAGGCATCGGCACAGAGCTTTTCCACATCGGCCAGGGTGGCGGCGCCATACACGGCGGGCTCGCGCGTGCCCAGCAGGTTCAGGTTGGGGCCATTCAGCACAAAAACGGTTTTATGGGCAGTCACAGACAGGGTCTCCGGGGCAAGGCGCCTGCCACGCTGGCAGGCCAGAGTGCGGGATTATGCGGCGCCCCGGCGCAGGGGCCGCCCCAAGAAAAAAGCGGCCCCGAAGGACCGCTGTAAAAGGCAGCCTGTGCGACGCTGCCTGTGAGCGACTCGCGCCCAAGAGGTTGGTGGAACACCGGCCCGCAGGGCTGGCTGATCAACGGTCCCAGTAGCGACCGTGGCCGTGACCATGGTGGCGGTGATGGCGATGGTGCCGGTAGCCGTCACCGTAATACACCACCGGTGGGGGGGCGTAATAGGCGGGTGGGGCGCTGTAGTACACGGGCCGGGGCGGCGCGTAATACACCGGGGGGGGTGGGGCCACGTACACCGGGGCAGGTGCGTAGTAGCCATTGCTGGCACCGATCACCACGCCGGGCACGCCAACGCCAACCGACCAATTGACGTCACGGGCCTGGGCAGCGCCAGCACCGGCCAACAGAGCCAGAGCCACGCCAGCCGAAGCGGCCATGGCATAAAGAGAACGGGTTTTCGTCATGGAAATCTCCTGGTAAATGAAAGCCCACAGCCAGGTGGCAAGAGCCCTCACCGGTACATAACGCACCAAGTAGCCAAAAGGATGGCATAAAAGCGTCTTTACGTTGTGTCTGAACGTACACGCGCTGGTTTTAATGCGTAAACCGTCACGAAACCGCCGCCTAAAATGGCTGGATGAGCACCCCCTCCCCCGCCAATACCCCCGCCAGCGCCGCCGCTGCGGACACCGCTGAATCCACCAAGCCCAGCAACTTCCTGCGCCAGATCATCGAAAAAGACCTGGAGCAAGGCACCTACGCCACCCGCCGCTGGGCAGGCGCCCCTGGCGATGCCGCCCACCACGCCCAGGGCGAGCCCGACCCCGCCAAGATCCGCACCCGCTTCCCGCCCGAGCCCAACGGCTACCT
>CAYXSL010000207.1:0-7676 GCA_964466605.1 uncultured Verminephrobacter sp.
AGCCGACTGACGCCCGGCTCGCCGGGCAGGCGGCCGGCCTGCATTGCAGCGCCAACGAGCGCCGCGCCGACGAGGCCAGCCGCGACGTGGAAGCCTGGCTCAAGTGCAAGTACATGCGCGAGCACCTGGGCGAGGAGTACAGCGGCGTGGTGAGCGCGGCCACGAGCTTCGGCATCTTTGTGACGCTCGACGCGATGTACGTCGAGGGCCTGGTGCATATCACCGAGCTGGGTGGCGAGTACTTCAAGTTCGACGAGGCGCGCCAGGAGCTGCGCGGCGAGCGCACGGGCATCCGCTACGCCATCGGTGCGCGGGTGCGCGTGCAGGTCAGCCGCGTGGACCTGGACGGCCGCAAGATCGACTTCCGCCTGGTGCGCGAGGGCGAGGAACTGCTCGGACGTGCCCTCAAGGACAAGGGTGTCGGCTCTGACGGTGCGGGTGGCGGCGCGCGCAAGGCCAGTGGCCGCTCAGGCGGTCGCAAGGCAGACAAAGGCGCTGCCATGTCGGCCACCGAGAAGGCGGGCCTGACCCGCGAGCGCGCTGCGCGCTCACCCATCCAGTCGCTGAAGGCCTCGGTGAAGAAAGCGGTGGCGGGCAAATCCAGCAAGGGCAAGGCGCGCAAGCCGCGCAGGGGCTGATTGCTCACGAACCCCGGGGCGCTGGTGGTTGCATCAGATTGCTCATTAATTGATAGCTGCTACCGCTTGATGGAAGCGCGGTAGCAGCTATTTTTATTGAATTTTCCGGGATGCTATTGCGCTGGATGGGGCAAGCCCCTCCAGAAAACGCGCATACCGCTGCGCCGTGGCGGCGGGCGCTTCCATCATGGGCAGGTGGCCGATGCCGGGCAAGGCTTGCAGTTGTGCTTGGGGCAGCAGCTTTTGCAAGGGCAACAGGCCCGAACGGTCGAACACGCGGTCGCTGTCGCCCCACAGCGCGAGCACGGGGTGTTGCTGCAGGCCGCCCAGCCGTTGTTCCAGCAGGTAGCGGTCTTTGAGTTGCGCGTCCCACAGACGGGTGTTCGATGGCGCGTTGTGCAGTGCCGCCTGCTCGCTGGCGTGCAGGATGGGGTAGGGCAGGAAGGGGCGTTTTTCAAACACCAGGTCCATCATGGCGCTGAAGGCCGTGGCGTCGTGGGCGACCAGCGGGCGCTGCCCGGCATCGATGAGCCGGTCCATGGCGCTGGGCTTGGGCGAGCGGATGCCATGGGGTGCGCCGATGAAGGCCACGCTGGCCACGCGCTCGGGGTACTGCAGCGCAAACAGCGCGGCGATGGTGCCGCCCATGGAGTTGCCTGCGAGGTGGGCCTTTTCGATGCCCAGCGCGTCCAGCAGCGCGCCCAGGCGCTGGGTGTGGGCGGCGTAATCGTAGGGCTGGCCCTCCAGGCGGGTGCTCTCGCCAAAACCGGGGAAGTCGGGGGCAACCACCCGGTACTGGCCGGTGAGGGGACGCGCAAAATCCACCCAATGGTCCTTCTCCGCAAAAATGCCGTGCAGCAGCACCAGGGGTGTCGTGCCTGGGTTGGTGGGCGCTGGCTGGGATGGCGCACCGCTGTCCAGGTAGTGGATGGTGTGCAGCGCGGCGGTGGTGGTTTTTTCTTCCATGCCCGAGAGGCTGCGGTTGAGGTGGAGCAGGGGCTCCTTCAGCAGCGACGGGGCGCCGTAGTAGAAACCCACGCCGCTGAGGGCGAGGGCGGCGGCAACAGAAAAGAAGGCAATGCGTTTCAAGAACCAGTCTCCAAAAGAACGATGGGGTGCCGGAGCGCTGCGCTGTGGGCGCGCGCCGGGGCCGGGCAAGGCTACCGAGAACCGTGCCGCAAGACTTGTAGGTTTGGGCTATGCCGCAGCGCACGAACACCCTGACGCTGGGCACTGACCGGGCGCTGTATGTGGGCGAGATCCCGGCCACAGGCTGGCATTGCCATGCATCGCCCGTGCTGCTGATGGGGCTCTCGGGCCGGTTTGTATTGCACTGGGGCGCGGGGCCGGTGGAAACCTGCCACAGCGCGCTGGTGGATGCCGGGGTGGAGCATCTGTTCGACCCCTGCGGCGAAGTGGTGGCGCTGGTGTACCTGGAGCCGGATTCGCCGGAGGCGCGCAGTCTGCGCAGCGTGTTCCAGCGGCAGGGTGGCGTGCTGCTGGACGTGGCAGCGCCCGTGCGTGCCCGTGCCGCCATGGAGAGCCACCTGCGCGCTTTTGATCTGCAGACCCTGTTGCACCGCCACCTGCTGGAGGCCGGGCCCCCGCTCGACCCGCGCGTGGCCCACAGCCTGCACGCCCTGCGCCGCCCGCAGCACGAGCATGGGCGCCTGGCGCGGGCGGGGCTGGCGTCTGCGGCGCAGCTGTCGGCCTCGCGTTTCAACCATTTGTTCAGCGCCGAGATGGGCGTGAGCCTGCGCAGCTACCGCGTGTGGTCACAGGTGCGGCTGGCCATGGCCGGGCTCGCGGTGAGCCCCCGGCTGACCGATGCAGCGTTGCATGGCGACTTTGCCGACTCGGCCCACTTCAGCCGCATGTTCCGACAGACCTTTGGCATGACGCCGTCGAGTGTGCTCAAGCCGCTCAAGCAGGTCACGCTGCTGGATTGACCCCCATCACCCGCCCACACGCCGCGCGAGCATGCTGGCGGTGAGGGGCTGGCCCGCTGGCCAGGCATCGGCCGCCTGGCCATGCTGGTACACCGCTTCGCTCGCAGCGCGCAGCGCGCTGGCACCAGCGGCCAGGTGTGCGCCCACCATGCCCGCCAGCACATCGCCCGTGCCCGCTGTGGCCAACCGCGCGTTGCCCGTGGGGTTGATGGCGGGGACGCGGCCCGGTGCGGCAATCACGGTGCCCGAACCCTTGAGCACGGCCACGCAGTTGAATTGGTCAGCGAGTTGCTGCGCCGCATCCAGCCGGTCGGCCTGGACTTCGGCGGTGGTCAGGCCCAGCAGGCGCGCGGCCTCCAGCGGGTGAGGGGTGATGACCGTGGGCTGCCCATGCTGGCCCCGTGCCACCACCAGTGCGTGCAGCGCGGCTTCGGTGGCGATGGTGTTGAGCGCGTCGGCATCCAGCACCAGGCGTGCGGCGCGGGGTATGACCTCGGGCAGCACGGCGGCAATGGCCTGGCCGCCCCCACAGCCGCAGACCACGGTGAGCTGCTCCAGTGCCAGCGCATCGAAGTGGCGGAACATCAACTCGGGCTGCTGCGCGTCGAGCTGCTGGTGGCTGTTGTCGAGCAGGGCCACCAGCACCCGGCCCGCGCCGCTGTGCAGGGCGGCCGAGGCGGCCAGCAGTGCGGCGCCTGCCATGCCCATGCCGCGTGTTGACAAGCCCTCGCCGCCGACCACGGCTACGTCGCCATAGCTGCCCTTGTGGCTGGCATGGGCGCGGGGCGCGGGCAGTGGCGGGCCGCAGAGCCAGGCCGTGGGCGGCTCGTGCCCGGGCTGGGTGCCCAGGTCGTGCCACCACACCTGGCCCGCAGCGTCGCGCCCGGCGGCGGTGAACAGGCCGGGCTTGAGGGTCAGCAAACTCAGCGTGTGGCGTGCCGGGCCTGGCGTGTGGGGAATGTGGGCATGGTGGTGTGGCACAGCCTGGGGCGCAAAGCCCGCTGCGAACTGGCCGGTGTCGGCATCCAGCCCGCTGGGCAGGTCCACCGCCAGCACGGGCGCCGGGCTGCGCTGCAGGGCGTTCAGGCACGCCAGCAGCCGCGCATCGGGCACGCGGATGGGGGCTTGGGATGACGAGCACACGCCAATGCCCAGCAGCGCGTCAATGCACAGGTCCTGCGGGCACAGCTCGGCGGGCGGGGCGTCGGTCCACGCCACACCGGCGGCCTGGGCACGTCGCCACGAGGCCTTCGCGTCCGCCGGGGCTTTGTCGGGGTGGCCGAGCCAGGTCACCACCACCTGGCGGCCGCTGCGCTGCAGGTGCATGGCGGCCTCCAGTCCGTCGCCGCCGTTGTTGCCGGGGCCGCAGGCAATCCACACCGTGCGTGCATGGGGCGCCAGGGCCTGGGCCAGTTGCGCCACGGCCAGGCCCGCGCGCTGCATCAGGGTGTGTGGGGGCAGGGCGGCGGCCGCCGCCTGCTCGATGCGGCGAGTGGCAGCGGTGTGGAACAGCGGGTGGGGTTGGTGGGGCGTGATGCGGTGCATGGTGGCGGCAGGTGCTGCACGGCGCCATGCCGTGCGCCTGCCATTGTGCGTTGCCACCCCGGGGGCGACAACGCGCCTGCGTCAGAACGGCCGCATGCCCAGGCCGTCGAGTGGCACCTCGGGTTTGCGCTGCGCAATCAGGTCTGCCAAAGCCCGCGCGCTGCCGCAGCCCAGCGCCCAGCCGCCCGCGCCGTGGCCGGTGTTGAGCCACAGGCCGGGCACGCCGCTGGCACCCACCACCGGGGCGCCGTCGGGCAGCAGGGGGCGCGCGCCGCGCCACACCTGCACCCCGGACGAAAGCTGCGCCCCCCCCGGGAACCAGTCGTTGAGCGTGCGGTACAGGCGCTGCAGGGTGGCGGTGTGGTGCTCGGCGTCGGCACCTGCCAGTTCGGCGCCGCCTGCAATGCGCACACGCTGCCCCAGGCGCGTGATGGAGATCTGCTGGGCTGCGTCCACCACGCTGGACTGGGGGGCGTGGGTGGATTCGCGCAGCGGGGCGCTGACGGAGTAGCCATACACCGCCGCCATGGGCAGGCGCAGGCCCAGCGCCGGCAGCAGCGCGGCCGAGGCCGTGCCGGCGCACAGCACCACGGCATCAAAACGCCGCAGGTCGCTCTCGCCCTGCACCAGCACGCCGGTCGGGCCGGTCCCGATGCGATCGATGCGGGTGTTGAAGGCGAAGTGCACGCCAAAGCCCTGTGTGCCCTGGCGCAGCAACTGCGCAAACAGGCGGCAGTTGCCAGCACGGGCGTCGGGCAGGTGAATGGCGCCAGACAGTGGCGCCTCGGGCGACAGGCCGGGCTCGATCTGGCGCGCAGTGTCGGCGTCGATTTCGCGCAGGGCCACGCCGCTGTCGCGCAGCACCTGCAGTACGGGCTGGAGCTGGGCGCGTTCTTGTTCCGTGCGCAGCAGCACCAGGCGCCCCTCGCTGGCCTCAAAGTCGAGTTCGTGTCGTTGGGCCAGGGCCTGCAGGCGGCTTTGGCTGTATTGCGCCAAGCGCTCCAGCGCGGCCGCCGGGGCGCTGCTGGCGTGTGTGGCGCTGCGCCAGCGGCTGAGCCAGGCCCAGTTGGCCCGGCTCAGCCCGCCGGACAGGCGCAGCGTGGCGTGTGGCCCCATCAGCCGCAGGGCGTGGCCGAAGCCGGGCACGGCCCAAGGGCTGAGCAGGTGGGGTGCAAGCAGGCCGGCCGTGGCAAAGCTGGCTTCTTCGGCGGCGGCGCTGCGTTGTTCAAAAACGGTGACTTCGTGGCCGTCGCTGGCCAGCTCGTACGCGGTGGTGACGCCGACAATCCCGGCGCCCACGATGGCAATCTTCATGAAATATGGGGTTTTTTGGCCGCTTGCGCCTGTTGGTAAAGCGCGAGTAGCTATTATTTTTGTAGTAATTGTTCGATCTGCAGGCCCACATTGAGCACGGTGTCATCCCGCAGGGACCCGTGCCAGACCATCAGGCCCACCGGGAGTTCCCCCGGAGCGTGGCAGGGCAGGGACAGCGCGCAGCCGTCCAGCAGGTTGACCACGCTGGTGTTGCGCAGCAGCAGGTTGTTGACGCGGAAGAACTCGGCATCGCGCGCGGCATCCCGGGCCGCATCGGCGCCGTCGGCCGGTGCCACATCGGCCAGCCTGGGGGCCACGATGGGCACGGTGGGTGAGAGCAGCGCGTCGTAGCCTTCCATGTCGGCCTCCATGCGCGCGATCCACTGCTGGCGGGCCTGCAGCAGGTCTATGTATTCCCAGGCCATCAGGGTGGCGCCCCGCTCGATGCGGGTGCGTACGCGGGGGTCGTAGCGGTTGCCTGCACGCTGCAGCAACGCGCGGTGCCAGGCGTAGCTTTCAGGGGCCGCAAAGCCGTAGGCGGGCTGCTCCTGCACGGCGGGCAGGGCAATGCTGTCGATGTGGGCCCCAGCCTGGCGCAAGGCGCGCAGGGTGCGCTCGAACGCCTGGGCCACGGTCGTGTCGAGACCGTCCAGAAACAAGGTGGACGGGACGGCCAGCCGGTACTGGGACAGCGGCGCCAGGCTGCGCGTGACGCGCCGCGCGGCCAGCACCTCGTGGGCCACGATGGCATCGCGCACGCTGCGCGTCATGGCGCAGGCGGTGTCGAGCGTGGTGGACAGGGGCACGGCACCGGTGGTGGGCACCAGGCGCGCAGTGTTCTTGAAGCCCACGATGCCATTGAGGGCGGCCGGAATCCGGATGGAACCGCCGGTGTCCGACCCCAGCCCGATGAACGCAGCCCCCGTGGCCACAGACACGCCTGCGCCGGAGGACGAGCCTCCGGGCACGCGCGCTGCTCCGGGCAGCGCGCCGGAGCGCGCATCCCAGGCCGCAGGCGTGCCATGGTGCGGGTTCACGCCCACGCCCGAAAAGGCGAACTCGACCATGTTCGTGCGGCCGATCAGGCTGGCCCCGGCCGCGCGCAGGCGGGCGACCGCAGGGCAGTCCTGGGCGGCGGCCGGCGCGTCGGCCAGAACGGTAGAACCTGCGGGCGTGGCCTGGCCCGCGACGTCGAACAGGTCCTTGACCGACACCGCCAGCCCCGCCAGGGGCATCTGGGCCATGCCGGGCTGCACCGCTGTGGTGCGCGCCTCGTCGAACATCGTGCGGACGAAGCTGTGGGTGTTGGCGGGCGCCTGGGCGGCGTCGATGCAGCGTTCCAGCTCGGCGGGCGCGGTGGTGGCACCCTCCCGCAGCTGGTCGCGGGTGGTGATCAGGTCAGGCAGCATGGTGTGCTAGAATCTTTGGGTTTTGCTGGGAGCAGTGACGCAGGCGGTGCATGCATCGCAGGTGTGGCGGCTGTCACAAAGCCAATCGCGAAGCAGCCCTGTCAAGGTGTTGCGGTACCCGTGAAGAACACGGTGCCGCAAATATTGGGGCTGATTTTAGACCTAACCTTTGGAGTATTTTTATGTCCGTTACCATGCGCGAAATGCTGGAAGCCGGTGTCCACTTCGGTCACCAAACCCGTTTCTGGAACCCAAAGATGGCCCCTTTCATCTTCGGTCACCGCAACAAGATCCACATCATCAACTTGGAAAAGACGATGACGATGTACCAAGAGGCGATGAAGCACGTGCGCCAATTGGCTGCGTCGCGCGGCACCATCCTGATGGTCGGCACCAAGCGTCAAGCGCGTGAGATCATCGCCGCCGAAGCGGCCCGCGCCGGCGTGCCTTTCGTCGATCAACGCTGGTTGGGCGGCATGCTGACCAACTTCAAGACGGTCAAGACCTCGATCAAGCGCCTGAAGGACATGGAAGCGACGATCGAAGACGGTTCGGTCGAGAAGCTGTCGAAGAAAGAAGCCCTGATGTTCCAGCGCGAGATGATCAAGCTGCAAAAATCCATCGGCGGCATCAAGGACATGGGCGGCGTGCCCGACGCGATTTTCGTCGTCGACGTCGGCTACCATAAAGGCGCCATCACCGAAGCGGCAAAACTGGGCATCCCGGTCATCGGCGTGGTCGATACCAACCACTCGCCAGAAGGCGTGAACTTCGTTATCCCAGGTAACGATGACTCGTCGAAAGCCATCATGTTGTACGCT
>CAYXSL010000208.1:0-7589 GCA_964466605.1 uncultured Verminephrobacter sp.
C
The DNA here is from genome assembly GCA_964466605.1 of uncultured Verminephrobacter sp. GTDB lineage: Bacteria > Pseudomonadota > Gammaproteobacteria > Burkholderiales > Burkholderiaceae_C > Acidovorax. Next base: position 2 of record CAYXSL010000208.1, read on the forward strand.
GAATGGGCTGCCGGGCGAATGCTGCTGGAGGGCCTGGCCCAACTGGACGCCCTGGCGATCTCCTCGCGCCTGTCCACCCTGCGGCCCATGGGCAGCTACCGCCTCACGCTGCAGGGCGGCGCCGCCCCCACGCTGGCGCTGCAGACGCTGCAGGGCGACCTGCAACTCTCGGGCAGCGGCCAGTGGGTGGGCCAGCGCCTGCGCTTCACGGGCGAGGCCAGCGCCGCGCCCGAGCGCGAGGGCGCGCTGTCCAACCTGCTCAACATCATCGGGCGGCGCAACGGCGCGCGCTCCCTCATTTCGCTGGGGTGAACCTGGAAACCGTATGACCTCCCTGACCAAGCACCGCCTGCCATTCGCTATCACAACAATAGCTGCCAGCGCTTTACTGGCAAGCCTTAGTGGCACGATTCATGCCCAAACCGCTGTGGGCACGGGTACGGCCAGCGTGCGCGCGGGCGAGCCCGTGACACTGAACTCGGCGGGCGCCGAGATCGAGGCCGTGGCGCGCACCATGGCCACCATCACCGGCCGCAACGTGGTGGTGGACCCGCGCGTGAAAGGCCAGCTCAACCTGGTGACCGAGCGTGCCGTCACCCCCGCCGCCGCGTTCCAGCAGTTTCTGGCCGCGCTGCGGCTGCAAGGCTTCACGGTGGTCGAGGCCGCAGGCCTGTACAAGGTGGTGCCCGAGGCCGACGCCAAGCTGCAAGGCGGCAGCGTGAGCGTGGTGCAGGGCAGCAGCGGCAACGCACCCAGCGGCGGGCAGATCGTCACGCAGATCTTCAAGCTCAACTTCGAGAACGCAGCCAACCTGGTGCCGGTGCTGCGCCCGCTGATCAGCCCCAACAACACCATCAACGTGAACCCCGGCAACAACTCGCTGGTGATCACCGACTACGCCGACAACCTGCAGCGCCTGGCGCGCATCGTGGCGGCCATGGATGTCTCCAACGCCGGCGACGTGGAAGTGATCCCGCTGCGCAACGCCATCGCCGCCGACATGGCGCCCCTGGTGGCCCGCCTGATCGACGGTGGCAGTGCGCCCGCCGCCACGCCCGGCCAGGCCGACACCTCGTTCAAGACCACGCTGATCGCCGAGCCGCGCAGCAACTCGCTCATCCTGCGCGCCGCCAACCCGGCCCGCGTGGCCCAGGTGCGCGCGCTGGTGGACCGGCTGGACCAGCCGCCCGTGCCCGGCAGCAGCGCCGCCAGCGGCAACATCCATGTGGTCTACCTCAAGAACGCCGATGCCACCAAGCTCGCCACCACCCTGCGCGCCGCCATGGCCGCCATGGGCACGGGCAGCCCCTCCGGGGCCGGTGGTGGCGCCAGCCCTGCTGCGGCGGCGCCCAGCACGGGGCTGAGCGGCGGGGGCAGCAGCGGCAACATGCTGTCCACGGGCAGCGGCCTGTCGGGCTCCGGCAGCAACAGCGGGTTCGGGTCGGGCAACAACGCCATGGGCACCAGCGCCACCAACAACAACCAGCCCTCCACCGGGGGGCAGATCCAGGCCGACCCCACCACCAACTCGCTCATCATCACGGCCCCCGAGCCGCTGTACCGCCAGCTGCGCGCCGTGATCGACAAGCTCGACGGCCGCCGCGCACAGGTGCTGGTGGAAAGCCTGATCGTCGAGGTCGCGGCCAACAAGGTGGCGCAGTTCGGCATCCAGTGGCAAGGCATCCTGGGCAAGCAGGGCGATGGCACCGTGGGCGTGATCGGCACCAACTCCGGCGCGGCAGGCGCCAACATACTGGGGCTGACGGCTGCGCTGGCGTCGGGCAGCACCACCAGCATCGCCACGGCCGCTGCCGGCCTGGGCGCAGGCATGAACGTGGCATTGGCACCGCGCATCAACGGCCAGTATTACCTGGGCGCGCTGGCCAACTTCCTGCAGAACAGCGGCGATGCCAACGTGCTGTCCACCCCCAACCTGATGACGCTGGACAACGAAGAGGCGCGCATCCTCATCGGCGACAACGTGCCTTTCGTCACCGGCTCGTATGCGAACACCGGCAACAGCGGCACCGTGAACCCGTTCAACACCGTGGAGCGCAAGGACGTGGGCCTGATGCTCAAGGTGCGCCCGCAGATCGGCGAGAACGGTACGGTGAAGATGGCGATCTACCAGGAGATCTCCAAGATCGACCGCTCCACCCTCTCCAACGCCACCGGCCCCACCACCAGCAAACGTGCGGTCGAATCGAACGTGGTGGTGGACGACGGCAGCATCATCGTGATCGGCGGTCTGCTGGAGGACACCTACTCGCAGGGCGAGGACAAGGTGCCCCTGATGGGTGATTTGCCCGTGGTGGGCAACCTGTTCAAGAGCGAGAACCGCTCGCGCCGCAAGACCAACCTCATGATCTTCCTGCGCCCCATCGTGGTGCGCGACAACGCCACCAACGACGCGCTGGTGGTGGACCGCTACGACGCCATCCGCGCGCTGCAGCAGAACACCCAGCCCGCCCCCAGCCTGATGATGGGCACCGTGTCGGGCGCCCCCGTGTTGCCGCCGTTGCCCGCACCCACCGCCAAGCCCGCCACCCCGGCAGCGCTCCCGCCGCAGCAATAAGCAGGCAGACCGACGACCATGCGCCACCCCCTGCCCTACGCCTTTGCCCGCACGGCCCAGCTGCTGCTGGAGGATGACGGCCACCAGCTTGTGCTGTGGCATGGCCCCAGCCCCGATGCGGGCGCGTTGTCCGAGGTGCTGCGCAAGCACCCCGTGCAGCAGCTGCTGCCGCTCGATGCGCCGGGCCTGGCCCAGCGCATCAGCGCGGCCTATTCGCACAGCGAATCGAGCGCCGCCACGGTGGTCAGCGAGGTCGAAAGCGACGCCGACCTCTCGCGCATGATGCAGGAGTTGCCCGCGGTCGAGGACTTGCTGGAATCGGCGGGCGATGCGCCCATCATCCGCATGCTCAACGCGCTGCTCACGCAGGCCGCGCGCGACGGCGCGAGCGACATCCACATCGAGCCCTACGAGCGCCACTCCAGCGTGCGCTTCCGGGTGGACGGCACACTGCGCGAAGTGGTGCAGCCCAACCGCGCGCTGCACGCGGCCCTGATCTCGCGCCTGAAGATCATGGCCGACCTGGACATTTCGGAAAAACGCCTGCCGCAGGACGGCCGCATCAGCCTGCGCCTGGGCACCCGCGCCATCGACGTGCGCGTGTCCACCCTGCCCAGCGCCCATGGCGAGCGCGCGGTGCTGCGCCTCTTGGACAAAAGCGAAAGCAAGCTCAGCCTGGAGTCCGTGGGCATGCAGGGCGAAACGCTGCAGCGTTTCGAGGGCCTGATCAGCCAGCCCCACGGCATCATCCTGGTGACCGGGCCCACGGGCTCGGGCAAGACCACCACGCTGTATGCGGGCCTCTCGCGCCTGGACGCCACGCGCAACAACATCATGACGGTGGAAGACCCCATCGAATACGAGCTGCCGGGCGTGGGCCAAACGCAGGTCAACAGCAAGATCGACCTGACCTTTGCCAAGGCCCTGCGCGCCATCCTGCGCCAGGACCCGGACATCATCATGATTGGCGAAATCCGCGACTTCGAGACCGCGCAGATCGCCATCCAGGCCTCGCTCACCGGCCACCTGGTGCTGGCCACGCTGCACACCAACGACGCGGCCAGCGCCGTCACGCGCCTGACCGACATGGGCGTGGAGCCCTTCCTACTGTCGTCTTCCTTGCTCGGCGTGCTGGCCCAGCGGCTGGTGCGCAAATACTGCGGCCACTGTCACGGTGCGGGCTGCGATGCCTGCGGCCACACGGGCTACGCGGGCCGCACGGGCGTGTTCGAGTTGCTGGTGACCAACGACGCCATTCGCGCACAGATCCACAACCAGGCGTCCGAAGCCGACATTCGCGCCGCCGCCATGGCCGATGGCATGGCCCTGATGCGCGAGGACGGCGAGCGCCTGATTGCGGCGGGCATCACCAGCCGCGAAGAAGTGCTGCGGGTGACGCGGGATTGAAGTGAAACACCCCCTGAGTCGCTTCGCGCCTTCCCCCTCTCTCGCCTTGCTGCGCAAATCGGGAGGGGGACGCCCCCCGTGCGGCGGGGCGGCCCTTGCAAGGGGGCGCTGGCCTGGGCCGCGCCGGTTTCAGCAGCCATGAGCCCTTCGCTATCGCTTTGATAGCTGCCAGCACTTGATGGACAAGCGCTAGTGGCCTGAATACCTCAAACCCAAAAACTACCGGATCTGCAGCGCAGGCCGGTGCCCCACCGGGGCCGCTGGGGCTGGGGTCATTTCGAGCGCCACAGAAGCACCATCCTGCAGCTTGAACTGGCTGACCGCATTGGTCAGGTGGTGCGCCTGCTCCCTGAGGGACTCGGACGCGGCCGTGGATTCCTCCACGAGCGCGGCGTTCTGCTGCGTCATCTGGTCGAGCTGGGTGACCGACTGGCTGATCTGGCCGATGTTGTCGCTCTGCTCGGCCGACGAAGCCGTGATCTCGGCAATGATGTCCGACACGCGGCGCACGCTGCTCACGATCTCGGTCATGGTCTGGCCAGCCTGGCTGACCAGGCGCGAACCGTCTTCCACACGCTCCACCGACGAACCGATCAGGCCCTTGATCTCCTTGGCAGCCTCGGCGCTGCGCTGCGCGAGGTTGCGCACCTCGCTGGCCACCACGGCAAAACCGCGGCCCTGCTCACCCGCGCGTGCGGCCTCCACGGCGGCATTGAGCGCGAGGATGTTGGTCTGGAACGCGATGGAGTCGATCACGCCCGTGATGTCGGCAATCTTGCGCGAGCTGGTGGTGATCTGGTCCATGGTGGTCACCACCTGCGACACCACGGCACCACCACGCGCGGCCACTTCGGCGGCCGACGATGCGAAGTCGCTGGCCTGGCGCGAGGACTGGGCGCTTTGCTGCACCGTGCTGGTCAGCACTTCCATCGACGAAGCGGTTTCTTCGAGGTTGGCCGCCGTCTGCTCGGTGCGGTGGCTCAGGTCGTGGTTGCCGCTGGCGATCTCGGAGCTGGCGGTGGAGATGTTGCCCGCTGCGTCCTGCACCTGTCGCACCAGGCCGCGCAATGCGTCCTGCATGCGGCCCATGGCGCCCACCAGCTGGCCCACCTCGTCCTGGTTCATGGCTGCCACGTCGCGCGACAAATCACCACTGGCGATGCGTTCGGCCAGCTCCTGCGCCTGGCCCAGCGATTTGGTGATGGAGCGCACGCTGAAGAACGTGAGCGGGATCAGCACCGCCAGACCCAGCACCAGGCCGATGCCAATCAGCGCCGACATGGTGGAGGTGCGCGACTCGACGCCCGCGCGGGCCTCGTCCATCTGCGTGCGGGCCGAGCTGGCAAGGCTGGAGAACAGCTTGTCGGTGGCCTCCATGTGCACCTTCAGGCGATCGGCATAGGCGCCGCCGCCCGCACCGTCCAGCTGCGCGCCCTCGATCTTCTCGAAAATGGGGGAAATGCCGGTTTCGTACTGCTTGATCTCGTCCAGGGATTTGTCGATGGAGGCCACAAACTCTGCATCGCCCGACTGCACCTGACGCACCTCGGCCAGGCTCTTGCGCAAGGCAGCCAGGGTCTTGGCCCAGGACTCGCGCAGGGCAGAGACCTCGACCGAGTTGTTGTAATTGATGATGATGTCTTTTTCGGTCCGGCGCAGGTCACCCAGGGTGGTGCGCAGCTCGGACATGTCGGTCAGCGTCTGCACCCGCTCGGAAAACAGCACCTGCAGCGTGCCACGCGTGCGGTCCAGGGCCACATAACCCATCGCACCAATGACGACCAGAAGAATCAGGGAAAAGACAGTTCCGAAATAGAGACGCGTGCGGATGGAGAAGCGGCCGAGAGCGTTCATGGCTCTTCCTTACAATTTTTAACAGACTACCCAGCATAGCAAATTTGGTGCCACACCCACCAACCGGCCTTCTGGGCCGGACGTTGGGGGAAATATAGGCCCAGCCGCTGTCCCCGCCGCACAGGGTAAGCACGGCCCCGTGGCCCTTTTGTAGGGAAACCACGGGGCCAGTAGCCGCTCTTATCCAGCCATTCAGACAGGCTTGAGGGGAATATAGAGTTCGCCGCCGCCGCGCTGGAACTCCGCCGCCTTGGTCTCCATGCCCTGGGCCAGCGCATCGGCCTCGGCCACGCCCTTCTGCGCAGCGAAATCGCGCACTTCCTGCGTGATCTTCATGGAGCAGAACTTGGGGCCGCACATCGAGCAGAAATGCGCCACCTTGGCCGAGTCCTTGGGCAGGGTTTCGTCGTGGTACTCCTTGGCCGTCTCGGGGTCCAGGCCCAGGTTGAACTGGTCCTGCCAGCGGAAGTCGAAGCGCGCCTGGCTGAGCGCATCGTCACGCGAGCGGGCGCCGGGGTGGCCCTTGGCCACGTCGGCCGCGTGGGCGGCGATCTTGTAGGCAATGATGCCTTGCTTCACGTCGTCGCGGTCGGGCAGGCCCAGGTGCTCCTTGGGCGTCACGTAGCACAGCATGGCCGTGCCCATCCAGCCGATCATGGCTGCGCCGATGGCGCTGGCGATGTGGTCATAGCCCGGTGCGATGTCGATGGTCAGTGGGCCCAAGGTGTAGAACGGCGCCTCGTGGCAGGTCTTGAGCTGCTCGGTCATGTTGGCCTGGATCATGTGCATGGGCACGTGGCCGGGGCCTTCGATCATGGTCTGCACGTCGTGCTTCCAGGCCACCTGGGTCAGCTCGCCCAGCGTGTGCAGCTCGGCAAACTGCGCCTCGTCGTTGGCGTCGGACGCGCACCCGGGGCGCAGGCCGTCGCCCAGGCTGAACGACACGTCGTACGCCTTCATGATGTCGCAGATGTCCTCGAAATGCTCGTACAAAAAGCTCTCGCGGTGGTGCGCCATGCACCACTTGGCCATGATGGAGCCGCCGCGCGAGACAATGCCCGTGCGCCGGTTCGCGGTGAGGTGGATGAACGGCAGGCGCACACCGGCGTGGATGGTGAAATAGTCCACGCCTTGTTCGGCCTGTTCGATCAGCGTGTCGCGGTAAATGGCCCAGGTGAGGTCTTCGGCCACGCCGCCCACCTTTTCCAGCGCCTGGTAGATCGGCACCGTGCCGATGGGCACCGGCGAATTGCGCACGATCCAGTCTCGCGTGGTGTGGATGTTGCGGCCGGTGGAGAGGTCCATCACGTTGTCGGCGCCCCAGCGGATCGCCCACACGAGTTTGTCCACCTCTTCCTCGATGCTGGAAGTGACCGCCGAGTTGCCGATGTTGGCATTCACCTTCACCAGGAAGTTGCGCCCGATCGCCATCGGCTCGACCTCGGGGTGGTTGATGTTGGCCGGGATGATCGCGCGCCCGCGCGCCACCTCGTCGCGCACGAACTCGGGCGTGATCACCTGTGGAATGCGCGCACCCATGGGGTTGCCACGCAGGCGTGCTTCGCGCGCGGCGTCACCCAGGTACTCGGCCATCCATTCGCGTTTGCCGTTCTCGCGCACCGCCACGTATTCCATCTCGGGTGTGACGATGCCGCGGCGCGCGTAGTGCATCTGCGTCACGTTCATGCCACTGCGTGCGCGACGCGGTGTGCGCTGCAGGCCGGCGGCTTGCGCGCGCAGCGCTTCGATGCG
>CAYXSL010000209.1:0-7547 GCA_964466605.1 uncultured Verminephrobacter sp.
AGGCCGTTCTTGAAGCAGTTGTTGAAGAAGATGTCGGCAAAGCTGGGCGCGATCACGGCGCGAAAGCCGAACTGGTCCAGCGCCCAGGGGGCGTGTTCGCGGCTCGAGCCGCAGCCGAAGTTCTTGCGCGCGATCAGGATGCTGGCGCCTTTGTAGCGCGGCAGGTTCAGCACGAAGTCGGGGTTGGGCTTGCGGGCGGACTCGGGGACGCCGGGCTCGCCCTTGTCCAGGTAACGCCATTCGTCAAACAGGTTGGGGCCAAAGCCCGTCTTCTTGATCGACTTCAGGAACTGCTTGGGAATGATGGCATCGGTATCGACGTTTTCGCGGTCCATCGGGGCCACCAGGCCCTTGTGCACGGTGAATTTCTGCATGGCTGCCTTGTGGTTACTTGTTGGCGGCGCGTTCGAGCGCGCCTCCTGCACGTTGAACGTCCTGGCCCACGCCCTTGACGGTGTTGCATCCGGCCAGCAGCAAGGCGGCAGACAGTGCGATGAGGGTTGCGGCAATTTTCTTCATGGCGTGCTCCTTCAGGCGAATTGGCGAATGTCCACAAAATGGCCGTGCACGGCAGCGGCGGCGGCCATGGCGGGGCTGACGAGATGGGTGCGGCCCCCGGCGCCCTGGCGGCCTTCGAAGTTGCGGTTGCTGGTGCTGGCGCAACGCTCGCCGGGCTCCAGGCGGTCGGCGTTCATGGCCAGGCACATGCTGCAGCCGGGCTCGCGCCACTCAAAGCCTGCGGCCTTGAAGATCTGGTCCAGGCCCTCGCGCTCGGCCTGCTCCTTGACGAGGCCCGAGCCGGGCACCACCAGGGCCAGCTTCACATTGCTGGCGACCTTGCGGCCCAGGTTCTTCACCACGGCAGCGGCTTCGCGCATGTCTTCGATGCGGCTGTTAGTGCACGAGCCGATGAACACCTTGTCGATGGTGATGTCGTTGATGGGCTTGCCGGGCTGCAAGTCCATGTAGGTCAGCGCGCGCTCGATGGCGCCGCGCTTGTTGGCGTCTTTTTCCTTGTCGGGGTCGGGCACGCGGGCGTCGATGCCCAGCACCATTTCGGGCGACGTACCCCAGGTGACCTGTGGCTGGATCTCGGCAGCATCGAGCTTGACCACGGTGTCGAATTGCGCGTCGGCATCGGAGTGCAGCGTCTTCCAGTACGCCACGGCCTGGTCCCATTCCACACCCGTGGGCGACAGGGGGCGGCCCTTGATGTAGTCGATGGTCTTGTCGTCCACCGCCACCAGGCCCGCACGCGCGCCGCCTTCGATGGCCATGTTGCACACCGTCATGCGGCCTTCCATGCTCATGGCGCGGAACACGGAGCCCGCGAATTCGATGGTGTAGCCCGTGCCGCCTGCCGTGCCGATCTTGCCGATGATGGCCAGCACCACGTCCTTGGGGGTGACGCCCTTGGCCAGCGTGCCGTCCACCTGCACCAGCATGTTCTTGGCCTTCTTGGCCAGCAGCGTCTGCGTGGCCATCACGTGCTCGACCTCGGAGGTGCCGATGCCGTGGGCCAGTGCACCGAACGCGCCGTGCGTGCTGGTGTGGCTGTCGCCGCACACCACCGTCATGCCGGGCAGGGTGGCGCCGTTTTCAGGGCCGATCACGTGCACGATGCCCTGGCGCTTGTGCATGAAGGGGAAGAACGCGGCGGGCGAGATCGTCGCCATGTTGTCGTTCAGCGTGGTGATCTGCTCTTTGCTGATCGGGTCGGTGATGCCGTCGTAGCCATTTTCCCAGCCCGTGGTGGGTGTGTTGTGGTCGGCCGTGCCCACGATGGAGCTCATGCGCCACACCTTGCGGCCCGCCTCGCGCAGGCCTTCGAACGCCTGCGGGCTGGTGACTTCGTGCACCAGGTGGCGGTCGATGTAGAGGATGGAGGTGCCGTCCTCTTCGGTGTGGACGACATGCTCGTCCCAGATCTTGTCGTACAGGGTGCGTCCCATGGCGTGGCTTTCTACTTTCAGGTGGGGGATTGGATTTTAGTGTCGGGGGCTGGTTACACCGGCTGCACTGACGCCGGGTCGGGCCGGGGCGCGAGGTGTTCCACCAGCAGGCGCGCGGTGATGGGCAGGGCCTCAAAGTCGCGGGCCACCACGCGCAGTTCACGGTGGGCCCAGGCGTCGGTCAGCGGGATGGCCTGCAGGTTGCCAACACCGCGCATCAGTGCAAAAGCCCGGTCGGGCAGCAGGCCCACGCCCAGGCCGTTGTCGATCATGCGGCACATGGCATCGAGCCCTGTGACCTGGATGCGCTGGCGCAGCGGGCGCCCGGCAGCGGCGGCGGCGGCGCGCATGGCGAGGCTGATGCTGCTGTTGGCATGCAGGCCCACAATGTCCCAGTCCAGCACTTCTTCAAAATGGATAGCTGCCTGGGCAGACAGGGCGTGCCCAGAGGGCACTACAAGCATCAAACGGTCGGACCGGTACGGGCGGCTTTGCAGGGCGGGGCTGCCGCCCGTGCTGGCCATCCCGATGTTGCAGATGCCCAGGTCGGCTGCGCCTTCCTGCACGGCGTGCAGCACGTCGCTGGAGAGGTGCTCCTGCAGGTCGATCTTGATCTGGCTGTGCTCGCGCGCAAAGGCGCCCAGGTCTTCGGGCAAAAACTGGAAGATGGCCGAGATGTTGGCGTGCATGCGCACATGGCCGCGCACGCCGTCGGCGTATTCGCTCAGCTCGCCCTGCATGCGCTCCAGGCCAAAAAGCACGGTGCGGGCATGGTGCAGCAGGCTCTCGCCCGCCGGGGTCAGGGTCACGCCCCGGCTGTGGCGGTACAGCAGGGCCGTGTCCACGGCGGTTTCCAGGTCCGACAGGCGCTTGCTGACGGCCGATGCCGCGATGAATTCGCGCTCGGCCGCGCGGCCGATGCTGCCAAGCTCGCACACCGCGACAAACAGTTGCAGCGAGGTGAGGTCGATACGGCGCGCAAAACTGCGCTCGGAGCTTTTCATGGGGCGTTTGTCTTCTCGAAATGAGAAGGAGGGCTATTTTCTCCCCATTATTTGTTAATTGCCATCGCCATGCGCGATGGTTGGGTTGCCCGTCTGCGGTTTGCCTGCTGTGCGGGGGGAGGGCGGGCTCAGGCCACACAGGTACTGCCATGCTCTGGCACCGCGGCATTCCAGCGCAGTTCGTGCGCGATGCGCTGGCGCAGGTGGTCGGCGGCGCCCATTTCGCCATGCACCACATACACCTGGTCGGGCGCGTGGCCCATGCTGCGCAGCCAGGCGACGAGCTGGTTGCCGTCGGCATGGGCCGAGGCGGACGACAGCCGCACTACCTCGGCGCGCACGGCCACGTCCTGGCCATGGATGCGGAGGGTCTTTTCGCCCTGAGCCAGCCGCGCGCCGCGTGTGCCCGGCGCCTGGTGGCCCGTCAGGATGATCATGTTGCGGTGGTCGCCCGCATGCAGCGCCAGGTGGTGCAGCACGCGGCCCCCGGTGGCCATGCCGCTGGCTGACAGGATGACCATGGGGCCGTGCAGCCGGGCCAGGCCCTTGGACTGCTCGGGCGTCTGAACCATGGTGGCGCCGTGCTCCAGCGCCTGTACCTCGCGGGCGCTCAGGCGGTGCTCCTGCATATGTTGCGAGAACAGGCCTGTGGTGCTCACGGCCATGGGGCTGTCCAGAAACACCTTGAGCGATGCTGGCACCACACCCTGCGCCTTGAGCAGGCCAATAGCGTGCAGTACCACCTGGGCGCGGCCCACGGCAAACACCGGCACCACGGCCGTGCCGCCGCGCGCGGCCAGGCGCTGCAGGGCAGGGCCCAGTTCGTCCAGCAGCCCCTCGGGCGGGTGTTCGCGGTCGCCGTAGGTGGACTCGATGAGCACCGTGTCGGCCGGGGGCGGGGCATCGGGCGGGTTCATGAGCCGGTCATCGGGCCGCCCCAGGTCGCCCGAGAACAGGATGCGCCGACCGCCCACCTCCAGCAGCACGCTGGCGGCACCCAGGATGTGGCCTGCCGGGGAGAACGTCACCCGCCAGCCGGGCAGGGGCTCAAACGCCTTGTGGAAGGCATGGACCTGGAACTGTTTCAGGCAGTGCAGCGCGTCCAGCCGGGTGTACAGCGGCAGGGCCGGGCTGTGGCTGCTGAGCTGGTGGCGGTTAAGGAAGGCGGCATCTTCTTCCTGCAGGTGCCCGCTGTCGGGCAGCAGGATGGTGCACAGGTCGCGCGTGCCGGGCGTGCAGTGGATCGCACGGGTGTAGCCATCGCGCGCCAGCAGGGGCAGGTAGCCGCTGTGGTCCAGGTGGGCGTGGGTCAGCACCACGGCGTCGATCTGGTGGGGCGTGACGGGCAGGGGTTGCCAGTTGCGCAGGCGCAGCTGCTTGTAGCCCTGGAACAGGCCGCAGTCCACCAGCAGGCTCTTGCCGTTGTGGCGCACCAGGTATTTGGAGCCGGTGACCGTGCCCGAGCCGCCCAGGAAGGTGATGTTGACGTTCATGCCGATGCCCTTGTCCCGTTGTTCCCTTTTCCCCGGATGGCGGCCCCCACGACCGCCCGGTGGGCTTTCATGCTACGGCGCAGGGGGGATGGGGGCTACCGCTGGCGGGTGGATTCTTGCCTCAGATCAAGAAATCACCGCTGGCAATGTTTTTCTGTTGCAAATCCTCCGGCGGTACTACAGTGGGCAGCCCATTTCCTGATGCCCCGTCTTGGCGGGACCTCCATCCAACAGGTTGAGGTATGCAGCCCCTGTGTTCTTGTCACGCCCAAGGCGCCTTGCTGGCCATCGTTTTGCTGGCTGGCGGGTGGCAGGTGCACGCGCAGCCGCTGGACGATCCTCCCGAATGGGCCGATGAGCCCCCTGTGCTGTCGCGCTGGCTGGAGGAGGGCTACGAGGCCGAAGTGCGGCGCCAGCCGCACCGCGCAGCACAGCGCTACTGCGATGCCGCGCGCTACGGCAGCGTGGAAGCGCAATACCGTCTGGGCCGCCTGCTGATGCGGGGGCGCGACGTGGTGCCCGACCTGGCCGTGGCCGCCACCCTGCTGGCACTGGCCGCGCAGCGCGGGCACGAGAAGGCGCGCAGCCTGGCCGAAGCCCTGGCGCCGGGCGAGCAGCTGCCGGACTGCCTCACCACGGGCGAGGCGCCCCGGCTGGAGGTGCGCGACTCGGCCCAGGAGGTCGTGCCCCAGGAGGTAGTGGACCGCTATGTCAGCAACCTGCCCGACGACAAACGCCGCCACGCCGAGCTGGTGCAGCGGCTCGCGCCCCGCTTCGAGGTGGACCCGCGCCTGGCGCTGGCCATCGTGCGTTCCGAGTCCAACTTCCAGGCCCGGGCGCTGTCGCCCAAGAACGCGCAGGGGCTGATGCAGCTGATCCCCGAAACCGCCGAGCGTTTTGGCGTGCGCGACGTGTGGAACCCCGAGCAGAACGTGCGTGGCGGGCTGACCTACCTGCGCTGGTTGCTGGACCGTTTTGGGGGCGATGTGGCACTGGCCTCGGCCGCCTACAACGCGGGTGAGAAAGCGGTGGAGCGCCATGGCGGCGTGCCGCCCTACAGCGAGACGCGTGAGTACGTGCGCCGCATTCTGGGCTTCTACCGTGCGTCCCAGCACGAGCGGCCGGGCCTGGCCACGGGGCTGGTCGTGCAGCCCGCAGCGCGCATGAAAAAACCGCCCGGGCCGTGAGGCCGAGGGCGGTTTCTTGAAGGCGGCTGTGCAGCCGGATCAGCTGAAGAAGTTCTTCAGCCGGTCCGTCCAGCTCTCGCCACTGGGTGAGTGGCGGGCGCCGCCCTTCTTGAGCGAATCCTCCAGCTCGCGCAGCAGCTTGCGCTGGTGCTCGGTCAGCTTCACGGGGGTCTCGACCGCGATATGGCAGTACAGGTCGCCTGGGTAGCTGGCGCGCACGCCCTTGATGCCCTTGCCGCGCAGACGGAACTGCTTGCCGGCCTGTGTGCCTTCGGGGATGTCGATGGCGGCCTTGCCTGCGAGCGTAGGCACTTCGATCTCGCCGCCCAGCGCGGCGGTGATGAAGCTCACGGGCACCTGGCAGTGCAGGTCGTCGCCGTCGCGCTCGAAGATGTCGTGCTTTTTCAGGCGGATCTCGATGTACAGGTCACCCGGCGGGCCGCCGTTGGTGCCGGGCTCGCCGTTGCCGGTGCTGCGGATGCGCATGCCATCGTCGATGCCTGCAGGGATCTTCACTTCCAGCGTCTTCTGCTTCTTGAGCTTGCCCTGGCCGTGGCAGGTGGTGCAAGGCTCGGGGATGATCTTGCCGGTGCCGCGGCAATGCGGGCAGGTCTGCTGCACGCTGAAGAAACCCTGGCGCATCTGCACCGTGCCCGCGCCCTGGCAGGTGCCACAGGTCTTGGCGCTGGTGCCAGGCTTGGCACCGCTGCCGTGGCAGGTGTCGCAGCTTTCCCACGAAGGGATGCGGATCTGCGCGTCCTTGCCGCGTGCGGCTTCTTCGAGGGTGATTTCCATGGCGTAGCTGAGGTCGCTGCCCCGGTACACCTGGCGGCCACCGGCACCACGCCCACGCCCGCCCTGCTGGCCAAACATGTCGCCGAAGATGTCGCCAAAGGCCTCGGCGAAACCGCCAAACCCTTCAGCCCCTGCGCCGCCGGGGCCGCGCATGTTGGGGTCCACCCCCGCGTGGCCGTACTGGTCGTAGGCCGCGCGCTTTTGTGGGTCGGAGAGCATCTCGTAGGCCTCCTTGGCCTCCTTGAACTTCTCCTCGGCAGGCTTGGCCGCATCCCCCTGGTTGCGGTCAGGGTGGTGCTTCATCGCCAGCTTGCGATAGGCCTTCTTGATTTCTTCGTCCGAGGCGTTTTTCGGAACGCCCAGGATTTCGTAAAAGTCTCGTTTGGACATAGTGATTCAGAACCCGGTTGGAACAGGAACGCCGCGCAGCCCCCTGTGGGCATTGCGCGGCGGCTCGGGTCAACGGGGGCTCGCTCAGCCCTTCTTGACTTCCTTCACTTCGGCATCGACGACGTTGTCGTCGTCAGCGGGCTTGGCCGAAGCGGAGGCCGAGGCACCTGCCGCATCGGCGCCACCGGCGGCCTGGGCGGCTTGTGCAGCCTGGGATTCGGCGTACATCTTCTCGCCCAGCTTCTGGCTGGCAGCCATCAGGGCCGTGGTCTTCTCGTCGATGGAGGCCTTGTCCTCGCCCTTCAAGGCTTCTTCCAGGGCCTTCACTGCGGCCGTGATCGCGTCCTTTTCGCCAGCGTCGAGCTTGTCGCCATGCTCGGACAGGCTCTTGTTCACGCTGTGCACGGCGGCTTCACCCTGGTTGCGGGCTTGCACCAGCTCCAGCTTCTTCTTGTCGTCCGCAGCATTCAGCTCGGCATCCTTCACCATCTTCTGGATTTCTTCTTCCGACAGGCCGGAGCTGGCCTTGATGGTGATCTTGTTTTCCTTGCCCGTGCCCTTGTCCTTGGCGCCCACGTGCAGGATGCCGTTGGCGTCAATGTCGAACGACACTTCGATCTGCGGCACGCCACGCGCTGCGGGCGGGATGCCTTCGAGGTTGAACTCGCCCAGCAGCTTGTTGCCCGATGCCATCTCGCGTTCGCCCTGGAACACCTTGATCGTCAC
>CAYXSL010000210.1:0-2828 GCA_964466605.1 uncultured Verminephrobacter sp.
ATTCGTCCAACCTGTGCACCGAGATCACGCTCAACACCAGCGACACCGAAACCGCCGTATGCAACCTCGGCTCGGTCAACCTGCTTCAGCACCTGAAGAACGGCCAGATCGACCACGACAAGCTCAAGAAGACCATCACGGTGGCCATGCGCATGCTGGACAACGTGATCGACATCAACTACTACGCCGTCACCAAGGCGCGCGACTCCAACCTGCGTCATCGCCCGGTGGGTCTGGGTGTGATGGCCTTCCAGGACAGCCTGTACGAGCTGCGCATTCCTTATGCATCGCAGCAAGCTGTCGAGTTTGCCGACAAGTCGATGGAAGCCATCTGCTACTACGCCTACTGGGCGTCCACCGAACTGGCCAAGGAGCGTGGCAAGTATTCCAGCTACAAGGGCTCGCTGTGGGACCGTGGCATTCTGCCTTTCGACACGCTGGACATGCTCTCGCAAGCCCGGGGCGGTTATGTGGAAGTCGATCGTTCGTCCACTCTGGACTGGGACGCACTGCGCAAGAAGATCGCGCAGGACGGCATGCGCAATTCGAACTGCGTGGCCATCGCCCCGACGGCCACCATCTCCAACATCATTGGTGTGGATGCATCGATCGAGCCCTCGTTCGGCAACCTGTCCGTGAAGTCCAACCTTTCGGGCGAGTTCACCGTCATCAACGGCGGCCTGGTGCGCGACCTCAAGCGCCTGGGCCTGTGGGATGACGTGATGATCATGGACCTCAAGCACTTCAAGGGATCCTTGCACCCCATTGATCGCGTGCCCGCTGATATCAAGGCGCTGTACTCCACGGCATTTGAGGTGGAGCCCCAGTGGCTGGTGGAAGCCGCATCGCGCCGCCAGAAGTGGATCGACCAGGCCCAGAGCCTGAACATCTACATGGCCGGAGCATCGGGCAAGAAGCTCGACGACACCTACAAGCTGGCTTGGATCCGTGGTCTCAAGACCACGTACTACCTGCGCACCCAGAGCGCTACGCACGTCGAGATGAGCACCGTGAATACACGCCAGCTCAATGCGGTGTCCTCGGGCAACGACGGCGGCGTGTCCGCAGCATCCGCTCCCGCGCAGGCACAGCCCAGCGCACTTGAAGCAGCGGCTGCCGCCGCTGCTGCGCAGTCCGCGGCGGTGCCCGCCACGGATGTGAAGTTCTGCGCTATCGACGATCCTGGTTGCGAAGCCTGCCAATAAGGACTTCACGCACAACACTTCGGACTGATCCGAGGTGTTGTGCCGGTGCTGTGAAGCAACAAAACGTTGCTGCACAACGCTGCAGTGCTTTCCTTTTTGCAGCACTGCTTTCATAATCCGAACACTGGAAAATCTATGTTGTCCTGGGACGAAGAAGTCAAGCCCTCATCGCAAAATCAACTGGACGGTGGACTGAACAAGAGCCACCCGGCGGAACAGCCGCCCCTGCCTTTCCAGACCCCTTCCCTGCAAGCCGTGCACGCGTCGATGACCGCATCCGCAGCACCTCAGGCCACGGCCGCAGCAGCCCCCGCACACCGCCGCGTGAACGCTGCCGACAAGCGCATCATCAACGGCCAGACCGACGTCAACCAGCTGGTGCCCTTCAAGTACAAGTGGGCGTGGGAAAAGTACCTCGCTACCTGCGCCAACCACTGGATGCCACAGGAAGTGAACATGACGCGCGACATCGCGTTGTGGAAGGACCCCAATGGCCTGACCGAGGACGAGCGCCGCATCATCAAGCGCAACCTTGGCTTCTTCGTGACCGCCGACTCGCTGGCCGCCAACAACATCGTGCTCGGCACGTACCGCCACATCACGGCGCCCGAGTGCCGCCAGTTCCTGCTGCGCCAGGCCTTCGAAGAAGCGATCCACACCCACGCCTACCAGTACATCGTGGAGTCTCTGGGCCTCGATGAAGGCGAGATCTTCAGCGCCTATCTGGAGGTCGCTTCGATCCGCGACAAGGACGAGTTCCTGATCCCCTTCATCGAGGCGATCATGGACCCCAACTTCCACACCGGCACCTTCGAGACCGATCAGACGCTGCTCAAGTCGCTGATCGTTTTCGCCTGCCTGATGGAGGGCCTGTTCTTCTACGTCGGTTTCACCCAGATCCTGGCGCTGGGCCGCCAGAACAAGATGACCGGCGCAGCGGAGCAGTACCAGTACATCCTGCGCGACGAGTCCATGCACTGCAATTTCGGCATCGACCTGATCAACCAGCTCAAACTGGAAAACCCGCACCTGTGGACCGCAGAGTTCAAGACCGAGATCAAGGCACTGTTCCTCAAGGCGGTTGAGCTGGAGTATCGCTATGCCGAAGACACCATGCCACGTGGCGTGCTGGGCATGAATGCCTCCATGTTCAAAGGCTACCTGCGCTACATCGCCAACCGCCGCGCTACGCAGATCGGGCTGGAGACGCTGTTCCCCAACGAAGAGAACCCGTTCCCGTGGATGAGCGAGATGATCGACCTGAAGAAGGAACGCAACTTCTTCGAAACCCGGGTTATTGAATACCAGTCCGGTGGTGCGCTGTCCTGGGACTAGCGCCTTTTCGCATCACACCACCATGGATTTTTACACCACGCCCCATACAGACAGCGCCGCAGAGTGCCGCCGTATGGAGCGTTCCCGTGTTCATGGAGATGGAGTTCCATTCCATCTCCATGGATCGCTTTCTGTCCACTGTAGACAGGAAGTGCTCTTTGCAAATTGACCCAAGGAGAACATGATGGCAACTGCGAAAAAACCCGCCGCCAAGAAGGCTGCACCCGCGAAAAAGGCTGCAACTGCTAAGCCCGTAGCAGCGAAGAAGGCTGCACCTGCCAAGAAGGC
>CAYXSL010000210.1:2928-7450 GCA_964466605.1 uncultured Verminephrobacter sp.
AGCAGCACCGGCAAAGAAAGCCGCTCCAGCCAAGAAGGCCGTAGCAGCGAAGAAGGCTGCACCTGCCAAGAAGGCAGCAGCACCGGCAAAGAAAGCCGCTCCAGCCAAGAAGGCCGTAGCAGCGAAGAAGCCCGCAGCACCCGCCAAGAAGGCCGCTCCTGCCAAGAAGGCAGCGGCGCCCGCCAAGAAGGCCGCTGCCAAGGCTCCCGCCAAGAAAGCGGCTCCCGCCAAAAAGGCCCCCAAGGCGCCTGCCCCTGCAGCCGCACCAGCAGCGCAGACCACCCTGAACCCTCAGGCTGCCTGGCCCTTCCCTACGGGCAACAAGCCTTAATTCAGGCGTATCACACGCTCAACCCGGTGCCTGTGCACCGGGTTTTTTTATGCCTGCAGAAAACACAGGCCGGCAGACAGGCACAGAGCACGATCCGGCGACCCCTGCGGAACCGCCGAGCTGGCTCTGGACTGACCCCAAAAGAGGTTTGGAGACCGCTTGAACCTGCCCCTGCCGCCAGCAATCACTCCACGGAAAAATCCAGGGTGTAGTTCTGTGGCCCCCGCTGCGCGATCTTGAGGGCTCCCACACGGTTGCCCAGCGCCGCACAACGCGCCAGCGCCCAGCCCCGTTCCAGGCCAAACAGCAGCGCGCCACGCCAGGCATCCCCGCACCCCGTGGGGTCCACCACCTGTGCCGGGACCACGGCTGGCACATGGGTCTTTTCACCTGCAACCCACACCTCACAGCCCTCGGCCCCCAAGGTGACCACCAGGCCCTCCACCTTGCGTGAGATGTCAGCCAGACTCCAGCCCGTGCGGTCGCTCAGCATCTTTCCTTCGTAGTCATTGACCGTGACCCAAGACGCCTGGTGTATGAACTGCGCCAGCTCTTCCCCGCTGAACATGGGCAGCCCCTGGCCGGGATCGAACACAAAAGGAATGCCCGCTGCCACAAACTGGGCTGCATGCTGCAGCATGGCGTCACGCCCATCGGGCGCAACAATCCCCACATCCGCCTTGACATCCGCATCAATGCGATTGGCATGGGCCTGCATCATGGCCCCGGGGTGGAACGCCGTAATCTGATTGTTATCACGGTCGGTCATGATCATGGCCTGCGCCGTGTAGGTGTCCTGCACCTGGCCCACATGGCGGCAATCGATGCCCAGCGACTCCAGCCGCTGAAGGTAGTCGGCCCCATCGCTGCCCAACATGGCCATGGGCAAGGGCTCACCGCCCAGCAGCTTGAGGCTGTAGGCAATATTGCCCGCACACCCGCCAAAATCGCGGCGCAGAGAAGGCACCAGGAACGACACGTTCAGGATATGCAACTGGTCGGGCAGGATCTGCTCGGCGAAGCGCCCTTCGAAGGTCATGATGGTGTCGAACGCCAGAGAACCACAAATGAGGGCAGCCATAGAAATGAATCAGTCCGTAAGTTAGTAAGAATTCAAGGGTAAAACGCCAGCAGACGGTACCCCGCAACACGCGCGCCGCCCGTGGTCACGATCACCGACACCGATGTGCTCCACTCGCCACGCGCTGGCAGCTCCGCGGGTGCCGCCATGTCTGCTGGCAGCAGGACCCGGCGCAGCACCGGCTGGTCCTGGGCATCGGTCAGGGTCAACTCCACCGCTGGCATGGCCAATGGAATGTCAGCCTTGCTCTTCATGGCCAACGCCAGCTGGTAGCTGTCCCCCCGGGCCTTGGTGAAAGAAGAACTGTCGATCACCACATCGGCGATCTGGCGCTGCGGTGCAATCTCGCACTGCAGGGGCTCGCACAACTGAAGCAGCCACGGCTTGGCACGCGCGTCCACGGCGGCAATGCGGTCACGCTCCTGGACGGCCACCTGCAGCAGCAACCCCACGATCAAGACCAGCAATACCAGCAGCAGTGCCACGCGCACGGCAGGCTTGCGCCAGAAAGCCTTGCGCCGTGCATCGACCACAAAGCTGACCTCGGGCCCGGCATCGCCCCCCCCGCCTTCATCACGCGCCTCTTCATCCGCCCGACCGGATGCGGGCGTGCGAACGCGTGCCTGCAATACCGATGCCGGAGAGTCATCTGCCACCAACGCCAATGCAACCAACGCCTCATCTTCTGCGGGTAGCTGCACAAAGTCCACCGAGGGCAACTGCGCAGGCGCTACCGAAGGCGCATCGGGCGCAGCACCATGCAGCTCAGAGGGGGCATCCCCGCTAGCCGCATGCACAGGCTCCGGCGACAACAAAGAACGCCTGGCCAAATCAACCCGCGCCTTGGAAGGCTCTTCCACAGAGCTTCCGTCGGCCTCCGCCCCGGGAGTCACCAAGTCGGGAAGCGAAATGGAATCATCCGGGTCAGCAGCAGGAAGCTCGTATCCGCCCCGCAAGCCCCCCGCCGCTTCCACGTCCCCCCCCAGCACCGACGCAGGCAAGGGCACATCCTCGCCAGGGAACCCCACCGCGACATCTGGCATCGGCTTTTCAGCGACCTCGTCCATGACGGGGGCACCAACCTCCTGCCCCGGCCGCGATGGGCTGTGATCGGTCGCCTCCGGCGGCCTGCGCGCAGGGGCGGGTCCCCAGGAAAATGGCGCCTCTGGCGTGAGGTTCAACCTGTTTTCCTCGGAGGCCGCCGCGCCCACGGCAAGAAACGCAGGCACAGCGGGCGCAGGAATATCCAGCACAGGCATTACCGGCGCCACGGGCGCCGCTGCCATGGGGTGGGAAGTGCCTGTGTGGCGGTCTCCGCCATCAGCACGCGCGGCGGGATACGCTGTATCAACAGCCGCTGGAGCCGCCTGGGCAGTCGCCTCCCACGCCGGGGTCGAAGGCGGCGCAGAACCGCCTCCCCAAGCGCGCGCTGCATCGCTCTTTCGCGCGGTGGGCGCCGGGGGCGGGCGCGTATCTGTCAGGGACACGTCCGGCAAAAGGGCTGCCGGAGCCACAGGCAGCAAATGCGCTGAGGCATCAAACACCTCCTTGCATTGGCCACACCGCACCCATCCTTCCGAGATGCGCAATTGGTCTGCCACCACCTTGAAGGAGGTAGCGCAAGACGGGCAGCGAGTGATCTGGCTCATCAGCGGTGGATTGTAGGGGCCGCGCCTTCCTGGCCCGGGCAGAACGCGCGCAGGCTCAGCGCCGGGCGGTCATCAAGATCCAGCCGTCTTCGGCATCCGCCACTTCCAGCTGAACCCACGGTGCATAGGCTTCTTTCAGCTCATCAGCCTGGCGCTCCAGGATGCCCGCGAGCACCAAGTGCCCTCCCGGCGCCACATAGGCACACAGCAAAGGCGCCAGCACCCGCAAGGGGGTCGCGAGGATGTTGGCCAGCACCGTCTGGTACTCGCCACGTGCCTTGTCGGGCAGTCCGGCACTCAATTGCACGCCATTGGCCTGCGCGTTTTGCGCCGTGGATTCCACAGCGGCAGGGTCAATGTCCACCGCATCAATGTCCGTGGCACCGAATTTGGCGGCGCCTATGGCCAGGATGCCCGAACCACAGCCGTAGTCCAGCACCCGGCCCAGCGGATTGTTGCCAGCCCCCGGCTGCACTGCCCCGTTGCGCGCAATCCAGCGCAGGCACATGCGCGTGGTGGGGTGCGTGCCCGTGCCAAAGGCCAGGCCCGGGTCCAGACGGATGCTGCGCACTGCCTGTGCGGGCAGTTCATGCCAGGTCGGCACGATCCAGAAATCCGGCGTGATGTCCACCGGCGCAAATTGCGATTGCGTGAGCCGCACCCAGTCCTGCTCGGCCACCTGCGCCACCCCGAGCACCTGGCAACCCACGAAGAAGTCCTGCACCACCAACAATTGCTGCGCTTCGCGCGCCGCCACTTCGGACGGGAAAAGCGCCACCACGCGGCTGCGCTGCCAGCCATCCTTGGGCGGGGGCATGCCCGGCTCGCCAAACAGCGCCTGCTCGGCGTCGGTCTGGGCATCGGCGTCCTCTACCGACACGGAGAGCGCATCCAGCGCATCCAGCGCATCGCTGACCGGCTCGATGCAGTCCTCGGGGCACATCAGACTCAACTCAAACATAGACGCCTCTCAGAAAAATGAAATGCTGACCCTCGTTGCCAAGGGCCAGCATGTGAAACCGCTAGGAGCCGTCTTCAGCGCTTGTGCTGTGACAGCCACTCTTCCAGGTAGTGGATGTTGGTGCCACCGGCCATGAACTTGGCATCCACCATCAGCTCACGGTGCAAGGGCACATTGGTGTTGATGCCTTCGATCACGGTCTCGGAGAGCGCCGTGCGCATGCGGGCCAGGGCCTGCTCGCGCGTGTCGCCGTGCACGATGATCTTGCCGATCATCGAGTCGTAATTGGGCGGCACGAAGTAGTTGGTGTATGCGTGCGAATCGACGCGCACGCCAGGGCCGCCCGGAGGGTGCCACGTGGTGATGCGACCGGGCGAGGGGACAAACTTGTAGGGGTCTTCCGCGTTCACCCGGCACTCGATGGCGTGGCCGCGGATCTCGATCTGGCGCTGGGTGAAAGGCAGCTTCTCGCCTGCCGCCACCATGATCTGCGTCTTCAC
>CAYXSL010000211.1:0-7404 GCA_964466605.1 uncultured Verminephrobacter sp.
CTCCAGCGCGCGCGCCACTTCGGCCTGCAGCTGCGCCACGATGGGCACGGGCGTGCCGGCCGGGGCAAACAGCGCATACCACGGCGCCTGGCCAAAGCCCTTGATCGTCTCGCCGATGGTGGGCGTATCGGGCAGCGCGGCCACGCGTTTTTCATTGACCACGCCCAGCACCTTGAGCTTGCCCGCCTTGATGAACGCGATGGCCGAGGGCAGGCTTTGCACCGACAGCGGCACCTGTCCGCCCACCACGTCGGTGGCGGCTGCAGCCGAGCCTTTGTACGGGATGTGCTGCAGCTGGATGCCGGCGGCCTTTTGCAGCATCTCGCCGATCAGGTGGTTCAGCGTGCCATTACCGGCAGAGGCAATCGAATACTTGCCCGGGCTGGCCTTGGCCAGGGAGACCATTTCGGCCACGGTATTGGCGGGGAAGGACGGGTGCGCCACCAGCACATAGCCCGCTGTGGCCACGGGCGCCACGGGCGCAAAGTCCTTCACGGGATCAAAACCCGGGCTCTTGTACAGCGCGGGGCCGATCACATGCGCGCTGTCGGCCGTGAGCAGCAGCGTGTAGCCATCGTTGCGCGCACGGGCCGTGGTGCCCGTGGCCAGCGTGCCGCCCGCGCCGGGGCGGTTCTCCACAATCACGCTCTGGCCCAGTTGCTCGCCGAGCTTTTGGGCCACCACGCGCGCAATGGCGTCGTTGGCACCACCCGCAGCCTGGGGCACAACAACGGTGATGGGCTTGGACGGGTACTTGTCCTGGGCACCCGCTGTGAAGGCTGCGGAGCACAACACGGCGGCCGTGAAGAGTCGGCGGGACAGTGGAATATGGAATGTCATGGCTCTTGTCTCCTGGTGTGATGGGGAATGCAGGCTCGCCCGCCTTCAGCGGGAAAGCGCTCTTTCGCGAATGGCTTCGAAATCCGCAGGCACCGGGTGCAGCGCCAGGCGCGGTCCCGCCTTGGCGATCTGGCTGGGAATGTCGTGGCCGATGAACGCAGGCAGCTGCTTCGCAGCGGCCACCAGCTGCGCCAGATCCACCCCGGTGTCATAGCCCATCAGCACCAGCGCATGCACGATCTCTTCGCTGCACACGTTGCCGCTGGCGCCCGGTGCATAGGGGCAGCCGCCCAGTCCGCCCAGCGAGGCGTCAAAACGGTCAGCCCCCGCATCGATGGCCGCCAGCACATTGGCCAGCCCCATGCCACGCGTGTTGTGGAAATGCAGGGTGAACTCCACCGCAGGCCAGCGCGTGCGGGCCGCTGCCGTGAGCTGGCGCACCTGCGTGGGGTGGGCCATGCCCGTGGTGTCGCACAGTGTGATGCCGCGCACACCCCGGTCCACAAAACGCTGCACCCAGCCGAACACATCGGCCTGGGCCACATCGCCCTCCATGGGGCAGCCGAACACACACGACAGCGACACATTCACCGCCACCTGTGCGCCCTGCGCCAGGGCCACGACCTGCGCCAGCGCCGCGAACGACTGCTCCTGCGTCATGCGCAGGTTGGCCAGGTTGTGCGTGGCGCTGACCGACATGACCAGGTTCAGCTCGTCCGTGCGCGACTCGATGGCGCGCTCAGCGCCGCGCAGATTGGGCACCAGCGCGGTGTAGACCGTGCCGGGGCGGCGCGTGATCTCGCGCATCACGACCTCGGCATCCTTGAGCGCGGGGATGGCTGTGGGCGATGTGAACGAGGTCACCTCGATCTTGGCCAGGCCCGCCGCCGACAGCGCATTGCACAGCGCGATCTTGTCGGCCGTGGGCACAAAGGCCTTTTCCATCTGCAGGCCGTCGCGCAGGCCCACCTCCTGCATGTGGATGCGGCGGCCCGCACCCTGCCACACCGTATTGGGTGCACTCATTGAATTACCCCCTTGCTGCGCAGCAACGTGATCTGTTCGGCCGTGAGGCCTGCCTCGGCCAGCACGGCATCGGTGTCGTCGCCCAGGTGCGGCGCGCTGCTGCGGATGCGGCCGGGCGTGCCCGAGAGCTTGGGCACGATGCCCGGCACCTGCACGCTGTAGCCGTCGCGCGTTTCTTGCGTCAGCAGCATGTCGCGGGCGCGGTAGTGCGGGTCTTCAGCAATGTCCTTGGCGGTGTAGACCTTGCCTGCGGGCACACGGGCAGCGCCCAGCGTCTCCATCACCTGCAACACCGAGCGCGCGGCGGTCCAGGCGCCAATCGCGGCGTCGATTTCTTCCACCCGCGCCACGCGGCCCGCGTTGCTGCCCAGGTCCGGTGCGTCGGCCAGGTCCTGCCGGCCGATGGCCGTCATCAACCGCTTGAAGATGCTGTCGCCATTGCCGGCCACCAGCACCCAGCCGTCCTGGCAGGGGTAGGCATTGCTGGGCGCAATGCCCGGCAGCGCGCTGCCTGCGGCCTCGCGCACCGCTCCAAAGGCGCTGTACTCGGGGATCAGGCTTTCCATCACGTTGAACACGGCCTCGTGCAGCGCCACATCAATCACCTGGCCCTGGCCGCCGTTCACCTTGCGGTGGTACAGCGCGGTGAGTACGCCAATGGCGCCGTGCAGTGCCGCCAGCGTGTCACCGATGGACACGCCCACACGCACCGGCACGCGGCCCGGCTCCGCCGTCAGGTGGCGCAGGCCGCCCATGGCCTCGCCGATCACGCCAAAGCCCGGCAGGTCGCGGTAGGGCCCGGTCTGGCCGTAGCCCGAGATGCGCAAAATCACGAGGCCCGGGTTGAGCGCGTGCAGTTCGTCGGGCGACATGCCCCAGCCCTCCAGCGTGTCGGGGCGGAAGTTCTCGATGAGCACATCGGCTTCGGCGATCAG
Source organism: uncultured Verminephrobacter sp. (assembly GCA_964466605.1). Lineage (GTDB taxonomy): Bacteria > Pseudomonadota > Gammaproteobacteria > Burkholderiales > Burkholderiaceae_C > Acidovorax. The sequence goes on from CAYXSL010000211.1 coordinate 2,802, forward strand.
GCGGCGCGCAACGTCCTGGCCCTCCAGCTGGCGCAGGTCCAGCGCCACGGAGCGCTTGTTGCGCGACTGCACCTGCCACCAGACAGAGGTACCTTCCTTGATGAGACGCCAGGTGCGCAGCGGGTCGCCGCCGGGCACCTCGGGCCGCTCGGGGTCGGCCGGGGCTTCGATCTTGATGACCTCGGCGCCGAACTCACCCAGGGTCTTGCCGCAGAACGGCCCGGCGATGAGCTGGCCCATCTCGATCACGCGCACGCCGTGCAGGGCCGAGGCACCCGCCGTGGCTGCCGCAGGGTGGGGGGGGGAATTCATGGACATGTTGTCTCCTGCCGGGTGCGGCCCCGGCTTGCTGGGGGCGAATGATGCGCACAGCCTCCCCGTCTGCAAAACGCTGATGCACGAAGCTGCCATCGCAAACCGGCATGGCGGGTTACCATGCCGCCCCATGAAGCTCGACCCCGTCTCCCTGCGCCTGTTCGTGGCCGTGATGGAAGAAAACACTATCGCCGCCGCCGCTGCGCGCGAGCACCTGGCGGCATCGGCCGTGAGCCGACGCCTGGCAGACCTGGAGGACACGCTGCGCGTGGAGCTGTTCACCCGCAGCAACAAGGGCACCGAGCCCACGGCCGCCGCCTATGCGCTGCTGAACCTGGCGCGTGGCGTGCTCAATGACCTCGATGGCATCACCAGCCAGATGCGCGAGTACGGCGCGGGCGTGCGCGGCCATGTGCGCGTGGTAGCCAACATCTCGGCCATCACGCAGTTTTTGCCCGCGCAGTTGCAGAGCTTCATGGCGCTGCATCCGCAGGTGGACGTGCGCCTGCATGAGCAGATCAGCACGGCCATTGCGCAGTCGGTGGCCGAGAACGCGGCCGACGTGGGCATCCTCAACCAGGGCCACTACGGCGACCGCGTGGTGCAACTGCCCTACCGCACCGACGAGCTGGTGCTGGTGGTGCCCACGGGGCACGCACTGGCGCGCCGCAAGTCCGCCCGCCTGGCCGACGCACTGCCCTACGACTTTGTGGGCGCACACCCGGGCAGCGCCATCAACAACCAGCTGACCCGCGCCGCATCCGAGGCCGGGCTGCCACTGCGCCTGCGCATGCAGGTGACGAGCTACGACGCGCTGTGCCTGATGGTCGCGGCGGGCCTGGGCGTGGGCGTGATGCCACGCGGCAGCGCTGCGCTGTACAAGGGCACGCAGCCCATCCGCGTGGTCACGCTGAACGAGCCGTGGGCGCACCGGCAGCTGGTGCTGTGCGTGCGGTCCGAGGAATCCCTGTCCAGCGTGGCACGGCTGCTGGTAGACCATCTGCGCGCAGTTGCGCCACAACAGGGAGATGCGGCATGACAGCCCAAACGCCCGCGAACCCTGCACGCCCCGCACTCCCCGTCTTGCAGTGGGACGTGTTCTGCCGCGTGATCGACAATTTTGGCGACATCGGCGTGTGCTGGCGCCTGGTGGCGCAACTGGCCAGCCTGGGCCACCGCGTGCGCCTGTGGGTGGACGACGCCTCGGCCCTTGCATGGATGGCGCCCGCGGGCTGCCCGGGCGTGGAGTTGCGTGCCTGGGGATCGCCCCCGCCCGGCGCCGACGAGCCAGCGCCCGATGTGATGGTGGAGGCCTTTGGCTGCGAAATTGCTCCTGAATTCATAGCTTACAGCGCTCACCAGCTGCGCGCAGGCAGCCAAAAACCTGCCTGGATCAACCTGGAATACCTGTCGGCAGAAAGTTATGTAGAGCGCACCCACCGGCTGCCTTCGCCCATTTTGGCGGGCCCCGCTGCGGGCTGGACGCGCTGGTTCTTCTACCCCGGCTTCACCCCTGCCACGGGCGGGCTGCTGCGCGAAGACGACCTGATGGCCCGGCGCCAGGCATTTGACCGCCCCGCCTGGCGCCAGGCGCACGCCGAGGCATTTGGCCTGGACAGCGACCGGCCCGGGCAGCGCTGGATCTCCCTGTTCTGCTACGAGCCCGCCGCCCTGCCCGAGCTGTTGCAGCACAGCCAGGCCCGGCCCACGCAGTTGCTGGTCACACCCGGCCGCCCCACGGCAGCGGTGCAGGCCGCGCTGGGCACCGACCAAAATCATGCTCAAAATGCCTGCTTGGGCGCGCCTGGCAATCTTGGGCAGCTATACATTTCATACCTTCCTGCACGCACCCAAACGGCGTTTGACGACATGCTGTGGGCCTGCGACCTGAACTTCGTGCGCGGCGAGGACTCGCTGGTGCGGGCACTGTGGGCCGGGCAGGCCCTGGTCTGGCAGATCTACCCCCAGCACGACAACGCCCACCACGACAAGCTCCGGGCGTTTCTGGACTGGTTGAAGGCACCGGCCTCGCTGCGGCAGTTCCATGCCACCTGGAACGGGCTTGACACCGCGCCCCTGCAGTGGCCCGGCGACGACACCCTGGCCGAGTGGACCGCCTGCATCGCCGCTGCCCGCGCACGCCTGCTGACGCAGCACAACCTTGTGGCGCAACTTTTGGGCTTTGTCACCGAAAAACGGTAAAATCCGAGGCTTTGCGCAAATCAGGTGCGGCACACCGGTGCCCAGCCCTCGCGCATTCCCGCCGCGGAACATGCATCGGCACGGCGCGCCTTCTGCCTCCCCTGAGAGACAACAGAAAGCCACCGGCCCGCGCGTTGAGCGGCCCCAACCCAAGCAACTCGCTATGAAAATCGCTCAAGAAATCCGCGCCGGTAACGTGATCATGCACGGCAAGGACCCCATGGTTGTTCTGAAGACCGAATACGCCCGCGGCGGCCGCGGTGCAGCCACCGTGCGCATGAAGCTCAAGAGCCTGATCGGCAACTTCGGCACCGAAGTCGTGTTCAAGGCCGACGACAAGATCGACAACGTGATCCTGGACAAGAAGGAGTGCACCTACTCCTACTTCGCCGATCCCATGTACGTGTGCATGGACACCGAGTACAACCAGTACGAAGTCGAAGCCGAAAACATGGGCGACTCGCTGAACTACCTGGAAGACGGCATGGCTGTTGAAGTGGTGTTCTACGACGGCAAGGCCATCTCGGTCGAACTGCCCACCAGCGTCGAGCGCGAAATCACCTGGACGGAACCCGCCGTCAAGGGCGACACCTCCGGCAAGGTCATGAAGCCCGCCAAGATCGCCACCGGTTTCGAAGTGCCCGTGCCCCTGTTCGTGTCGCAAGGCGACAAGATCGAAATCGACACCCGCACCGGCGAATACCGCAAGCGCGTCTAAGGCTTGCTGGCCCGAGGCTTCTGCTTCGGCCCACAAAAAAAGGCTTCCCTCGGGAAGCCTTTTTTATTGGTATTTTTGAGGCCCCTCGCCTGACAGACAAGCGCGGGTAGCTATACAAATAATAGCATCCTCAAAATCAGGCACGGTCACACTGGCACAGCCACCAGATCGTGCCCCTGCGTGCCCACGATGCGCGCCTTGGTGAACTCGCCCACCTTGAGCTGCTTGCTGATCTTCTCGGGCGGCAGCAGATGCACCACGCCGTCGATCTCGGGCGCATCGGCATAGCTGCGGCCCCGGCCGCCCTTTTTGCCCAAAGCGGGGGCATGGTCCACCAGCACCTGCATGGTGGCACCCACGCGGCGCTGCAGCTTGGCGATCGAAACCTCCTCTGCCACGGCCATGAAGCGGGCCCGGCGCTCTTCGCGCACTTCCATGGGCAGCATGCCTGGCAGCTCGTTGGCGGCGGCGCCGTTCACGTCGCTGTAGGCAAAACAGCCTGCGCGGTCGATCTGCGCCTCGCGCACGAAGTCCAGCAGGTGCTGGAACTCTTCCTCCGTCTCGCCGGGGAAGCCCGCAATGAAGGTGCTGCGGATGACCAGTTCGGGGCAGGCCTCGCGCCAACGCTGGATGCGCTCCAGATTGCGTTCGCCGCTGGCCGGGCGCTTCATGCGCTTGAGCACATCGGGGTGGCTGTGCTGAAACGGCACGTCCAGGTACGGCAGCACCTTGCCCGTGGCCATGAGCGGGATCACCTCGTCCACGCTCGGGTAGGGGTACACATAGTGCAGGCGCACCCAGGCGCCGTAGGGCTCGGCCAACTCGCCCAGGGTCTTGACCAGATCGAGCATGCGCGTCTTGACGGGCTTGCCGTCGTAAAAGCCTGTGCGGTATTTGACGTCCACGCCGTAAGCCGAGGTGTCTTGAGAAATCACTAGAATTTCCGAGACACCGGCATTGACTAAGTTTTCCGCTTCGTTCAAGACCTCGCCTATCGGCCTGCTGACTAAATCGCCACGCATACTGGGGATGATGCAAAAACTGCAGCGGTGGTTACAGCCTTCGGATATCTTTAAATAAGCATAATGGCTAGGTGTTAAGCGTATGCCTTGTGGCGGCACCAAATCAACAAAGGGCTCATGCAATTTAGGCAAGTTGGCGTGCACCGCTGTCATCACTTCCTCTAGCGCATGCGGGCCGGTTACGGCTAATACATTAGGGTGAGCCGCTTCCACCACACCTTTTTTAGCGCCCAAACAACCGGTCACGATGACCTTGCCGTTCTTCGCTATGGCTTCACCTATGGCATCCAGCGATTCCTCCACCGCGCTATCAATAAAACCGCAGGTGTTGACCACCACCAAATCG
>CAYXSL010000212.1:0-7387 GCA_964466605.1 uncultured Verminephrobacter sp.
GGCGACTTCACCAGCCTGATCGGCGACCCCTCGGGCCGCAACAGCACCCGCCCGCCGCTCACGCCCGAGCAGATCAAGGTGAACGCCGAGACGTATTACAAGCAGGCCAGCATGGTGCTGGACCCGGCCAAAACAGAGATCCGCTACAACAGCGAGTGGAGCGAACCCCTGGGCGCGAGCGGCATGATCCAGCTGGCCTCCCGCTACACCGTGGCACGGATGATGGAGCGCGACGATTTCCACAAGCGCTTCACCACCGGCCAGTCCATCGCGGTGCATGAGTTTCTGTACCCGCTGATGCAGGGCTATGACTCGGTGGCTTTGAAGAGCGACCTGGAGCTGGGCGGCACGGACCAGAAGTTCAACCTGCTCATGGGGCGCCACCTGCAGCAGGAATATGGCCAGGAGCCGCAGTGTGTGCTCACGATGCCGCTGCTGGTGGGGCTCGATGGCGTGGACAAGATGTCCAAGTCCAAGAACAACTACATCGGCATTGCCGAGGACGCCAACACCATGTTCGCCAAGGTGCTGTCCATCAGCGACACCTTGATGTGGGACTGGTTCACCCTGCTGTCGTTCCAAAGCTTGGCCGAGATCGCCGCGCTCAAGGCCGAGGTGGCGGGCGGGCGCAACCCCAAGGACGCCAAGGTGATGCTCGCTAAGGAGATCACCACGCGTTTCCACAGCGCGGCAGCGGCCGATGCGGCCGAGCAGGATTTCATCAACCGCAGCAAGGGCGGCGTGCCCGATGAGATCCCGGAAGTGAGCCTGTCGGGCGCACCCCTGGGCATTGGCGCGCTGCTCAAGCAGGCCAACCTGGCGCCTTCGGGCAGCGAGGCCAACCGCCTGATCGACGGCGGCGGCGTGCGTGTGGATGGCAGCGTGGTCAGCGACAAGGGCCTGAAGCTGGCCGCTGGCACCTACGTGGTGCAGGTGGGCAAGCGCAAGTTCGCGCGGGTCACATTGGCCTGATTTTTCGAGCTAAATCGGCCTTTACCGCGCGCTGGATAAGCGGTAATTGCTATAAAAACAGAAGCAAAAGCGCCGGGCCTGCACAGGCCGGCGCTTTTTTCTTTTCAGGCACCGTCCAGGTTGTCGTTCAGATCTGTGTCGGGTACATCGCCAATCGCCTGGCGGGTGGCCTCGGCCTGCACCTGCAGCCAGGCGCAGAACGCCTTGATTTCAGGGCGGTGTGCACTGCGCGGCCCCACCATCAGCCAGTAGGCCAGGGGGGAGTCGATGCGGTGGCCGGGCAGCACCTCCACCAGGTCGCCCGAGGCCAGCGCGTCCGCAATCAATGGCATGCGTGCCAGCGCCAGGCCCTGGCCGCTGAGGGCGGCCTGCACGATCTGGTGCGCGTAGTTGAAGTACAGCCAGCGCTCGGGCTGCAGCTTGGCCAGGTCGCGCGCGTCAAACCAGCGGCGCCAGCTCAGCCACTCCAGCTGCTGGCTGCGGTGCGCGTCGCCCGCCTCGATCAGCGTGAACTGGGACACGTCGGCGGGCGTGCGCAGCGGCTTGCCACTTTTGAGCAGCCAGGGGCTGGCCACCACGGCCAGTTGCTCGCCAAACAGGCGCTGGCCGCCCTGCGTGATGGACTGGCTGGGCATGGCGTAGCGCAGGGCCAGGTCCACGTCCGAGGTTTCCAGGTCCACCGGCACATCAGTGGCATCGATGCGGATGTCGATGCCCGGGTTGTCGCGCTGGAACTCCTCCATGCGCGGGATCAGCCACATCGACGCAAAACTGGCCCAGGTGGTGATGGCCACGCTGCGGCGCCCGGCCGTCTGGCGCACCAGTCGCACGGCGGCGTCCATGCGCTCCAGCGCCGGGCCCACGGCACGCTGCAGCTGCGCGCCCGCGCTGGTCAGCTCCACCGCACGCGTGTGGCGCAGGAACAGCACCACGCCCACCTCTTCTTCCAGCGCCTGGATCTGGCGGCTCACGGCCGACTGGGTGAGCGCCAGCTCGTCGGCCGCGGCACGGAAGTTCAGGTGCCGCGCCACGGCCAGAAAGGCGCGCCAGTGGCCCGTGGCCACGGGGCGGGTGCGCAGGACGGCAGGGGCGTATTCGGCAGAGGCCATGGCAGGGCTCCCGGAGGGATTTGATTCATGCGTTGATGGAATGAATAGCGTACCGCGTTTTCATTGGACTGTGTGTGGCGCAAGGATCACTATTCATGCTCCAAAACACCTGTTTTATTCACCCTAAGGAGCCTGTCATGTCTTCCCGCAATGTTCTGGAATCGCAACAATCCGTGCAAGCCGCCGTGGCTGGCCGTTCTGCGGCCGGTTGCTGGAAACTGACCCCCGGCCGTGCCCTGTCACTGCACCCGCGCGAGCGCAGCGTGCTGGAGATTGCCCAGGGCCGGGTCTGGCTCACGCTGAGGGGCACCTTGCCCCGCCGCCAGCCCGCCGACATGCCCGCAGATTTGCTCCTTGGCGTGGCCGACCACCTGCTGCAGGCCGGTGACCGCCTCGAGATCGCGGCCGGCCAGCATGTGGTGATGGAGGCTTGGACCCCGGCAGGCTTGCCCGCCGAGGACGTGGCCTTCCGTTGGCACGGCGCCCCCGCACCAGTGCCTGCGCAGGCCCAGCGTGCCCTGCGGCCCGGTGCCGAATGGGAATGTGGCGTGGTCCAGCCCCTGCGCGACCTGGTGCAGGCGCTGGCCCAAGGCGGGCGCGCCGTGGGGCTGGCGGGTGCACAGGCACTTGGCGCCGGAGGGCGGCTGGTGCTGGGAATCACGCGTTTTGCTCTCTTTCGGATAGCGCCTCCGCGTGAGCGCACGCCCGCCTGAGAGCGACATGCAAGAAGAGCATCAATCGACGCATTCCTTTTCATTGGACGCAGCTGCTAGCACAGCGCACCATAGAGTCCATCAAGGGTAAACCCGGAGATTCACATGACCATTGCCTCGCAGACCTTCAAGTTCTTTTCCACCGCTGCCACGGCTGCTGCCGCCCACGGTGCCAGCACCTTGCTGCCAGGCAAGGCCCTCAGCCTCACGCCCCGCGCGCCCATGGCCCTGCGCATCGCCGAAGGCCAGGCCTGGGTCACGCTGGATGCGGGCCCCTACGGCACGGGCGCCGAAGCCGGTGACGTGTTCCTGCACGCTGGCCAGACCCTGTGGGTCGCCGCGGGCCAGCATGCCGTGGTCGAGCCCGTGGGCCGCGAACGCCTGCAATACCGCTGGACCCGCACGCCGGTGGAAGCCGGCAGCACCGCCACCCCCTGGTGGCGCCGCGCGGCGTTCGGCAGCCCATCGGTGGCGGTGGCCAGCGACGCCTGCTGCGCCTGATCCCTTCCGCCGAGGGGCTGGGGCGCACCGTGCCGCCTGCCGGATGGCCTCTCGGTTTCATACATAAAAGAGCTTCTTGCGCGCATCCATGTAGCGCAAGAAGCTCTTCTTTTGATAGCAACAGATCGTTCCCTGCTCACCGGCCTTCAGCGCGTGGCGCCTCCAGCCACTGGATCAGCTGGTCCTGCAGGGTGGTCAGAATCTCCTCAGACAAGCCCGGCTGCGCGGCCGCTGTGGCGCGGGCCAGCACCAGGCCGCCGACCATGGTGGCCAGCACCTGCATGGCGTGCGCGCGGTGGGTGGCTGCGGTGGCCACCGCTTCGTCGGCCTCCCGCGGGGTGGTTGCCGCGGGCACGGAAGGCGCGCTGTCGGCCAGCAATTGCGCAAAGCGCTGGATGTTGCGCTCGATGCCTTCGGCAAACACCTGGGAGAGTTCAGGCCCCGCGCGCGCTGCGTCCACCGCCAGCGCGGCGGCGGGGCAGCCGCTGCCGGGGGTGTCGCGGTGCTGGGGCGAGAGGTAGCTTTGGATGCGGTCGGCCACGCTGGCGTTGGGCGTGTGGCCGTCCAGCGGCGCAATCGACCAGTCGAACGCGCGGGCGCATGCTTCGCGCACCAGGGCGTCCTTGGACTCGAAATGCCGGTACAGCCCGCCATGCGTGAGCCCCGCGTCGCGCGTGATGTCGGCCACACCCACGCCTGTGAGGCCGCGCTCGCGGTAGAGCCGGGCGGCGGCGTCCAGGATGCCCTGGCGGTTTTCGGCGGCCTGTGCCTTGGAGACTTTCATGGGATGGGCCTTCTATTGATTGCGATCGTACGCAAAGTGGTGTTTTGTGTTTATGATGACGGCCCTAATCATAAATGCCCGGCCCTTCTGCGGCGGCGTGACCGCGTGGCCCGTCACCGGGCGGCCGCTGGCCCCGTCAACCCGGGGCCGCAGAGGCGCCGGGCAGCAACCAGCGAGGTGATTCCATGACCCCCACCCCTCTTTTCCACCGCAGCGCCCTGGCGACTGCTGCGCCCGCTGCGCACGGAGCGGCCCGCTGATGCGCCGCGTTGTCATCACCGGCATGGGCCTGGTGTCGCCCCTGGGTTGCCAGGTGGAGCTGGCCTGGCAGCGGCTGCTGGAGGGCCGCTCGGGCATCACCGTGCTGCCCGAGGCCGTGACCGAAGGGGTGCCCGCCAAGGTGGCTGGGCAGGTGCTGCCGCTGTCCGCAGACCCCGAAGGCGGCTGGGATGTGGACGCCGTCGTCTCGGCCAAGGACCAGCGCAAGATGGACCGCTTCATCCCCTTTGCGCTGGGCGCTGCGGACCAGGCACTGGCCCAGGCGGGCTGGCCGGTGGTGGGGGGCGGCGAGTCGGCACTGGCGCGCACGGCCACCGTCATCGCTTCGGGCATTGGCGGCTTTGGTGCGATTGCAGACGCCGTGCGCACCACCGAAACGCGCGGGCCGCAGCGCCTGTCGCCGTTCACCGTGCCGTCGTTCCTGGTCAACCTGGCGGCGGGGCAGGTGTCCATCCGCCACGGGCTCAAGGGGCCGCTGGGCGCGCCGGTCACGGCCTGCGCGGCCAGCGTGCAGGCGATTGGCGATGCCGCGCGCCTGATCCGCTGCGGCGAGGCCGATGTGGCCGTCTGCGGCGGCACCGAGGCCGCCATCGACCGCGTGAGCCTGGGCGCCTTTGCGGCGGCCAAGGCGTTGGGTACGGCGTTCAACGACAAACCCGAACAGGCATCGCGCCCGTTCGATGCGCAGCGCGATGGCTTCGTGATGGGCGAGGGCGCGGGCATGCTGGTCATCGAGGCGCTGGACCATGCCCGCGCGCGCGGCGCGCAGCCGCTGGCCGAGCTGGTGGGCTACGGCACGTCGGCCGATGCGTACCACATCACCGCAGGCCCCGAAGACGGTGACGGCGCTGCGCGCAGCATGTGGGCCGCGCTGTCACAGGCAGGCCTCACGGCGCAGGATGTGCAGCACCTGAACGCCCACGCCACCTCCACCGGCGTGGGAGACCGGGGCGAGCTGGCCGCCATTCGCCGCGTGTTTGGCGCGGGGGCGCAGGTAGCCATCAGTTCTACCAAGTCGGCCACCGGCCACCTGCTGGGGGCGGCAGGTGCCGTGGCGGCCATCTTCACCACGCTGGCGCTGCGCGACCAGGTGGTGCCCGGCACGCTGAACCTGCACGTGCCTGACGCATTGGCCGAGGGGCTGAACCTGGTGGCGTTGCGGCCCCGGCCCATGGCGCTCACGCACGCCATGCTCAACGGGTTTGGTTTTGGCGGCGTCAATGCCACGCTGATCCTGCGGCGTTGGACCGAAGCTGCGTGACCGGTGGACGGGCGCGAGGTTGCGGTTCAGAGCGCCAGCTCGCCCCGCACGATCTCGAACGCGGCCATGGCTGCGTCCCCGTCCAGCAGCTCCATGCGGGCCAGCGCCTCCACCTCTTCCACGGTGCTGAACGCCAGGCTGAAGTGCTGAAAGCGCCGCCCGGCCAGCGGGCCGTGGTGCAGTACTTCGAGGTTGATGTGGCGGGGGTCGTTGCGAATGCGCTCGATGAGTTTGAGCACGGCGTTTTGCGGACCTTCCAGCTGCTGGCAAAAGCGCTGTCCGTCAAAGATCAGCAAGCCCGTGATGTCCAACTCGGCATTCACAAAGCGCGCGCGCCCTGCAATTTCGGCCACCACGCTCAGCGGTTGATCGGGGGCAATGGTGCTCACGTAGAGCACCTCATACAAGGCGGGGGATAGATTCATAGATGCAGCCCAATGTAGGGAGCGCAGGGTGCGCGCGCAATGTCAAAAGACATAGAGGCGGCGGCGGTGGCGCCCCGCGCGCCGCTATGTTGCAACGGGGTGTTTCAGCGTGGTCTCCATCCCGGGGGATCCTCTGCAAGAATCAGCGCGCTGCGTGCATCTGCGGTCTCGTGCGGTCCGCAGCGCCGCAAATGCTCGCTATAGCTTGCAATAGCTAAGGCTATGCTGCCTTTTACGCTTTGAGTTTTGCGCCTGGCAGCCCCTCCCGATCCGCTGTGCTCACGTGTCGTGGGATTCGTGCAGAGCATCCCTAGAATCGCCTTCCCATGAACGTCATCTTGCCTGCCCCTGTCTGTGCTCCGGCCTGCTTCGATTGCCGGTTGCGCAAGACGGGAGCCTTTACCGCCGTCAAACCGGAGGTGCTGGACTTCATTGAAGGCTTTCGCACCGACAGCTTGGCTGTGGCAGCAGGCGGTGCGCTGGTGCGTGAGAACCAGACCAACGCCAAGCTGTTCACGCTGTATTCGGGCTGGGCGTTTCGCTACAAGACGCTGAGCGACGGGCGCCGCCAGATCCTCAACTTCTTGCTGCCCGGCGACCTCGTGGGGCTGCAGCAGGAGTTTGGCGAGGTGTCGGCGCACGGCATCGAGGCGCTGACCGACTGCTCGTTGTGTGTGTTCCAGAACGACAGCCTGTGGGCGCTGTTTCGCGAGCACCCGCGCCTGGGCTACGACATCACCTGGCTGTCGGCCCACGAAGAAGGCCATGTGGACGACAACCTGCTCACCGCCGGCCGCCGCAACGCCACCGAGCGTGTGGCCATGCTGCTCATGCACCTGTACCGGAGGCTCGATCGCATCGGGCTGGTGGAAGACGGTTCGGTGGCGTTCCCGCTCAACCAGCAGCACATCGCCGACGCGCTCGGGCTGTCGCTGGTGCACACCAACAAGACGCTGCGGCGCCTGGCCCTGCTGGGCCTGCACGAGCTCAAGAACGGGCGGCTGCGCCTGCTCAACACCCGCGCGCTGGCGCGCATCGCCGAGTACTACGACACGCCGCCCCGGCTGATGCCGTTGCTGTAGCCAGCGCGGGCGCCGACGGTGAGAGACGCGAATGGCTTGATGCGCTGGTGGAACATGCCGGGTTTGCTATTGATGGAGTAGCGTTTTGCAGGGGCCGTGCCGCCGTCGATAATCCCCGGCAAACCTGCGCGCAGGTGCCTGCCGCGCCTTATTCCCACTTCCTATCCATGACCCCAATCGACATCCTCATCATGGCGGCCGGCAAGGGCACGCGCATGAAAAGCCGCCTCCCCAAGGTGCTGCAGCGCCTGGCCGGACGCC
>CAYXSL010000213.1:0-7385 GCA_964466605.1 uncultured Verminephrobacter sp.
GAGCTGGTGATGCTGGAGCACCGCGAAAAGCGCCTCAAGGCGGCGCTGGCCGAGGCGGATGCAGACTTTGACTTTGTGCTCATCGACTGCCCGCCGTCCTTGAGCATGCTCACGCTCAACGGCCTGTGCAGCGCCCATGGCGTGATCGTGCCCATGCAGTGCGAGTACTTTGCGCTGGAAGGCCTGACCGATCTGGTCAACACCATCAAGCAGGTGCATGCCAACCTCAATACGGACCTGCAGATCATCGGCCTGCTGCGCGTGATGTTCGACCCGCGCATCACGCTGCAGCAGCAGGTGAGCGACCAGCTCAAGGGCCACTTTGGCGACAAGGTGTTCAACAGCGTGATCCCGCGCAATGTGCGCCTGGCCGAGGCGCCCAGCTATGGGCTGCCCGGCGTGGTGTTCGACCCGCTGGCCAAGGGCAGCCAGGCTTTTGTCGAGTTTGCCGAGGAGATGGTCGCGCGTGTGAAAACCATGCCCGCTGCGGCTGCTTCCATGGCCAAAATGCCTGCTTCCGCCTGATGGGTAAGCGTCAGTAGCTATTAAATTGATAGTAATGAAGCCCGCCACCATCCTGCTGCTGCCCGGCTGGCAGAACTCCGGCCCCGACCACTGGCAAAGCCGCTGGGAGGCCCTGCACGGCGACCAGCGCGTGGAACAGCATGACTGGATGCGCCCGCTGCGCGGCGACTGGTCGGCGCGCCTGGAAGAGACCGTGCTTGATGCCGATGGCCCCGTGGTGCTGGCGGCGCACAGCCTGGGCTGCATCCTCACCGCCTGGTGGGCGGCGCACTCCCGCCACGCGGCCAAGGTGCGCGGCGCGCTGCTCGTGGCCCCTGGCGATGTGGAGCGGCCCGACCTGGCGGCGCAAATCCACGGCTGGGCACCCATTGCGCGCCAGCCGCTGCCGTTCCCCACGGTGCTGGTGGGCAGCCGCAACGATCCGTATTGCAGCTTCGAGCGCGCCGAAAACTTGGCGCAAGCCTGGGGGGCGCGCTTCATCGACTACGGCGAGCGCGGGCACATCAATGCCGAATCCGGGCTGGGCAACTGGGACGAGGGGCGCGGCTGGCTGATGCAGCTCGCCACCCTGGCATGAGCCGCTGGGCGTTCTGGCGCAAGCGCCTGCCAGCTGCGGGTGCTGCGCAGAGCCAATCCCCAACGCCTCAGCGGCGTCCGGTCCATCTTTACCTGCCGCTTGATGCGCTGCACATGGTGCTGGCCTGGCTGCTGCCCAGCGGGGCGGTGGTGGTGGGTGCGCTGGGGCAGTTCATGCTGGCCCTGGTGCTGCTCACGGTGGCGTTTGGTGTGTGGCTGCGCCTGTGGCGCAGCCGCAAAAAGCGCCGCGCCATGGGCCAGGCGGTGGGTCGTACCCCGCGTTGACAACTCCCTGTTCCGTTTCGCATCCATGTCCAAAATCCCTCTCGCTGCCATCGCCGACCAACTGCCCCGCGCCTGGAACTCCACGGTGGTGGGCCGGGCGGCGGGCGCCAACCTCAAGGTGCTGCGCATGGACGACGCAGCCTACCCCGACGAATCGCACGACTTTGACGAGGCCCTGCTGGTGCTGGACGGCTGCATGCGCCTCACCCTGCAAGGCCAGGTCACCGAGGTGCACGCGGGCGAGGTGTTCATCGTGCCCGCAGGCGTGCCCCACGCCGTGGCGCCCGGCAGCCACGGCACGCTGGTCATCATCGACCGCTGAAGATTTTTCCCTCTCCCCCATTCCTTTTCGAGAAGAAGACACCGCATGGTCACCAAAAAACCCAAGGGCCTCGGCCGAGGCCTCGAAGCCCTGCTGGGCCCCAAGGTCGAAGACAAAGTGGAGCAAGCCCAGGCCGCCGAGGCGGGCTTGCCCAGCAGCCTGCCGCTCTCCGAACTGGTGCCCGGCGTGTACCAGCCGCGCACGCGCATGGACGAGGGCGCGCTGTACGAGCTGGCCGAATCCATCAAGGCCCAGGGCATCATGCAGCCCATCCTGGTGCGGCGTCTGGTGGACGGCGAGCACGCGGGCAAGTACGAAATCATTGCGGGCGAGCGGCGCTTTCGGGCCTCGCGCCTGGCGGGGCTGGACCAAGTGCCGGTGCTGGTGCGCGATGTGCCCAACGAGTCCGCCGCTGCCATGGCGCTCATCGAGAACATCCAGCGCGAAGACCTGAACCCGCTGGAAGAGGCCCAGGGCCTGCAGCGTCTGGTGCGCGAGTTCGGCCTCACGCACGAGCTGGCCGCGCAGGCCGTGGGCCGCTCGCGCAGCGCCGCCAGCAACCTGCTGCGCCTCTTGAACCTGGCCGAGCCGGTGCAGACCATGCTCATGGCGGGCGACATCGACATGGGCCATGCGCGCGCGCTGCTGGCGCTGGACCGCGCCGCGCAGATCACGGCGGGCAACCAGATCGCGGCCAAAAAGCTCTCGGTGCGCGAGGCCGAGGCGCTGGTCAAGAAGATCGGCGCCGAATTCAGCCTGGTGCCCCAGAAGCCCAAGAAGGAGAAGTCGCGCGACCTCAAGCGCGTGGAAGAGGAGTTGTCGGACCTGCTCATGGCCGAGGTCGAGGTGCGCGTGAAAAAGCGCGTCAAGCGCCATGGCAAGGTGGAAGACATGGGCGAGCTGGCGATCCAGTTTGGCTCGCTGGAGGCTTTGAACGGGCTGATCGACCGCCTGCGCGGCTAGGCCAGGGCCTGCTGCTTGCCCCGGGGATGCGTGAAATAGCGCACACAAGCAGTTTCCACAGGTAACTTGCGCAGGCAAAATGCGTCAGTGCGGGGCCTACACTGCGCTGCGTTCAACACACCCGGGTTGACCGCAAGGCCTCTTCACAGGGCGGCGACGATGCCGCGCTGCGGCCCACGATGGTTTGCCGGGTGATCCCTGTATCTCCCTAGCAGACCACCATGACTTCTTTGCGCCTTGTTTTGCCCCCCGCCTGCCTGGCCACTGGCCCGTGTGTGGCCTGGCTGGGCCTGCATGCCCCGACCGCCAAGGCCCCGCAGATCCTGCGGAGGGTGCGACTGCTGCTCACGGGCGCACTGGCTGGTGTTTCTGGCGAGGCGGTGAACCCCTTCCCCTTGCCGGCTGGCCTGTTCGGGCGCTGAGCCGAGAGCAAAGACATCCCATGCTGGCCCTGCGCATGCCCTGGCCCCTGCCCGCGCTGATGGCGTGGGCGGGCGCGTGGCTGGTG
The DNA here is from genome assembly GCA_964466605.1 of uncultured Verminephrobacter sp. Classification (GTDB taxonomy): domain Bacteria; phylum Pseudomonadota; class Gammaproteobacteria; order Burkholderiales; family Burkholderiaceae_C; genus Acidovorax. The sequence goes on from CAYXSL010000213.1 coordinate 3,180, forward strand.
TTTGTGGCGCTGCAGCGCGCCGCCGTGCCGCCCGTGGGCGCCTTGCTGGCCGCCTGCCTGCTGGGCACGGCCGCCAGTGTGCTGGGCGGCAGCTGGTGGCGGCGCGGACTGATTGCGGCAGGGTTTCCGCTGTCGCTGGCGCTGCTGGGCGCGGCCAGCCTGCCCACCTGGGCCTGGCTGGTGCCGCTGTCGCTGCTGCTGCTGGTCTACCCGCTCAACGCCTGGCGCGATGCGCCGCTGTTCCCCACACCGCGCCACGCGCTGCAGGCCCTGGCCGTGCAGGCGCCGCTGCCACTGGGCGCGCGGGTGCTCGACGCGGGCTGTGGCCTGGGCGATGGCCTCAAGGCGCTGCGCCACGCCTACCCCGCCGCCCAACTGGAGGGGCTGGAGTGGAGCTGGCCCCTGCGCCTGCTGTGCGCCGCCCTGTGCCCCTGGGCCCAGGTGCGGCGGGCTGACATGTGGAAGGCCGACTGGAGCCCCTACCGCATGGTCTATTTGTTCCAGCGCCCCGAAAGCATGGCCCGCGCGGCCGCCAAGGCCGAGGCCGAACTGGCCCCGGGCGCCTGGCTGGTGAGCCTCGAGTTCGCCGTGCCCGGTGTGCTGCCCAGCGCCCAGCTGCGTGCGCCGGGCGGGCGGGTGGTGTGGCTGTACCGCATGCCGCTGAACCGCGTGGAGGGGTGACGACATGCGCCGCACCCTGCTTTGTGTGCCAGCCTGTGTCACTGGCCCCACACGGTTACAGAAAAGATACAAGCTTTTGCTACATTCCGCCGCTGGCTACAACCCCATACACAAGAACCAAGAAACTCACAGCCAGAGGGGGCCGCACGCAGCACGTACTTGCACCGGGAGGGGGCACACGCGCTGCCAGCACCTGCCTTGTCCGGGACTTCCACCACGCATGCCGCGTCTGCAGCGCCACTTTTCAGAAAAGTCGCCGCAGCGTGTTGCCATGCTGCGCGTGGGGAACGCGGGGGTGTTTCTGGTGAGCAACCGATCGATCTGCAAGGAGCATCCATGACACAACCCCGTTTCCGCCCGCGCCTGCTGTGGGTGCTGGCCCTGAGCGCTGCCCTGACCGGCTGCGCCACCATGCAAAGCCACGACAAGCTGGCCACCGACATGCAGACGGCCGGGCGCAGCGGCGGCATTCCTGCCGCCATCGCCCAGCTGGAAAGCACGGCCAAGACCGAAGAAGAAAAAACGGCGCTGCTCTACAACATGGAGCGTGGCGAGCTGCTGCGCATGGACCGCCGCTACCCTGACAGCACCAACGCCTTCCTGCTGGCCGACAACAAGGTCAAGGAATGGGAAGAGACCGCCAAGACCAACCCCAGCAAGCTCATGGGCACCGTGGGTGCTGCGCTGATCAGCGAGCGCCTGAAGGTCTACGAAGGCCAGGACTACGAAAAAGTGTGGGTGACCACGCGCCTGGCGCTCAACCGCATGGCCGTGGGCGACTTCGAAAACGCCCGCGTGGACATCAAGCGCACGCACGAGCGCGAGGCCATCATTGCCGAGTACCGCGCCCCGGAAACCATGGCGGCCGAGGGAGAGGCCAAGTACAAGGGCGAGACCTCCGGCGGCAAGGAACTCAACGGTTATCCGGTGGAGACGCTCAACGACCCCGAGGTGCTGGCCCTCAAGAACGGCTACCAGAACGCCCTGTCCCACTACCTGGCCGGCTTCCTGTACGAAATGCTCAACGAGCCCGGCCTGGCCGCGCCCGGCTACCGCAAGGCCATCGAACTCAAGCCCGAAACGGCGGTGCTCGAGGAAGGCCTGCGTGGCCTGGACAACCGCACCGGCTTCACCTGGAAGCGCCGCCAGCGCATGACCGACGTGCTCTTCATCGTCGAAGCCGGTGATGCCCCCGCGCGCAAGCCCAAGGCCTTCACCATCCCTGTGCCCACGGGCCGTGGTTTGGTCACCGCCAGCATTTCCTACCCCGTGATCGAGCCGTCCAAGGACGCTTTGCTGACCACCATCTCTGCTGCGGGCACCGACCTCAAGCTGGAGAAGGTGGTGGACGTGAACGTGATGGCACGCCGCGCGCTCAAGGACGAAATGCCTGGCATGGTGCTGCGTGGCTTCACGCGCGCCGTGGCCAAGGGCGTGCTGCAGAACGAGCTGCAAAAGCGCGGTGGCCTGATCGGCGGCATCATCGGCGCGGCTGCCTCGGTGGCCACCGAGCAGGCCGACGACCGCATGTGGCGCATGTTGCCCGGCCGCGTGTATGTGGCCCGTGGCTACCTGCCCCCAGGCGAACACCTGGTGAGCGTGAACGGCCGCCAGCTGCCCCAGCCCATCAAGATCGACGGCCAATACGCGCTGGTGCCGCTGCGCATGTATGACAACAGCGTGCTGACCGGCGACGTGGCCATGCTGGGCCAGCTGCCTGCCGTGGCCGCTGCGCCCCAGCCAGCCCCCGCCGCAGCGGCTGCGCCTGCTGCCCCGGTGCGCACCACCAACAACACCCGCGCGCGCACCGTGCCGGCGGCCAACGTCAAGCCCACGGCCGCCCAGCCCGCTGCGGCCGCCAAGAACTGACCCTGTTTCCGACCCCATTCAAGGAGCCTCTGGCATGAGAACCCGTTTTGTCCCCGCCGCGATCCCCGCAGTGCTGTGCGCGGCCCTGATGACCCTGGCGGGCAGCGCCAGCGCCCAGCTGCACGACCCGGCCACGCCGCTGGCCGTGGCCGCCAAGGTGGCGCTGCGTGGCGAAGCCAACAGCATCGCCGTGCGCGAGATGCGCATCGTGCGCAAGAACGACATCCTCGTCGTGCAGGCCGACATGGCCAACATGGGCCGCACCGACCGCACCGTGTTCTACCGCTTCAAGTGGCTGGACAACGTGGGCAACCAGGTGGGCGATGGCGAGTCCTGGAAGCAGATGAGTGTGCTGGGCCTGGGCCAGCAGACGGTCAAGAGCGTGGCGCCCACTTCTGCGGCTGTCGATCTGCGCCTTGAGATGAATGTGGAGCCGCGCTGAGCGCCGGTGCCAGACACCCAAGATTGAGTGAGGAGTAAAAAACCATGACAACCAAGAACCGCATCCAGCGCAGCGCGCTCATCCTGGCCCTTGCGGCCGGCACCCTGGCCCTCACGGCCTGCCAGAACCTGTCTTCGCCCACCGTGCGTTTCGACCGCCAGGTCAACTACGGCGACGCCAAGGCCGTCGAGCTGGTGACCAACGAGTTCGGCTCCACCGACCTGCAGATGATTGCCGAGAAGATGACCGGCGGCCTGCTGGAAACCGGCATCTTCCAGGGTCGCCCCACGGTGACGATCTCCACCGTGAAGAACAAGACCAGCGAGTACATCGACACCACCAACGTGATGAACTCGATCCAGACCGCGCTGGTCAAGTCGGGCAAGGTGCGTTTTGTGCGCTCCATCAACGAGATGCAGGCCGGCGTGGACGAGCTGCAGCGCCAGAACCAGAGCGGCCTGTACAAGCAGGGCACCACCGCCAAGGTCGGCCAGATGACGGCCGCCAAGTACAGCATGGAAGGCGAGCTGACCAGCATCGTCAAGCAGAACAACGCGACCAAGGACGTGTACTACAAGTTCACGCTCAAGCTGTTTGATGTGCAGGAAGGCACGATCGAGTGGCAGGACGAAAAGGAAATTAGAAAGACGAGCAAGAGGTAAGGGGTCAAGGCCCTGAGCGGCTGCGCCGCTCCTCTAACTCTCTCTTTTTCTCGCACCAGTATCGGACCGACCGTGGCGACTGCTTGCGACGTCTGATTGATTTTTGATTTCCCGTTATGGAGCCGGCATTCGAACTCGCACCACCGTTCGGGCTGAGCCTGTCGAAGCCTCACGCGGCGCTTCGACAGGCTCAGCGTGAACGGTTTCAGGTGGGTTGACGCCGACTCCATAGCTCACAAGGAGCACACCATGCAACGCAGAACCACTTTGCACACGGCCCTGGCCGTGATCGCGGCTACCACGCTGGCGTGGGGCACGGGAGCCCAGGCGCAGCAGCCCGGCGCCGCCCCCAAGATCGCCGTGACCGACCTGGCCTATGCCCAGCGCGTGTCCGAATACTTTGTGGCCGGTACCTACCAGCGCAGCAGCCAGATGAGCGCAGGCGGCAGCCACAGCGGTGGTTACAGCCACGGCCCCTATGGCGGTGGCGGCTCGCACTCGGGCAGCCACTCGATGCAGGCGTCCGAGCAGGCCAGCGGCACCTACGTGGCC
>CAYXSL010000214.1:0-7310 GCA_964466605.1 uncultured Verminephrobacter sp.
TTCGGCATCGACCAGCTTGTCGGGCAAGTGGTCGTTGATTTCCACGTGCGTGAGGTAGCCGCGTGTCTTGCCCAGCTTGATCAGGGCCTTGAGGCGCTGGCGGCGCTTTTGCATGTCTTCTTCGGACAGGACGGTTTCGTCCAGGCCGAATTCCTTCATCAAGGCGCGTTCCTTCGCCTTGCTGATCTTCATGCGCAGAGGCTTGACCTTCTCGACCGTGGCGGCTGCCTCGGGGGTCTCTTCGATCTCGCCTTCGAGGTCGGCTTCGATGTCCGACAGGTCGGTGTCGTCCACGCTCTCATCGCCACCGGCGGCTGCCTTGGGCTTGCGGCCGCGCTTGGCGGGGGCTTTGGCTTCGGCGGCACCAGCGGCCTTGGCGGGGCGGCCAGGCTTTTTCTTGGGCGCTTCTTCGTCGTCGGCAGCTGCGGCGACGGCCTTGGCGCGGGCAGGTTTTTTCTTCAGCAACTCATCGGCAGCTTTGATCAGCTCGGCGGTACTTTTCACGGGCACAGTTTTCACTTTCTTGGCGACCGGGGCGGGCGCAGCGGCAGCGGCCTTTTTGGGGGCCGCCTTGGCCGGCGCTTTGGCCGCGGTTTTGGAGACAGCCTTTGCGGCAGTGCCTGAGGCAGACTTGGGCGACTTCGCGGACTTTTGAGCGGGCATGGAGCAACCTCAGAATCAAAAACGGACACAAAGAAAACGCAAACGCCTCAGATCCCGGCGCGGGTGGCAACGCAAAGCAACAGGGGCTTTGCGCTTGAGGGGGAGCCCTCAGCGGCAAGATGTCTGGGCGATCATTTGGTGTGCAGTCCTTGCGATAAGTGGGCCCATCAGCGCATAGGTGCGCGTTTGTCACGGTGGCCCGGCTCGGAGGTGCTGCTGTCGCTCTTGCCAATAACTAACCTTATATTATACCGCCCGCACCCGATTCAAGTGGTTTTTGGCGCTATTTGCTCCAGCTCCTTGCGCTTTTCTGCCAGCGCCCGGTAGCGCTCCAGGGCTGATGGGTCTTGTGCCACCTGCAGCACCAGCACTTTTTGCTGCTCCTTGATGTCTTCGATCTGCATGCGGGTAAGCAGGTCGCGCAGCTCCAGCCGCAATTCGTGCAGCTCGCCCTCGGTCTGCGCGTGCGAGCCGGTCATCACCTTGACGGCCAGTTCTTCGCACTCGTGGTCGCGCAGGCTCTCGCGCAGCACGGCCCAGGCCAGGGGGCCGTGTTCGTGGAACTGCGCCTCCAGCCACGCGAACAGCGGCCCATGGGCGCCCGGCTGGGCCGCCAGTATGGTGTGGTCGTCGTGCGTCAGCTCTTCCAGAAACGCCATGTGCGACAGCAGCAGCCGCGCGGCGTGGTCGGCGCGACTCATGGCCGGCGTGCGGGGCAGGCGGGGTTGGGGCGGCCAGGGGGCGTCCTTGTCGCGCTTTTTCCAGCCGCCGCCGCTTTTCCAGTCGCCCCCCTTGCGAAATGGGGGCTTGCTGCCGCCATAGCCGCTTGGGCCACTGTGACCGTTTGGGCCTCCGTAGCCGCCCGGGTTGCTGTAGCTGCCGTATCCGGGGTCGTAGGCCGGGCCCGCCGATTCCGTGTGGGGCTGCCAGCCATCGGCGTCGGGCGGGGCGTCCCAGCTGGGGGCGTCATCGGCCGTGGGGCGGGGCTGTTGGCGCTGGGGGGGCGCGTGGTGCGCGGCGCGCACGCCGTCGCGGGCGGCAGCCTGGCCCCACAGGTCCGACAGGTCGCGGGCATTGAGCTGGGTCAGCTCGGCCAGCTCGCCCAGCAGCTGGCGTTTGAGCACGCCATCGGGCAGCGCCGTCCACAGTGGCCGTGCGTTGCTGGCCATGTGGGCGCGGCCCTCGGCGGTGGCCAGGTCGCAGCCCTCGCTGGCTGCTTCCACCAGAAATCGGCTCAGCGGCGTCGCTTGCTCGACATGGCGCGCAAACGCGTCCGTACCATGCTCGCGGATGAAACTGTCCGGGTCGTGCTCGGCGGGGAGGAACAGAAACTTGATACTGCGCGTGTCGGTGGCATGGGGCAGGGCGCCGTCCAGCGCCTTGCGCGCCGCACGCCGCCCGGCGCTGTCGCCGTCAAAGCTGAACACCACCGCGTCGGTAAACCGCAGCAGCTTTTGCACATGCTCGGGCGTACACGCCGTGCCCAGTGTGGCCACCGCGTTCGGAAAGCCCAGCTGCGCCAGCGCCACCACGTCCATGTAGCCCTCGGTGACGAGCGCGTACCCGGCCTCGCGGATGGGCGTGCGGGCCTCGAACAGGCCATACAGCTCGCGCCCCTTGTGGAACACCGGGGTTTCGGGGGAGTTGAGGTACTTGGGCTTGTCGTCGCCCAGCACCCGGCCGCCAAAGCCGATGTATTCACCTTTGACGTTGCGGATGGGGAACATCACCCGGTCGCGGAACCGGTCGTAGCGCTTGCCGCCATCTTCGTCGTTGACGATGACCAGGCCGCTTTCTTCCAGCAGCGGGTCGTCGTAGCTCGGGAACACGCTGGCCAGGCTGCGCCAGCCCTCGGGTGCGTAGCCCAGTCCGTAGCGCTTGGCCACCGCGCCCGAGACGCCCCGGCCCTTGAAGTAGCCAATGGCGCGCTGCGATTCGCGCAGATGGCGGCGGTAGGCGTCAGCAGCTTTCTCCAGCACCTCGTTCAGCGTGGCCTGCTTCTGGCGCGCCGCGGCGGCACGTTCCTTTTCTTGCGGGGAGATGTCGTCGTCGGGTACCTGCAGGCCCACGCTTTGGGCCAGGTCCTGCACCGCCTCGACAAACCCCATGCCCGCGTGATCCATCAGAAAGCTGATGGCGTTGCCGTTCTTGCCGCAGCCAAAGCAGTGATAGAACTGCTTGGCGGGGCTGACGCTGAAAGAGGGCGACTTTTCCCCGTGAAACGGGCACAGTCCCATGAAGTTGGCGCCGCCTTTTTTCAGCTGGACGTAGCGCCCCACGATGTCCACCACGTCCACACGGGTGAGCAGTTCCTGAATGAAAGACTGAGGGATCGTCACGCGCCCTATTGTCCGCGTAAACTCTTTGTAACCAGTTATTGCTGGAAAGGCTTTTGGCATGGGGTTCGCGGCACGGGGGCGGGCGTGGTGGGGTGGGGCGCTGCACAGGTGGTGCGCCAGCCTGCCCGCCTGTCTGCTGGCCCTGGCGGGGCTCGCGCTGCTACTGCCGGGAGCTGCACGGGCCGAGGCGGTGCTGCGGGTGCTGGCCTGGCCGGGGTATGCCGACCCGGACTTTGTGGCGGTGTTCGAGAAGCGCCATGGGGTCAAGGTCGAGATCACCACCGTGGCGTCGGACGATGTCTTGCGCGCCAAGATGGAGAGCACCGATGGGCCGGGGTTTGACCTGGTGGCTGCCAACACGGCTGAAATTGCGCGGCTCATCTTGCACGACAAGCTTGCACCGTTGCCGCTGGGCAACATCCGCAACACTGCGGGGCAGTTACCCCGGTTTCGGCAGTTGCACACCATCTCGGGCATTGGCTGGCGGGGCGAGGTTTACGCCATGCCCTTCACCTACTCTGAGATGGGGCTGGTATACGACCGCCAGCAGTTCAGCACGCCACCGCAGTCGATCGCCGTGCTGTGGGACCCGCGCTGGCAGGGCAAGGTGCTGGCGTTTGACGGCAGCAGCCACGGTTTTTCGCTCGCGGCCATGCGCCGGGGCCTGCCGCCGTTTCGCATTGATCCCGACCGTTTCAGCCCGCTGGCCAAGGACCTGGTGGCCCTGCGCCGCAATGTGCGCTCGTTCTACAGCCTGCCCGAGGAGTCGGTGGAGCTGTTCCGCAAACACAAGGTGGCCGTGATGCACGCCAACTATGGCCAGCAGCAGCTCAAGCAGCTGCGCGATGCAGGGCTGGATGTGGGCTATGTGGTGCCCAAGGAGGGCGCGCTGGCCTGGCTGGACTGCTGGGCCATCACCCGCCGCTCCACCCAGGTCGCGCTGGCTGCCGAGTGGATCAACTACATGCTCGACCCGGCCGTGAGCCGCGAATTCACCCGGCGCCAGGGCCTGGCCAACACCCTGGACGAGCCGCCTGCGCTGGCGGGCGAAGTGCCGGGGGGCACCATGGGCCCCATCGTGTGGCTGGAGCCGGTGGAAGACGAAGCCCTGCGCGCCCGCCTCTGGCAACGCATCGTGTCGGGCGACCGACCCAACCGGTTCTGACCGATGCCACGCGTGAAATGGAGCATCGCGCTGAGGCTGGGGGCCCTGCTGGCCTCGTTCAGCGTGTTCGCGGCCATTCTGGCGGGCTACTACACCTTTGACTCGAGCCGCGAACGCCTGCAGGGGCGGGCCGAGCGCTCGCTGCTGGCCACCACGCAGGTGCTGGCGCGCCACATGCAGGCGGGCTTTGGCACGGTGGCGCGCGACACGGCCTTTCTGGCCGACGCCGCTGCCGTCGAACAAGACCAGGGACGGCTGGCCGACCTGTTCAAGGCCAACCTGCAGGCCCATCCCGCCTATTTGCAGATCCGCTTCATCAGCGCCAGCGACTACGGGCTGGAGCTGGTGCGCATCGACCGCCAGGGCGACAAGCTGGTGCGCGTGCCCGATGACCAGCTGCAGGAGAAGTCGCACTTTCCGTTTGTGTTCGAGGCCCTTAGCCTGCCCGACGGCGAGGTGTATGTGTCCGAATTCGGCATCAACCACGAAGACGCCGCACAGGAGGCGGCCGTGCCCGTGTTCAACATGGCGTCGCCCGTGGTGCAGGGGGGGCAGCTGCGGGGCGTGGTGGTGGTGCGGGTGGCGGCGGCGCCGTTCTTGCACAACTTCAATGCCGCGCTGCCCACCCCCTACGGGTTTTATCTGAGCAACCGCTGGGGCGACTTTTTAGTGCACCCGGACGCCACGCAGACCTTCGGCTTTGACCGGGGGCAGCGCATCCTGATCCAGGAGTCGTTCCCGCAGGTGGCCGCGCTGGTCGATGGCCGCGCCGAAGAGGCGGTGCTGAGCCAGCCAGGCACCGACGACGAAGAGGCGCGTGTGTTCGCCTTTGTGCGCATGCCCTTTGGCAATGCGGACGAGGGGCGCTTCATGGTCGTGGGGCTCTCGCAGCCGCTGGCCGTGGTGCAGGGCGAGGTGCTGGACCTGGGGCGCAGCATCCTCAAGATCCTGCTGGTGCTCAGCGTGGTGGGCGTGGCCCTGGCGGCGGGGGTGTCGCGCCTGGTGACCCAGCCGCTGCAGGCCATGGTGAAGGCGGCGCAGGCGTTTTCGCGCGGGGAGTCTCACGGCGCGCTGCCGGTGCATCGGGGCGACGAGGTGGGCGAGCTGGCCCGCAGCTTCCAGGACATGGAGCGGCAGATCAGCCGCCAGCTGGCCGAGCTGAACCTGAGCCGCGACGCCATGGCCCACCTGGCGCACCACGACGCGCTCACCGGCCTGCCCAACCGCCGCATGTTCGAGCAGCGCCTGGGCCAGGTGCTGGAGCTGTCGCGCCGCAGCGGCCGCAGCTGCGCCCTGCTGTTTGTGGACCTGGACGACTTCAAGGCCATCAACGACACGCGCGGGCACGCCGTGGGCGACCTGGTGTTGCAGGCCGTGGCCCGCACCATCGTCGGCGCTGTGCGGCAGGTGGACACCGTCGCCCGACTGGCCGGGGACGAGTTCACGGTGCTGTGTGAAAACGTGGATTCCGATGAGGCCGCGCTGCAGATCGTGACCAAGCTGCAGCATGCGTTCGAGCCGCCGCTGGACATCGACGGCGAGCCGCTGGCCGTGCGCGCCAGCATCGGCCTGAGCCTGTTTCCCCGCGATGCGCAGGATGCGCGCACACTCATGGCCAGTGCTGACGCGGCCATGTACCGCATCAAGCAAGACCACAAGCGCAGGTTGTGAGACTGCGCGCTGCCGCGAACCTTGCCCATGCGCCGGCCCGTGTTGCTTTCGTGTCAGCCTGCGGCGCTAGGCTGTGTGTCGTTCACCTTCTTGCACTGACCCATGACCTCCATCTTTGACCAGCACCTGCCCCGCAACGAAGCCAACTTTGCCGCCCTGTCGCCCCTGTCGTTCATCGAACGCACGGCCGAGGTCTACCCCGACCGCCTGGCCATCGTGCACGGCGCGCTGCGCCAGACCTGGGCCCAGACCTATGCGCGCTGCCGCCAGCTGGCCAGCGCGCTGACCCAGGCGGGCATCGGCAAGAACGACACCGTGGCCGTGATGCTGCCCAACACGCCCCCGATGGTCGAAGCGCACTTTGGCGTGCCCATGGCAGGCGCCGTGCTCAACACCCTCAACACCCGGCTGGACCCGGAAGCCATCGCCTTCATGCTGGACCACGGCGAGGCCAAGGCCGTGATCGTGGACCCGGAATTCAGCGGCACCATGGCCAAGGCGCTGGCCCTGCGCACCGCCAGCACGCCCATCCGCGTGATCGAGGTGCAGGACGCCCTCTACGGCCCCGCCGTGCAGAGCCTGGGCGGGACCGACTACGAAGCCTTTGTGGCCAGCGGCGACGCGGCCTTTGCCTGGAGCCTGCCCGCCGACGAGTGGGATGCGATTGCGCTCAACTACACATCCGGCACCACCGGCAACCCCAAGGGCGTGGTCTACCACCACCGGGGCGCTGCCACCAACGCCATCAGCAACGTGCTGGAGTGGGACATGCCCAAGCACGCGGTGTACCTGTGGACCTTGCCCATGTTCCACTGCAACGGCTGGTGCTTTCCGTGGACCATCGCAGCGCGTGCGGGTGTCAACGTGTGCCTGCGCCGCGTGGACGCGCAGGCCATCTTCGACGCCATCCGCCATCACGGCGTCACGCACTACTGCGGCGCTCCCATCGTGCATGGGCTGCTGGTGAATGCGCCCGATGCCATGAAGGTAGGTGTACCCGCAGGCGTCAAGGCCATGGTGGCAGGCGCTGCGCCACCGGCCTCAATGATCGAGGGCATGGAAAAGATGGGGTTCGATTTGACCCATGTGTACGGCCTGACCGAGGTGTACGGCCCCGCCACCGTGTGTGCCAAACACGAGGCCTGGGACCAACTCGACATTGGCGAGCGCGCCCGCCTCAACGCCCGCCAGGGCGTGCGCTACCACCTGGAGCGCGACGTGCGCGTGCTCGACCCCGAGACCATGTTGCCCGTGCCGCAGGACGGTGAAACCATGGGCGAGATCATGTTCAAGGGCAACATCGCCATGAAGGGTTACCTGAAGAACCCCAAGGCCACCGACGAAGCCTTTGCGGGCGGCTGGTTCCACAGCGGCGACCTGGCGGTGCAGTACCCCGACGGCTACATCAAGATCAAGGACCGCAGCAAGGACATCATCATCTCGGGCGGCGAGAACATCTCGTCCATCGAGGT
>CAYXSL010000215.1:0-7260 GCA_964466605.1 uncultured Verminephrobacter sp.
CGGTCACCGGGTGCTCCACCTGCACGCGGGTGTTCATCTCGATGAAATAGAACTCGCCGTTCTCGAACAAAAACTCGAAGGTGCCCGCACCGCGGTAGCCGATTTTCTTGCAGGCGGTGGCACAGCGCTCGCCGATCTTCTCGATCAAGCGGCGCGGAATGCCCGGCGATGGCGCTTCCTCGATCACCTTCTGGTGGCGGCGCTGCATGGAGCAATCGCGCTCGCCAAGGTACACCGCGTTGCGGTGCTTGTCGGCCAGGATCTGGATCTCGATGTGACGGGGGTTCTGGAGGAACTTCTCCATGTACACCGCAGGATTGCCAAACGCAGCACCCGCCTCGGCCTTGGTCATCTGCACGGCATTGACCAGCGCGGCCTCGGTATGCACCACGCGCATGCCACGGCCGCCTCCGCCGCCTGCGGCCTTGATGATCACCGGGTAGCCGATGGCCTTGGCGATGCGGCGGATCTGCACCGGGTCATCGGGCAGCTCACCCTCGGAGCCCGGCACGCAGGGCACACCCGCGCGGATCATCGCCTGCTTGGCCGACACCTTGTCACCCATGATACGGATCGATTCGGGCGTGGGACCGATGAACTGGAAGCCGCTCTTTTCCACGCGTTCGGCAAAGTCGGCGTTTTCGGACAAAAAGCCGTAGCCAGGGTGGATGGCCTCGGCGTCGGTCACTTCGGCGGCCGAAATGATGGCCGGCATGTTGAGGTAGGACAGCGGCGAGGGTGCGGGGCCGATGCACACCGCCTCTTCCGCCAGCTTGACGTATTTGGCGTCGCGGTCGGCTTCGGAATAGACCATCACGGCCTTGATCCCAAGTTCGCTGCAGGCGCGCTGGATACGAAGGGCAATCTCCCCTCGGTTTGCGACCAGGATTTTCTTGAACATGGGCGCCTTATTCGATGATGAACAGCGGCTGACCGTACTCCACGGCCTGGCCGTTCTCACCCAGGATGCGGGTCACGGTACCCGACTTGTCGGCCTCGATCTCGTTGAGGATCTTCATGGCCTCGATGATGCAAATCGTCTCGCCTTCCTTCACCTGGCTGCCGACTTCGACAAATGCCTTGGCGCCAGGGCTGGACGAGCGGTAGAAGGTGCCGACCATGGGCGACTTGACGACATGGCCTGCGGGCACCGCTGGCGGGGCAGGCAACTCTGCCACAGGGGCTGCGGCTGCGGGCGCGGGCGCCACCGGGGCTTGCATGGGGGCCGCGACATACTGCTGAACCACGGCGCCGCCACTTTTGACGATACGGACCTTGCCCTCGGCCTCCGTGATTTCGAGTTCAGACACATTCGACTCGGACACGAGATCGATGAGGGTTTTGAGTTTTCGCAGATCCATGGAAGCTCCAACGGCTATAAAACTGAATAGGGCGCGAATTTACTCCAATTTCACCCTATCGCAGTCTTCCACATGGATTTTCCATGAACTTCATCATGAAAATAAGGTCCTGGAGCCCGCCCGAATCACCCTGGCGACCAAAAAACAAGCGCCAGCCGCCTCACCGCAAGGGGGCCCACAGCTGCAGATCCTGGGGGGTCACCTGCCCCATTTTACGGTGCAGCACCCGCCCCGCCCCGCCCAGCACCACGGTAAAGGGCAGCCCGCCCGTCAGATTGCCCAGCGAACGACCCAGATCGGTCCCCCCCAGACCTGCCAGCCCCACGGGGAACTCCAGCGGGAGGCGCGCAAGAAATTTGCGTACCGCCGAGGGCTGGTCAATTGCCAAACCCAGCACTTGCCAGCCTTTGGCAGCATGTTCACGATAAAAAGCGTTCAGCATGGGCAGCTCTTCCACACAGGGTGGACACCAGGTGGCCCAGAAGTTGAGCAGCAGCGGCTTGCCGGAGAAAGCACTCAAGGCGACGACGCCGCCTTCCGGTTTTTCAAACTCCATCCCCCACAGCGCCTGCTCTGCCCCCGCCTCCATAGCATGCGGCCGAAACTTCCACCATGCCAGGCCCGCCCCCCCCACAGCCGCGGCCCCGGCCACGCCGGCATACAGCAGGCGGCGTCGCGCGGGCGAAGGCGCCTGCGACAGCAGGGTCGTGGATGCAGATGCGGAGTCAGGCAAATCGGAGGGTGTCGTCTTCGTCATGGGGCATTGGTTTCCTGGAGCAGGCGGCGCACGGCCGTCATGTCACCGCGCGGGGTGCGGCCTTTGGAGTCGGGCTTCAAGGCGCCCCGCAGATCATCAAGGTCGTAAATCAGCAGATGCACTCCGATCATCTCATTGAGTTCCGGCGACTTGCTGCCCAGGCTCAGGGCTTCGACCGATTCACCGTGGAAGCCCGTGACCGTGCGAGGTTCATAGTCCACATGGTGATCGATCAGCGCAATCTCCGCTGATTTGGGGTCATCGCAAAACAACTGCAAGTAAATGTCGGACAGGCGCGTGGCGGTGCCGTGCCAAACAGCCCCTGCCAGATGGGGACGAAACGCCGCCATGCGTTCCATCCAGACCAGCGCCAGCTGGCGCAGCGCCCGCAGCTCGCGCGGCTGCGTATCCGCGCAGAAGATCTCGATGTACTCCCGCACTGCCGCTTCCACCAGGTCGTTGTCGGGCAACGGGGTGCGGGCGGGCAGCCCCATCTGGCGCAGGGCCCGGCGCTTGGCGGGCCCCCATTCAAGCCCTTCCTCGACCACCAGACGCGCCGTGGTGTGGGCGATTTCTTCGCTCAAAGGTGTGTGCATGAAAGTGGAAGGCAGCGGAGGAGTCCGCATTGTGCGCGCGATCCATGACGGGCCACCCAGCACCTGCACAACACCCACAAGCGCTTCCGAAGTGAAATCCTCCCATTTGCTATAATTTTTATAGCTTATAGAGCATATACAGCGCGCGGAGAAAGGCATTTTTGCCGAAAATTTCACTCCTCTCCGCGGCCTTAGAATCAGCGCCCATGCACATACACATACTAGGGATCTGCGGCACATTCATGGGAGGCCTTGCGGCGCTGGCCCGCGAGGCAGGGCACCAGGTGACCGGTTGCGACGCCGGTGTCTACCCCCCCATGAGCGACCAGCTTCGGGCACTGGGCATTGACCTGATCGAGGGTTTTGGTGCCGATCAGCTGGCACTCCAGCCCGATATGTTTGTGATCGGCAACGTGGTCAGCCGCGCCCGGCTGCCCGACGGCACCCCCAAGTTTCCCCTGATGGAGGCCATTCTCGACGCCGGCCTGCCCTACACCAGCGGCCCCCAGTGGCTGGCCGAACATGTGCTGCAGGGGCGCCATGTACTGGCCGTGGCAGGCACCCACGGCAAGACCACCACGACCTCGATGCTGGCCTGGATCCTGGAAAGCGCGGGCCAGCAGCCCGGCTTCCTGATTGGTGGCGTGCCACTGAACTTCGGCCTGTCCGCCCGGCTCGGGGCAGCCCAACGCCCTGCGCCCGCCCCCAAGCCGCTGGGCGCAGCGCCACTGTTTGTGATCGAGGCGGACGAATACGACACCGCTTTCTTCGACAAGCGCAGCAAGTTCGTGCACTACCGGCCCCGCACCGCCGTGCTGAACAACCTCGAATTCGACCACGCCGACATCTTTGACGACCTGGCCGCCATCGAGCGCCAGTTCCACCACCTGGTACGCACGGTGCCCCCATCAGGCCGCGTAGTGGTCAACGGATTGGAAGAAAGCCTGGCCCGGGTGCTGCATACCGGCTGCTGGAGCGAAGTGACGAGCTTTGGCGCGGCGGTGAACGATTTTTACGGCGTGGGCGACCCCCAGGCATTTGATGTCATGCACCAGGGCCGCCCCGTGGCCCGCGTGGAATGGTCGCTCACGGGTGTCCACAACCAGCTCAACGCGCTGGCCGCCATCGCGGCCGCCCACCATGTCGGGGTCCCCCCCGAGCAAGCCGCCAGTGCCCTCGCCGCCTTCCAGAACGTCAAACGGCGCATGGAACTGCGCGGCACGGTGGCTGGCGTGGCCGTGTACGACGACTTTGCGCACCACCCAACGGCACTGCGCACCACCCTGGATGGCCTGCGCCGCAGCCTGGGCAGCAGCGCGCGGATCCTGGCCGTGTTCGAGCCCCGCAGCAACACCATGAAGCTGGGCGCCATGAAAAGCCAGTTGCCCTGGGCCCTGGAACCCGCCGATCTCGCGTTCTGCCACACGGCGGGGCTGGACTGGGATGCAGCCGAGGCCCTGGCCCCCCTGGGCGTAGGCCCGGGCCAGCGCGCGCAAACCGCAGCCGGCATCGACACCCTGGTGGCCCAGGTGGTGCAGTCCGCCCGGCCGGGGGATCACGTGGTGTGCATGAGCAATGGCGGGTTTGGCGGCATCCACGCCAAGTTGCTGCAGGCACTACAAAACGAATAGCTGCCTGCGCCTATCCAACGGGCGCCAACCGTCTTTTTTGCTTAATACAAAGCAGATCAGAACGTGACCGCCATGCCTGGCACATCCACCCGCACGATGGGCTTGGCCAGCGCAGCGCTGGCGGCGCGCGCAAAGTCGCGCGACCAGGTGGCGTCTTGCATCAGCGAGGCCCCAGCGGCGCGCGCCACGGTAAGCACCTTGTCGGCCAGCAGCACCTTGCCACTGGCACGCAATGGCTCGCAGTCCAGCGAGATGAACTGCTCATCCAGCCAGCGCCGCCCCTCTTCGTGGCCCATGGGCTCAGCGCCCACCAGGTCAAAACGGAACTCTTGATCTCCGGTCAGCTTGACCGACACTTCGCTATGCATGGTGACTCGCCTTTCTTCTGAAATCCACGGGCTTGCTCCAAGGGCCCATCCAAAAGGCCCGTGGAAGCCCGGAACTGCACGGGATGTGCAGTCTTCACGGGTATCAGTTTAGAGCCAGTGGCGACACAGGCAATCAGCGCGCGCGGCGCGCCTTCACCGCGTCGGACAGCTCTGCCAGCGCCTGCAGCGAATCGTCCCAGCCCAGGCAGGCGTCGGTGATGCTTTTGCCATACTCCAGCTTGCTCGCATCGTCCTTGCCCGGGGTGAACTTCTGGGCCCCGGCCGTGAGGTGGCTTTCGATCATCAGGCCGAACACACTGCGCGATCCACCCGCCAGCTGGGCCGCCACATCACGCGCCACTTCGAGCTGCTTTTCATGCTGCTTGCTGCTGTTGGCATGGCTGCAATCCACCATCAGCGTGGCGGGCAGTTTGGCGGCTTCGAGGTCCTTGCAGGCTGCGGCCACGCTGGCGGCGTCGTAGTTGGGCGCCTTGCCGCCGCGCAGGATTACGTGGCAGTCCTTGTTGCCCTTGGTGTTGACGATGGCCACCTGGCCGTTCTTGTGCACCGACAGGAAGTGGTGGCCGCGGCTGGCCGACTGGATGGCGTCGGTGGCGATGCGGATGTTGCCGTCGGTGCCGTTCTTGAACCCGATGGGCGCCGAGATGCCGGAGGCCAGCTCGCGGTGCACCTGGCTTTCGGTGGTGCGTGCGCCAATCGCGCCCCAGCTGATGAGGTCGCCGATGTACTGGGGCGAGATCACGTCGAGGAACTCGCTGCCTGCAGGCATGCCCAGGCGGTTGATCTCGATGAGCAGCTGGCGCGCAATGCGCAGGCCTTCGTCGATGCGGTAGCTCTCGTCCAGGTAGGGGTCGTTGATGAGGCCCTTCCAGCCCACGGTGGTGCGGGGCTTCTCGAAGTACACGCGCATCACGATTTCCAGGGTGTCGGCGTACTGCGTGCGCACGGCCATCAGGCGGCGGGCGTAGTCAACGGCAGCGGCTGGGTCGTGGATGGAGCAGGGGCCGATGATGACCAGAAGGCGGTCATCCTTGCCGGCCATGATGTTGTGGATGTTCTTGCGGGTCTGCGTGATCAGCGTCTCCACCGGCGTGCCGCCGATGGGGAAAAAGCGGATCAGATGCTCGGGAGGAGGCAACACGGTGATGTCCTTGATACGTTCGTCGTCGGTCTGGCTGGTTTTCTCGACGCTGCGGTACCAGGCATCGCTGGTGGGGGTGTTGGAGACCGTCATGGTTGCTTCCTCGTGGAGTAGAAGTGGTGGTGAATGAAGAAAAACGGAAGGGCAGAAAAACAAAAACCGCCGGGCTTTGCAGCGTCGGCGGTTGGTATGGGGAGGTTGTGTTTGCTTGCGCGTTTTCCTCTCATCCGCCGGGGACCGAGATAAAAAACCAAAAATAAAACGCGCTGCGAACTTGCATGGCAGCCAATGTAGCACAGGAGTGCGGCAGTGCAGCAACCCGAGGCTGTTGCGATTGCACGACAGCTTGCATCATTTCAGGCCCGTACCCGGGCGGGCCTCAGCTTCGCAAGCGGCGCAACCAGGCCTGAATGCGCTCCAGCACAGACAGCTTGCGCGGCGGTGCGTCCTGAAGATCGCTGGGGGGATTGCTCTGGTGCTCATACATATCGACCAGCAACAACGCCTCGCCCAGCGTGCGCCATGCCAGCAGCTCGAAGTGGTCAAAACTCGCGCTTTCGCGGGTGCTGCGGCGCTCCAGCATCTGCTGCCAGTCGGCAATGGCATTGCGCAGGTCCCGCAACGCGCGCTGGTAGGCACCAAACTCATACAGCGCATGCCAGGCGGAGCCCAGGCCCGTCAGGAACAGCTGGTGCTCTCGCGCGCAATGCGACAGCGCTACAACGCGCCGCGTGATCTCGGCCGTGTCCGTACTGGTGCGGCGGGCGCGTACTGCTTCGTCGATCTGCATGGACAGCGCCCCCAGGCTGTCGCGCAGCTGGCGCGAGTCTTCGTCGGCCACACCTTCCCGCAGAAAACGACTGATGTCTCCGAATGACTGGAGTGTCAGCAGGTGGCTGGGACGCGTGGCAGGCATGGTGGTCCCCATTTTGCGCTGCCTGCGGGCCTGCGCAGCGCTTTGCACTTTGCGCTCAAGGCGGGTGGTGGGAGCGCGCAACACATGGGCGCCCCCGCGCCAGATCTCAGGCCGTGCCGCCCACCGTCAGCCCCTCGATGCGCAGCGTGGGCTGGCCCACGCCGACGGGCACGCTCTGGCCTTCCTTGCCACAGGTGCCCACGCCGCTGTCCAGGCGCATGTCGTTGCCGATCATGGTGACCTTCTTGAGCGACTCGGGGCCGCTGCCCACGATGGTGGCGCCTTTCACGGGGTACTGGATCTTGCCGTTCTCGACCCAGTAGGCCTCACTGGCCGAGAACACAAACTTGCCCGAAGTGATGTCCACCTGGCCGCCACCAAAGTTGCTGGCGTACAGGCCCTTCTTGATGCTGGCGATGATTTCCTGCGGGTCCTTGTCGCCGCCCAGCATGTAGGTGTTGGTCATGCG
>CAYXSL010000216.1:0-7254 GCA_964466605.1 uncultured Verminephrobacter sp.
GCCCTGGCCGAAGGGCACTTCACCGGGGTGCAGCTTGGTCTTCTTCTCGACCGTGTAGGCCGCGAACGCCGCCAGCAGCGCACCGCCACCGGGCAGGATGCCCAGAGCCGAGCCCAGGGCCGTGCCGCGCAGCACGGCGGGGAACATGCGCTTGAAGTCTTCCTTGGTCGGGAACAGGCCTTCCACCTTGGCTGTGAACACCTCGCGCTCGTCATCGGGGCGCGAGAGGTTGGCAATGATTTCGCCGTAGCCGAACACGCCCATGGCGATGGTCACGAAGCCGATGCCGTCGGTCAGCTCAGGAATGTCGAAGCTGAAGCGGGCCACACCCGAGTTCACGTCGGTACCGACCAGCCCCATCAGCAGTCCCAGCACGATCATGGCCACGGCCTTGAGCAGCGAGCCCGAAGCCAACACCACGGCGCCGATCAGACCCAGCACCATCAGCGAGAAGTATTCGGCCGGGCCGAACTTGAAGGCCACTTCGGTCAGTGGAGGCGCGAACGCCGCCAGGATCAGCGTGCCCACACAGCCCGCGAAGAACGAGCCAAGGCCCGCAGCCGCCAGCGCCGGACCCGCGCGGCCCTTGCGCGCCATCTGGTAGCCGTCGATCACCGTCACCACCGAGGATGACTCGCCCGGCAGGTTCACCAAAATGGCGGTGGTCGAGCCACCGTATTGGGCACCGTAGTAGATACCGGCCAGCATGATCAGCGCTGCCACAGGCGGCAGAGCATATGTGGCGGGCAGCAGCATGGCGATGGTCGCCACCGGGCCGATACCTGGCAGCACGCCGATCAGCGTACCGAGCAAGCAGCCCACAAAGCAGTAAATAAGGTTCTGGAAGGTAAAAGCCACTCCAAAACCCAGCGACAGGTTGTTAATCAAATCCATGGTCGGTGCTCCTGCTCAACCCGTGATAAAACTTGGCCACACAGGGAACTGCAGCTTGAGCGCCCAGACGAAAGCCACGTAGCTGCCAGCAGCAAGCACCGTGGCAAGAATGAACACGGCCTTGGCATTGAATTCGTTGCCAGCAAGGCTGGAAATGAAAGTCAGCGCATAGATGCCCACGATGAGGCCCATGGCCGGAATACCCATGCTGGGCAGGCCGCCCAGCAGGATGCCGAACGCAAAGTTGGCAGCCAGGATGAAGAACAGCGGCTTCCAGGCCCACTTGCCGATCTTGTCGCCATCCTGGGTCTCCACCGTGACTGCCTTGAAGGTGATCACGCTGCCGATGAGGGCGAGCAAGATACCCAGCAACAGGGGAAAGTAGCCGGGTCCCATGCGGGCACCACTACCAACGTTGTACGTGGTTGCACCCCACGCAAACGCCACTCCGACACCCATGAACATGAGGCCGGAAAAAAAGTCTTTTTGACTCTTGATTTTCACGAATTGTCTCCTAGGCGGAAATCTTGACTGCGCGATTGTGCGTGCAAGCACGGCCCGCGCGAATGTGGATTCCACCTACATCCGGTATCGCCCCATGGCAGCACCGCATGCGCAAGACATTTGCGCGGATATTGAATCGCCCTCCCAGGAGATGCCTGCACGGTGCAGGGCGCGTTACTCCAGTGGGGGAGTGGCCGCGATCACCTCGTCCATGGTGGTGAGGCCCTCAGCTACCCGCAGTGCCCCGGCCAGGCGCAGCGGGCGCATGCCATCCTGCACGGCCTGGCGGCGCAGGGTGTCGATGGATGGCGCCTGGGTGATCCGGTCCTTGAGCGCCTCGCTCACGGTCAGCAATTCATAGAGCCCCATGCGGCCACGGTAACCCCCCATGCGGCAGTCCACGCAGCCCACGGGTTTGTAGGGCTGGTAGGCACCATTGATCTTCCAGGGCTTGACGACCTCGGCCAGCGCCTCGCGCGACGCCGTTTCGTCGCGCTGCTTGCACTGCTTGCACAGCGTGCGCACCAGCCGCTGGGCGAGCACACCCAGCAAGGTGGCGTTGAGCAGGTAGGGCGGCACCCCCAGCTCCATCATGCGGGTGATGGCACTGGGAGCATCGTTGGTGTGCAACGTCGAAAACACAAGGTGCCCCGTGAGTGCGGCCTGGATGGCCATCTCTGCGGTCTCCAGATCCCGGATTTCGCCCACCATGATGATGTCCGGGTCCTGGCGCATCAGGGCGCGCAGGCCCTCGGCAAAATTAAAATCGAGTTGCGGCTGTACCTGGGTCTGGTTGAAGCTCGGTTCGATCATTTCGATCGGGTCTTCCACCGTGCTCACGTTGACCTCTTCGGTCGCCACACGCTTGAGCGTGGAGTACAGCGTTGTGGTCTTGCCCGAGCCCGTGGGCCCGGTCACGAGGATGATGCCGTGCGGGCGTTTGACCAGCGCCTCCCAGCGCTGCGCGTCATGCTGGGCAAAACCCAGCGCATCCAGGTCCTTGACCGCGTTGTCCGGGTCAAAGATACGCATGACCATTTTTTCACCGAAGGCGGTGGGCAGCGTGGACAGGCGCATTTCCACTTCGTCACCACGCTGATTGCGGGTTTTGATGCGGCCGTCCTGCGGTCGGCGTTTTTCCACCACATCGATGCGGCCCAGCAGCTTGATGCGCGACACCATGGCGTTGTGCACGCCCATGGGCATCTGGTAGACCGGGTGCAGCACACCATCGATGCGAAAGCGGATCACGCCCTGCTCGCGGCGGGGCTCGAGGTGGATGTCGCTCGCACGCTGGTCAAAGGCGTACTGCCACAGCCAGTCCACCACCTTGACTACGCCCTGGTCGTTGGCGTCGAGCTGCTTGTTGCTTTTGCCCAGCTCCACCAGCTGTTCAAAGCTGCTGCCACCCGAGTTGCCCCCTGCCTTCTGTGCCGCACGCACGGATTTGGCGAGCGCAAAAAATTCGGCTGTGAACCGGTGGATGTCCTGCGGATTGGCCACCACACGGCGCACCGTGCGGTGCGACTGGCGCTCCACCTCGGCCACCCAGTCGTCGATGAAAGGCTCGGCCGTTGCCACCACGACCTCCTTGGCCGTCACCTGTACCGGCAGCACCTTGTGGCGCTCGGCATAGGTGGCACTCATGGTGTCGGCCACGCGGCCCACATCCACCTTGAGCGGATCAATGCGCATGTAACTCAGGCCCGCCCGCGTGGCCAGGTACTCGGACAGCGCCTCGATGTCGAGCGGTCGGCCGTCGCTTGCGCGCTCCATGGCCACACTGGCAAGCCGCACCAGCGCATGCTGCGAACTTTCTGCCTGCGAGCAGCGGGCAATGGTGCGCTGCGCTTCCTCGCGCGAGATCACATGGTCATCGCTGAGCCACTGCACCATGCGGCGCCAGTCCACCGGGCCGATATGGGTTGCGGCCTTCAGGCGGCCGGGGATGTCCACGGAGGCGTTCATGTCAAATACCTTTCAGGGGGCTACGGGCTTGAATGCCCGCAGCCATTTGGTGGTGGGCAAATCCCAGCGTGCCTGGATCGCCTCAGCCTGTTCAGCCAGCTCTGCACGCTTGGGCCGGGAGGGCGTGCGCTGCGCCAGCACCACTGTGTTTCCCTCACGCGTCGGCTTGAACGCCCACAGCGCATCGTTGCCAAACGCCTGGGCCATGCTTTGGAGGCTGCGGTCAAAACTCGATGCGCGTCCGAACAGGTTGACCGTCATGCAGCCCGTGTCCGACAGCAGCGCCCGACAATCGGCATAAAAATCCGGGCTGTTCAAGACCGGCGCCGCCGCGTCGTGATCGTAGAGATCCACTGCCAGCGCATCGACCGTGCCCTGCCACATGGGATTCTGGATTTCCTTGGCCGCATCGGCCAGCACCACTCGCAGCTTGGGGCCATCAGGCGGCAGCTTGAACCACTGCCGGCACACCGCCAGTACCTGCGGGTTCAGCTCGATCGCGGTGCTGCAGATGCGCAGCTTCTTGTGGCAAAACTTGGTGATGGCGCCAGCCCCCAGGCCCAGTTGCATCGCATGGCCCTTAGACACCTGCGCCAGGTCGGCAAACAGCAGCCAGGCCATCATGCGCTGCACATACTCCAGTTCCAGCGCGAAGGGCTCATCAATGCGCATGGAACCCTGTATCCAGGGAGTGCCCAGGTGCAGGTGGCGCACTTCACCGTCGTCCGACACACTGACTTCGGGCAACTCTTGCAGTTTTTCTTTTTTGCGGGTCATTCCAGGCGTTCAAAGCAGGTGGTGGGCAGACAACACGGCCGCCCAGGCCGCCAATTTACGATCAAAACTCCAGGACGCGTTGGCCGGGCTGGTCGATGGCAGTCGCACGGCCGGCAATGGCGGCCGGTGCTGCGCCGCCAGGCTGGCCTGCACCGCCGGGGCATGTCGAAAGCTCTCGGCGCCGTTGTGGGCCACGGCCGCCAGCCGAGGGCAGCGCCCGAGCAAACGGGCAAAGTCGTTGACCTCGGGGTTGCGAATGCTGGTGTCCAGGCTGCCTTCGCGCTCGCAGCTGGCATAGACATCCCACAGCCCCAGCCCCCGCGCGAGCAGCCAGTCGCAGCGCTGCGCATAGTGCTCGGTCCCGGCTGCGGGCAGCGGATGCTGTGGCCAGAGGGCCTGCAGGATCTTCCAGAAATGGTTTTGGGGGTGGGCGTAGTACTGTTGCGCCCGCAGGGAGGCCGCGCCAGGAAAGCTGCCCAGCACCAACACCACCGTGTGCTCGGAGGCCACGGGCGCAAGCCCCTGCCACCGGACAGCAGCAGGGACAGGCGCAAGACGAGGGGCACCGAGGTCAGGCATGGGCTGATTCTGGACCGAAACCGCGCCAACACCTTTGCACCGCTACAAAAAAAGATAGCTGTAAACCGTTTACCACACGGCCCAGAGCTCCCAATTTACTCCCCAATTTCGCCATCAACGCCTCGCAACGCCAGCAAGGGCGCCAGCCGAGGCAATGCAGCGCAGCCGTTGGCCGTGGTGGCCTGGGCCAGTGCCGCCAGGGGCTGGTCGCGCAGCTGCGCCAGCACCTCGGCAATGCGCGGCAACTCAGCCGGGGCATTGCGCCCCTGGGGCAGGCCCTCGGCCCGCTGCGCGGCCGGGGTGTAGAGCCAATGGGGCGGGATGTCGGGGGCGTCGGTTTCCAGCACCAACGCGTCCAGAGGCAGCGCTGCAGCAAGGCGCCGTAGTTGCAGGGCGCGGTCATAGGTCATCGCGCCGCCAAAACCGAGCTTGAAACCCATGTCGATGAACATCTGCGCCTGCTGCAGGCTGCCATTGAAGGCGTGCGCAATGCCGCCTTGCACCGGAATCTCGCGCAGGCCCTTCAGTAACTTGTCTGCCGACCGGCGCACATGCAGGATCACGGGCAGGTCGAACCGGCGGGCCAGCTGCAGCTGCGCCCGGTAAAACCGCTCTTGCCGCCCAGGGTCCAGTCCCGGCACAAAATAATCTAAGCCGATCTCGCCGATGGCCACCAGGCGCGGGTCGGTATGGTGCTGGGCCAGCATCTCTTCCAGAAGCGCCACATCCCCATCGCCCGCACGCCCGGTGTAGAGCGGGTGGATACCCAGCGCGTAGCTGTCCCCATGCTGGTGCGCCAGCAGGCGCACGGTGTCCCAGTTGCTGCGCTCCACGGCAGGGATCACGCAATGGTCTACCCCCCGTTCGGCTGCCTCGCGGCGCACTGCGCTGCGGTCGGCATCGAATTCGGGCGCATCCAGGTGGCAATGGGTGTCGATCCAGGTGGTCATGCACCGATGATGCCCCAGGGCACCAGCCCAACACCGGGGCGGTAGCCCTGCGTGTGCATTTGGGGGCAAACCGTGCTACCGTCATTTGCGTGCGCCAGCCCTTGGCGCCCATGAACCTGCGAATGATCTTCCGGGGCCGTCCCAAGACCCTTCGCAGGCTCCCAGAGCAAAGGTGACAGGATGCCCCGGCCCGCCCTCTACAGCAGCTCCCGCCCCGCCCGCAGCCGTGCCCCCCACCCGGTGGCAGCACCCGCAGTGCCTGCGACCGCTGCCTGGCCCTCGGCCGATGCGCCTCCCTCACCGCAGGATGCGGCCCTGGCCACAGCCGCCGCCGCACCCCCTCCAGCCGTCCGGCGACAGCTGTGGGCGCTGTGGACCATCGTGGTGCTGCTGGCATCCCTGCTGGTTGCCAGCGCATGGCACAACAGCCGCACCACCACCCGCAAAATCACCCAGGACGACATCGACGCCGCCGTGCTGCGCACGCTCGAGACCACCACGCCGCCCTCGGCGGCCGCACGCGCTGTGGACAGCATCGCGCCTTCCATCGTGCGTGTGGTGGGCTATGGCCGCAGCAAGAACGGCAAGGAAGAAGTCGAGCGCGGCATCGGCACGGGAGTGGTCATCGTGGACAAGGGCGTCATACTGACCAACCTGCATGTGGTGGCAGGCGCCGACCGCATCGGCATCACCTTCCACGACGGGCTGGAAACCACCGCCAGCCTCACCGGCGCCCAGCCCGAGAACGACCTGGCCGTGCTGCAGGCCCACAAGGTGCCCGACGACCTGGAGGCGGCCACCCTGCGCTCCACCCAGAACCTGCGCCCAGGCGACCATGTGGTGGCCGTGGGCTTCCCCTTCGGCATCGGTCCTTCGGCATCGGCCGGGGTGGTGTCGGGCCTCCAACGCGAATTCACCTCGCCCGAGGGCAAGCGACAGCTCAGCAACCTGATCCAGTTCGACGCGGCCGCCAATCCGGGCAACTCGGGTGGTCCGCTGGTCACGCTCGATGGCGAAGTGGTGGGCATCGTCACCGCCATCCTCAACCCGACGCCCGCGCGCACCTTCATCGGCATCGGGTTTGCGGTGCCTATCGAGAACGCGGCCTCGGCCGTGGGCATGCCCCCCTTCTGACCCCGACCGTCCACAAGGAGCACCATGGATACCACCCCATCCCCCGCCGGCATGAACAACACCGCCACCGCCACCCTGATGGAGCAGGTGCTCTACGAAGTCAAGCGCGTGGTGGTGGGGCAGGACCGCTTTCTGGAGCGGGTCATGGTCGCCATGCTCGCCCAGGGCCACTTGCTGGTCGAAGGCGTGCCGGGCCTGGCCAAGACGCTCACAGTGAAGACGCTGGCCAGCACCATCCAGGGCAGCTTCAAGCGCATCCAGTTCACGCCCGACCTGGTGCCCGCCGACCTGGTGGGCACGCGTTTGTACAACCAGAGAACGGGCGAGTTCAGCACCACTCTGGGCCCCGTGTTCACCCACCTGCTGCTGGCCGACGAAATCAACCGCGCACCCGCCAAGGTGCAGAGCGCGCTGCTGGAAGTGATGCAGGAGCGCCAGGTCACGATTG
>CAYXSL010000217.1:0-7169 GCA_964466605.1 uncultured Verminephrobacter sp.
AATATCAAGGAGCGGCTGGACTTCAGCTGCGCGCTGTTTGACACCGCGGGCAACCTGATCGCCAATGCGCCGCACATGCCAGTGCACCTGGGCTCGATGGGCGAGAGCATCAAGACGGTGATCCGCGAGAACGCTGGCAAGATGCAGCCCGGCGACGTGTACGTGCTCAACGACCCGTACCACGGCGGCACGCACCTGCCGGACATCACCGTCATCACGCCCGTTTACATCGCCGATGAATCCACGCCCACGTTCTACGTCGGCAGCCGGGGCCACCACGCGGACGTCGGCGGCACCACACCGGGCTCCATGCCACCGTTCTCGACACGCATCGAGGAAGAGGGCGTGCAGATCAACAACGCGAAGCTGGTGGAACGCGGCGTGCTGCGCGAGGCCGAGATGGTTGCGCTGCTTTCGAGCGGCGAATACCCCAGCCGCAACCCGCAGCAGAACATGGCCGATTTGCGTGCGCAGATCGCGGCCAACGAAAAAGGCCAGCAGGAGCTGCGCCGCATGGTGGGCGAGTTTGGCCTCGATGTGGTGTTGGCCTACATGCGCCATGTGCAGGACAACGCGGAAGAGTCCGTGCGCCGCGTGATCACGCGGCTGAAGGATGGTGCGTTCACGCTGCCGCTGGACAACGGGGCGCAGATCAGCGTGGCGGTGAAGGTGGATGCAGCGAGCCGCAGTGCCACCATCGACTTCACCGGCACCAGCCCGCAGCAGACGAACAACTTCAATGCGCCCACGGCGGTGTGCATGGCGGCGGTGCTGTATGTGTTCCGCACGCTGGTGGATGACGACATTCCGCTGAACGCCGGGTGCCTCAAGCCGCTGAACGTGATCATCCCTCCGGGCAGCATGCTCAACCCCAACCCACCGGCCTCGGTGGTGGCGGGCAATGTGGAGACCTCCACCTGCATCACCAACGCGCTGTATGGCGCACTGGGCCTGATGGCGGCCGGGCAGTGCACCATGAACAACTTCACCTTTGGCAGCACGCGCTACCAGTACTACGAGACCATCTCGGGCGGCAGCGGCGCGGGCGGGGTGTGGGATGCCAACGGGCAACGGGTGGGCGGGTTTGGTGGCACCAGCGTCGTGCAGTGCCACATGACCAACTCGCGCCTGACGGACCCCGAGGTGCTGGAGTTCCGCTTTCCGGTGCGGCTGGAGGGCTACGAGATCCGCAAGGGCTCGGGCGGCGCGGGCCAGTGGAAGGGCGGCGACGGCGGCATTCGCCGTGTGCGTTTTCTGGAGCCGATGACGGCCAGCATTTTGTCGAACGGCCGCCACCACGGCGCGTTTGGCATGGCGGGCGGCCAGCCGGGCGCCGTGGGCATCAACAAGGTGGTGCGCAGCGATGGCCGGGTGGAACTGCTGGACCACATCGGCCAGGCCGAGATGCAACCGGGCGATGTGTTCGAAATCCACACGCCGGGCGGCGGCGGGTTTGGGGTTTCAGGCCAAAATTAGCAGTCAAAATGGCTGCTTGCGCGCGTCCATCAATCGCAAGTAGCTATCAATTCAGGAGCTTTTGGGTTCTGTGGAACCTGGGGGCTGGCTCAGGCTGGGGGGCACGTCCAGCCCGGCCTGCCGTGCCCGGAACAGCGCCGCGCGCATCAGGAAGATCGACATGATGGGCACCGTGATCGCCACGAACACGGCGATCAGCAGTGCGTGCAGCGCCAGGCTGCGGTCGGCCACCGAAAAGTACAGCACCGTGCCGTGCATGATCAGCCAGCAGCCCAGGGTGGCGATGATGGCGGGTGCATGCACACGCTCGAAGAACGTGGGCAGGCGCAGCAGGCCGATGGAGCCCAGCAGGGCCAGTGCGGCGCCGGTCAGCACCAGCAGGGCCACGATGATTTCGAGCCACAGCGGCAGCACGGCAGCGGCGGTGGTGCTGGCTTCGGTCATTCGATCACCTCGCCACGCAGCAAAAACTTGGCCATGGCCATGCTGCCCACAAAGCTGAACAGTGCCAGCAGTAGGGCGGCTTCGAAGTAGTTCTTGCTGCCATACAGCAGGCCCAGCACCAGCATCACGAGCATGCCGCTCAGGTACATGCAATCCAGCGCCAGCACGCGGTCCTGCGCCGAAGGGCCCTTGAGCAGGCGGACCAGCGCGCAGCCCATGGCGAGCGCGAGCATGAACAGGGCGATGGGGAGGGCCCAATCCAGTATCGGGGTCATTCAAAGATCTCCATCAGAGGGGCTTCGTAGCGCCGCTTCACATCGGCGATCACGGTGGCGGGGTCGTCCAGCTCCAGCACATGCAACAGCAGCATGCTGCGATCCAGCGACAGCTCGGCCCAGGCGGTGCCGGGGGTGATGCAGACGATCATCGCCAGCACGGCCAGCGCGTTGGGGTCGCGCACATCGAGCGGAATGTGCACAAACCCGGCAGGGTGGCGCCTGCGGCCGGGCGCCAGCAGCAGGCGCGCCACGGCCAGGTTGGAGCGGGTGGTGTCGGCCACCACCGTGAGGGCCAGGCGCAGCACCGCGCCGGGTTTGCGCACGCGCACCGGCAGCGGGCGCAGCCCGGCCGTGAGCAGAGGGATGGCCAGCGCCAGCACGCTGCCCAGCACGATGTGGCCCGCACTCAGGCTGCGGTTGAGCAGCAGCCACAGGCCCAGCAGCGCCAGCGACAGCAGGGGCGCGGGTACCAGGCGCTTGAAGGGCCGGGGCGATGCACCGGAGCGGGAAGACTCGGGCTTCATGGCTGCAGGCCCCCCGGTGCAGTGGAAGGCCTGGGCGGGTTGGGCACGGGATCGGCTGCCATCACGGCGCGCACATAACCCGCAGGCGCATGCAGGGCGTCGGCCGTGGCCTGGGTGTAGCGCATCACGGTGCCGGCCTGCCAGGCCAGCGCCACGCAGGCACCCAGCAGCAGGGCAATGGGCAAGCCCTCCAGCACCAGCAGTTTGGGGGCCGATCGGTCATGTGCGGCCCAGAAGTGGCGGATGCCTGCGCGGGTCAGGGCCACCAGCGCCAGCAGGCCCGACACCACCAGCAGCGCCACCAGCGCCCAGCCCGCAGCGCCCAGCTGGAACCCGCTGGATGCGCCCAGCCCCAGCGGGTTGAGCAGCGCATGCACCATGGCGAACTTGCCCACAAAGCCCGGCAGCGGCGGCAGGCCCGTAATGACCAGCGTGCAGGCGATGAAGGCCAGGCCCAGGAAGGCGGCGGCGGAAGGGATGACCTGGCCGATCAGCGCCTGCTCCTTGTCGTCCAGGTTCATGCCTTCGGTGGGCACCAGATCGGCGGAGAGAAAAGGCGCGTCGTCGGTCTGTTCGTGGGGCGCGAGGCTCGCGCCATCGTTGCGCCAGCGCTCGATCAGGTCGGTCAGCAAAAAGAGTGCGCTCACGGCCAGCGTGGAGCTGAGCAGGTAATACAGCAGCCCGCCCGTGAGCAGGTTCTGCCCAAAGCCCACGGCCGCCAGCAGCGTGCCCGACGACAGGGTGGCGCTGAAGCCCGCCAGGTGCCCCAGGCGCTGCGAGCCCAGCATGCCGATGGCGCCAAAGGCCATGGTGAGCAGGCCGCCGCCCACCAGCCACTGGCTGCCAAACTGGGCTGATTCACCCGCCTCGGCGCCAAACAGCAGTGTCCACAGGCGCAGCACGCTGTACACGCCCACCTTCGTCATCAGCGCAAACAGCGCGCCCACCGGCGCGGTGGCCGCGCTGTAGGCGGGCACCAGCCAGAAGTTGAGCGGCCACACGGCAGCCTTGATGAGAAAGGCCACCGCCAGGATGGCCGCCGCCGCATGCAGCAGGCCCCGGTCGGCCGCCGCCACGCCCGCAATGCTCTGCGCCAGGTCGGCCATGTTGAGCGTGCCGGTGATGCCATACAGCATGGATACGCCGATCAAAAACAGGGACGAGGCCGCGAGGTTGATGGCGATGTAGTGCAGCCCGGCCGACACGCGCGGGCGGCCCGAGCCGTGCAGCAGCAGGCCGTAGGAGGCGGCCAGCATGATCTCGAAGAACACGAACAGGTTGAACAGGTCGGCGGTGAGAAACGCCCCCGCCAGCCCCATGAGCTGGAACTGGAACAGCGGGTGAAAGTGCACGCCCGCGCGGTGCCAGCGCGCCGCCGAGAACAGCACGGTGGCCAGCGCCACGGTGCTGCACAGCACCAGCATCATGGCCGAGAGCCTGTCGATGGTGAGCACGATGCCAAACGGTGCGGGCCAGTTGCCGGGCAGGTACACGCCCAGGCCGCCGGGCAGGTTCGGGTTCTTGGCCTGCACCAGCAGCAGCACGGCAATTACCAGGCCCAAAAAGGTCGAGGTGATGTTGAGCGTGACCTTGGTGCGCTGGTGCTCCTCGCGCAGCAGCAGCATGAGCCCGGCCGAGAGCAGGGGCAGGGCGATGGGCGCAAGGATCAGGTGCGGCATCAACCGCTCCAGCAGGAATTGCATGGATGTCATGTGGGTCGTCCAAGGTGCGGCGCCCACAACTGGCGCGCTCCGAGCGAGGGCAGCCTGGCAAGGGCCGCCCCGCAGCGATGGCTGCGTCCCCCTGCCCGCAGTGCGCAGCACGGCGAGAGCGGGGGGAAGCGGCGAAGCCGCTCAGGGGGGTGATCTCTAGTCAAGGCATCTCCTGGGCATCCTTTGCGCGACTGCCGTCCACATGGTCGGTGCCCGCCATGCCGCGCGAGGCCAGCAGCACGACGAGGAACAGTGCCGTCATCGCAAAGCCGATCACGATCGCGGTGAGCGTGAGCGCCTGGGGCATGGGATCTGCGTAGTGGACCAGGTCCTGCGGTGTGCCGGGCTGCAGCACGGGTTCCTTGTCGATGGCCAGGCCCAGGCGGCCCATGCTGAAGATGAACAGGTTGACGGCGTAAGACAGCAGAGACAGGCCCATGATGACCTGGAATGTGCGCGGCCGCAGCAGCAGCCATACCCCCGAGCCGGTGAGCACGCCGATGGCGAGCGCCAGTATCAGTTCCATGGGCCTTCTCCCTGCGTGGCGATGGGGGGTGGTTCTGCGGCCTGTGCCTCTTCGGCCGGGCGCGCGTTGTTGTAGCGGTGGCTGCGCACCGACTGGTGGGCGATGCCGGTCAGGATGAGCATGGTCGAGCCCACGACCAGGGTGAACACGCCGATATCGAAGAACAGCGCGCTGGCCACGTGCATCTCTCCCACCACGGGCAAGTGCAGGTGGGCCGTGTGGCTGGTCAGGAAGGGGTAGCCCCAGGCCAGTGCCCCCAGGCCCGTGGCCAGTGCAGCCAGCAGGCCCACGCCGATCCAGCGGCGCGGGTACAAAGGCAGGTGGGCCTCGACCCACGAGGTGCCCGAGACGATGTACTGCAGCAGCAGCGCGACCGAGAACACCAGCCCGGCCACAAAGCCGCCGCCGGGCTCGTTGTGCCCGCGCATGAACAGGTACATGGACACCAGCGTGGCAAAGGGCAGCAGCAAGCGCACCAGCACCGCGGGCACCATGAGGTAGCCCACGGCAGTGTCGGCCGTCTGGCGGGGGTTGGACAGGTCGGTGTCCACGTCGGCAGGCACTGCGCGTTGCTGCGAGGGCAGGTCCATCACCTCGCGTGCGGGCCGAAAGCGCCGCAGCAGCGCATACACCGTGAGCGCCACGATGCCCAGCACCACGATTTCGCCAAAGGTGTCGAAGCCCCGGAAATCCACCAGCATCACGTTGACCACATTGGTGCCACCGCCTTCGTTCAGCGCATGCTCCAGGAAGAAGGTCGAGGTGCTGTCTGGGAAGGGGCGGCTCATCATCGCAAACGACAGCAGCGCCATGCCCGAGCCCGCGCTCAGCGCCAGCGCCAGGTCGCGCCAACGGCGCAGCTGGGTGCGGCGCTCTTGCGCCAGGGTGGGCACGCGCAGGCTTTCATCGCGCCGGGGCAGCCAGCGCAGGCCCAGCAGGATGAGGATGGTGGTCACGATCTCCACCACGATCTGCGTGAGTGCCAGATCGGGCGCGGAGAACCACAGGAAGGTCAGGCACACGCACAGCCCGGCCCCGCCCAGCAGCGTGAGGGCTGCCAGCCGGTGGTATTTGGCCTGCCAGGCGGCGGCCATGGCGCAAATCGCGCCCACGAGCCACATGAGCGCAAAAGCGGGCGAGAGCGACAGCGGCACCCGCTCTCCAATCGGCAGGCCACGCGACCACAGGGGCAGGGTGCCCGCCACCAGGGCTGCCGTGGCCAGCCACAGCATCTGCCATTGCAGGCGGCCCGTGCCCAGCAGGCGGCGGCCATTGCGGCCCGCCAGCGTGAGGGCGGCCATGGCGTGCTCAAACATGCGCTGGCCGCTCAGGCCGTGCATGAGTGGGGGCGCGTCCAGCGTGCCCCGTGCGCGCTGGCGGCGCAGCAGCACAAACAGCGCTATGCCGCCGCCCAGCGCCACCAGGCTCATCACAAACGGGGTGTTGAAGCCATGCCAGACCGCGAGGCTGTAGGTGGGCAGGTCGCCCCCCACCACGGGCCGGGCGGCGGCGGCCAGGTAGGCGCCCACCGACCAGGCAGGCAGCGTGCCCACCACCAGGCAGGCCAGCACCAGCAGCTCGACGGGCACGCGCATCCAGTGCGGCGGCTCGTGGGGCTGGTGGGGCAGGTCGGTGGCCGGGGGCCCCCAGAACACGTCCACCGTGAAGCGCAGCGAATACGCCACGCTGAACATGCCTGCCAGTGTGGCGGCGATGGGCAGCAGCCATTCGAGCAGCGGCGTGGTGTTCACGTACACCGTCTCGGCAAAGAACATTTCTTTGGACAGGAAGCCGTTGAGCAGCGGCACGCCCGCCATGGCTGCGCTGGCCACCATGGCCAGCGTGGCCGTGATGGGCATCATGCTGCGCAGGCCCGACAGCCGGCGGATATCGCGCGTGCCGGTTTCGTGGTCAATGATGCCCACGGCCATGAACAGCGAGGCCTTGAAGGTGGCGTGGTTCATGATGTGGAACACGGCGGCCACGGCGGCCAACGGGCTGTTCAACCCCAGAAGCAGGGTGATGAGACCCAGGTGGGAGATGGTCGAATAGGCGAGCAGCCCTTTGAGGTCGTTCTGGAACATGGCCGCATAGCCGCCAATCAGCAACGTGCACAAACCCGCACCGCCCACCAGCCAGAACCAGGGCTCGGTGCCGCTGAGCACCGGCCACAGCCGCGCCAGCAGAAAAACACCCGCCTTGACCATGG
>CAYXSL010000218.1:0-7163 GCA_964466605.1 uncultured Verminephrobacter sp.
CTTTTACGGTTCGAGCCTTTTGCGCGGGGGATGCGACAAGCACGTTGGGCGCCTGCACGGGCACGGTGATGTAGTCGAAATCCTTGAGCGCGTCATAAGGCACGCTCTTGAGCAGGTGCGGCGCCACCACAAACGCGCCCAGCGAGGACACCAGCAGCGTGTAGCCGTCGGGCGCCGCACGCTTGACCGCGCCCGCACCCAGCGTACCCGTGGCACCGGGGCGGTTGTCCACCACAAAGTTCTGGCCCAGCTTCTCGCCCATGTGCACGGCCATGGCGCGGGCCACCATGTCGGTGGAGCCACCTGCTGGGAAGGGAACAACGATGGTGACGGGCTTTTCAGGCCAGGCGGCGGGGGTGCCAGTCTGGGCCGATGCGGCAAAGGCCAGACTGCAGGCGCTGGCAACCAGCAGCAATTTCTTCATGAACATGGTGGATGTCTCCAGGGATGATGGGGGGCGGGGGCCCTCTTGCGGGGCCTTGATCCTTCGATTTCTGCGGGGGGGGCGTGGGCAGCGCTTACTGCGGGCCGAGCTTGTCGATCAGCGCCTTCAGTTCTTCCATCTCCTGGGGCTTGAGGTCCGTGAGCGGCGCACGCACCGGCCCGCCGTCATGCCCCACGATGCGCGCACCCGCCTTGATGATGGACACGCCATAGCCTTCCACCCGGTTGCGGATGGCCAGATACGGCATGAAGAACTCCTTGAGCAGCCGGTGCTGCGTGGCCATGTCATCGGCCGCCACCGCCTTGTAGAACTCCATCGCCGTCCTGGGGATGAAGTTGAACACCGCCGACGAATACACCGGCGTGCCCAGCGCCTTGTAGGCCGCCGCATACACCTCGGCCGTGGGCAAGCCACCCAGGTACGAGAAACGGTCGCCCATCTTCATGTAGATGGAAGACATGGTCTCGATGTTGCCCACGCCGTCCTTGAAGCCGATGAGATTGGGGCAGCGCTCGGCCAGGATGGCCAGCGAATCGGCCGTGAGCTTGGTGCGGTCGCGGTTGTAGACGATCACGCCGAACTTCACGCTGTTGCAGACCTGGGCCACATGCTCGATCAGGCCTTCCTGGCCCGCTTCGGTCAGGTAGTGGGGCAAGAGCAGGATGCCGTGGGCGCCCAGGCGCTCGGCCTCTTGCGCATGGGCAATGGCCGTGCGGGTGGGGCCGCCAGCCCCGGCAATGATGGGCACCTTGCCCCGGCAGGTGTCCACAGCTGTCTTGATGACTTCGCTGTACTCGGGGCCCGAGAGGGAGAAATACTCGCCCGTGCCACCAGCGGCAAACAGGGCGCTGGCGCCGTAGGGGGCGAGCCACTGCAGGCGCTCGATGTAGGTTTTGGGGCGGAAGTTGCCCTGTTCGTCGAAGTCCGTGATGGGGAACGACAGCAGGCCGGAGCCCATGATGGTTTTGAGGTCTTGAGGGGTCATGCGGGGGGCAAGCGTCGGATAGAAGGTCTTGATCATCAAGTCGTACAAGCAGGCTAAATTTTTGTAAAAAACCCGATTTTCCTGCTCAATACGAGAATGTTAACGTTGTCATTGTCAGACAACATAGGATAAACCCTATGTTTATACCGCCTCAACTCGAAGCACCCCCACGCCACTGCCGCTCCAGCCCGGCAGACGGCTTGGCCCGATAGACTTCGCCCCATGCGACCACCGGCCCCCCCACACACCCCGGCTCCCATCGGCCGCGAGCGTCCTCCCGTCACCCTGCGCGAGGTCGCCGAGCGCGCACAGGTGTCGATGATCACTGTCTCGCGCGCCATCCATACGCCACAGCAGGTGTCCGAGCGCACCCGGCAGCGCGTGCACGAAGCCGTCGCCGCGCTGGGCTATGTGCCCAACCTCATGGCGGGCGGCCTGCGCTCAGCGCGCAGCCATGTGGTCACGGCTTTGGTGCCCACCCTCACCGGCCCCTTGTTTGGCGAAATGGTGCAGGCGCTCACCGATGCGCTGGAGCTGCGCGGCTTCCAGGTGATGGTGGGTCAGGTGGGGTATGCGCATTCGCGCGAGGACGAGTTGCTGCGCGCCATCGTGGGGCGCAGGCCCGACGGCATCGTGCTCACGGGCATCATGCACTCGCCCGCAGGGCGGCGCCTGCTCACGGCATCGGGCATTCCCGTGGTGGAGACCTGGGACTTCACCGACACCCCCATCGACATGCTGGTGGGTTTGCGGCACGAGGCGCTGGGCACGGCGGTGTGTGAACACCTGCACGCCCGGGGCCGCCGCAGACTGGCCTTGCTCAGCGGCGGCGACGAACGCGCCGCGCGCCGTGCGCAGGGTTTTGTGGCGGCGGCGCAGCGCCTGGGCCTGCGCGCGCCCGCCGTGCGGCTGGGCAAGTCCCCCACCACCCACGCCGATGGCCGCGAGGGGCTGGCAGCCCTGCTGGCCGATACGCCCGACATCGATGCAGTGTTCTGCAGCTCGGACATGCTCGCGCTGGGCGTGCTGACCGAGGCGCGCGTGCGCGGCATCGCCGTGCCCGATCAGCTCGCAGTGATGGGTTTTGGCGACATCGACTTTGCGCAGACCCTGCACCCCAGCCTCTCGACGGTGCGCATTGACGGCACACGCATGGGCCAAATGGCGGCCAGCTTGGTTGCCGATCGGGCCGAAGGCAGGCAGGTGGCTGAACCCGTCGTCGATATCGGTTTTTCCATCATCGCGCGGGAGAGCACCTAGACCGCGCTCGTTCCAGGTGCCCCGCGCACCACAGCCGCCAGCTTGACTACCAGCGACTCCGTGGTCTGCACCGGCACCTGCGCATAGCCCAGCAGGAAACCGCGCCAGGGCTGCGCGCGCAGCCCCACGGCGTGCAGGCTCAGCGCAGGCGCCATGATGCCGTGCCGCGCCATGAGGTGCGCGCTCAGCGCCACATCGTCGGCACCTGCGTCGGGCAGGCGCAGGGCCAGGTGCATTCCCGCCGTGCCACCGTGCACGCTGGCCACATCGCCCAAGTGCTGCGCAAGCGCAGCCACCAGCGCATCGCGCCGCTGGCGGTAGAGGCGGCGCATGCGCCGCAGGTGCAGCGCGAACTGGCCGCTCACGATGAATTCCGCCAGCGCCCGCTGGTCGGCCGTGCGCCCACGCGGCGCTGCGCGGTCCAGCAGCAGGGCCAGCGCAGGAGCCAGGGCCGCTGGCACCACCATGAAGCCGATGCGCAGGCCCGGGAACATCGTCTTGCTGAAGGTGCCCAGGTAGACCACGGGCGCATCGGGCGCCAGGCCCTGCATGCAGGCCAGGGGCGGCCCGTCGTGACGGAATTCACTGTCGTAGTCGTCCTCGATCACCAGCGCGCCGGCATGGCGCGCGCCGTCGATCAGCGCCAGGCGCCGCGCCAGGCTCATCACGCTGCCGACCGGGTACTGGTGCGAGGGGGTGGTGTAGATCAGCCGTGGCCGCTGGCGCAGCCAGTCGCTGGCGGCTGGAGCCATGCCCTCGCCGTCCACCACGATGCCCACGGCCTTGAGCTGCGCGGCGCGAAAGGCCGCCACCGCGCCTTGGTAGCCCGGGTTCTCCATCCACACCTTGTCGCCCGCGTCGGCAAAGGCGCGGGCACACAGGTCCAGGCTGCTTTGCGTGCCGTCGGTGATGAAGACCTGCGCGGCCTCCACCAGCGCGCCGCGCGCTACGCGCAGGTGGCCGGCAATGGCCTCGCGCAGCGCAGGCTCGCCCGCCGGGTCGGCATAGTTGAGCTGCGCGGGCGTGAGCGATGCCCAGGCACGGTCCAGCATGCGCCGCCAGCGCAGCACCGGGAAGTCACCCAGCGCGGGCACGCCCGGAGCGAACGCGGCCGCCGTCTCCGACCCTGGCAGCAGGGGCATGTTCTGGGCACGCCGCGACAGCCCCCCGGGCCCCGCCGGTGCAGGCGGCACGGGGGCAGCCACCGCCACCAACCGCCCGGCCAGCGGCGCCACCACGCTGCCGCGCCGGTTGGCCACGATGAAGCCCTCGGTAGCGAGCTGCTCGTAGGCATACAACACGCTGTTGCGCGCCACCCCCAGCTCGGCTGCCAGCGTGCGGCTGGCAGGCAGGCGGGTGCCCCCGGCCAGGGTGCCCGTGCGGATGCCATGGCGCAGGCATTCGTGCAGCTGGCGCTGCTGGGGCCAGCGCGCATGTGCGGACTGTGCTTTAAAAGCGCTGAACAGCAGCTGAAAATCCATGAGGTCCTGTGGCTCCAAAAAATAGCACTTTGATGGGTCTTATTCTGGCACCACGCAAGCCCTACATTTCGCTGCCTCAGACACTTCCCCATCGGAAACACGCACCGTGAACGACACAGCCGCCCCCTTGCCCGCCACCGACCGCACCCGCATCCGCCGTGTGGCAGAGAACGCCCGCTACGACCGCGCCACGCTGCAGGCCATCATCGACGCCGCCTACCTGTGCCATGTGGCCTTTGCCGATGACAAGGGCACGCACAACATCCCCACGGCCTGCTGGCGCGAAGGCGAACACCTGTACATCCATGGCTCCAATGGCGGGCGCATGGTCAAGTGGCTGGCCCAGGGCGCGCAGGCCTGCGTGACCATCACCCACCTCGATGGCCTGGTGCTGGCGCGCTCGGCCTTCAACCACTCGATGAACTACCGCTCGGCCATGGTGTACGGCCGCTTCGAGGCCGTGGCCGACAAACATGCCGCGCTGGCCGCGCTCATGGACCACCTGGCCGTGGGCCGACAGGCCGAGATCCGCGCGGGCAACGACAAGGAGTTCGCGGCCACCACGGTGCTGCGCATCTCGCTGGATGAAGCCGCCTGCAAGGTGCGCAGCGGCCCGCCGGTGGACGATGCCGAGGACATGTTGCACCCGGTGTGGGCGGGTGTGCTGCCCTTGGTGCAGGTGCGGGGCGCGCCCGTGGCCGACACGCAAAACACAGCGGCCGCGCCCGGCTACGTGGAGGCCTGGGCTGTGCAGCCCGCGTGAAGGCTCAGGCCTTGTAGATCAGCGCGGCCGCCCGCGCTTCCATGGCCAGGCCCTGGCCCACGGGGCCCAGGCGCTCGGCCGTCTTGGCCTTCACATTGACCTGGTCGGGAGCCACCTGCAGCGCCTTGGCGATGCACTCGCGCATGCCCGGGATATGCGCCGCAAGGCGTGGCGCCTGCGCCACCACGGTGCTGTCCACATTGCCGATGGCGTAGCCTGCAGCGCGCACGCGGCGCGCGGCCTCGGCCAGCAGCACGGCCGAATCGGCCCCGCGAAACTGCGCATCGGTGTCGGGGAAATGCCGGCCAATGTCGCCCAGCCCGGCCGCGCCCAGGATGGCGTCGGTGATCGCGTGCAGCAGCACGTCGGCATCCGAATGGCCGAGCAGGCCCATGGAATGGGGTATGTGAACACCGCCGATCACCAGAGCGCGCCCGGGTACAAGCGCGTGCGTGTCCCAGCCTTCACCAATCCTGAAATTCATGTGTTCCTTTGCCTCGCCCCGTCCGGGGGCGGATTAGAAAATCGTCTTGCGCCCCGTCTCGCTGGCACCGTGGCCGCGCTCGCCGCCAAAACGGGCCAGCGTGGTGCCGTAGCCGCGCTGGGCCAGCACCGCCTCGGCCAGCGCGAAGTCGTCGGGGTAGGTCACCTTGAAGTTCTGCGCGCCGCCGGGCACCAGGCGCGGGTGCAGGCCCATGGCTTCCATGGCGCTGGCCTCGTCGGTCACGTTGGTGCCCACCTTGGCCAGCGCGTCCTGCAGCGGGCCGATGCGAAACATCTGCGGCGTCTGGGCCAGCCACTTGTTGCTGCGGTCCACGGTGGAGGCCACGCGCACGCCGCCCGGGCCGTCGATGGAGGTCTTGAGCGTGTCGGCCAGCTGGTGGGCCAGCAGGCCGCCCGCGGAATCCGACACACAGGCGTCGATGAGCCGGTCGATCTGCTCTGCCGTGACCAGGCAGCGCGCGGCATCGTGCACCAGCACCCAGTCATCGCGGCCAGCGCCACGCTCCAGCAAGGTCTTGAGCCCGCCCTGCACCGTGGCGGCACGCGTGGGGCCGCCGCACTGGGCTACAAAAAACGAGGGATGGGCATGGGCGTCGAGGAAATGGTCCCCTGGCGCCACGGCCACCAGCGTGCCCGCCAGCCGGGCCACACCGGCAAACGCGGCCAGCGTATGCATGACCATGGGGTGGCCCGCCACCAGGTGGTACTGCTTGGGCAGGGGCGGCGGTGCGGGCTCGCCAGCGGCTGCGGCCAGCGCGCCAAACGCCGACACCGTGCTGCCTGCGGGTGCCGCAGGCGGTGCCGCCACGGCCCGCGAGCCCACCCCCGCACAGGGCACCAGCGCCCACAAACGCGCTGGCGACGACGTGGGCGCATGGGGGGCAGCGAGCGAGGGTTGCAGCAGTGGGTCGATGGTCATGAGAGGCGCATTCTAGGAGGATGCTCCGCGCACCACACCCCAGTGCAGGGCTTTGCACCAGCCTCTGGGCCGCCTGCAGCACGCCCCGCCGTGGATCACTAAAATGCCCCGTTGCCCCCATCCAGCCCGTGCGCGCCTCGCGCCCCTGGGGATGCGGTGGCCCAGACGACCGACTCCATCCGCATGGAACTGCCCAAACTCTCCCCCGGAAAACGCTTCACCCTGCCCCGCCCTGTAGGCAGCGCCGATTCGCTGCTGCTGGCCCGCCTGGCCGAGCGTGACAAGGCCGCCGGCCGCACCACGGCCATCGTCACGGCCGACGCCACCGACGCGCAGCGCCTCATCGACGAGATGGCGTTCTTTGCGCCCAACCTGCGCTGCGCGCTGTTCCCGGACTGGGAGACGCTGCCGTATGACACCTTCTCGCCGCACCAGGACCTGATCAGCGAGCGCCTGGCCACGCTGTGGCGCATCAGCCAGAAGGACAAGGACACCGGGGCCGACGTGGTGCTGGTGCCGGCCACCACGGCGCTGTACCGGCTGGCGCCGCCGTCCTTCCTCGCGGGTTACACCTTCCACTTCAAGGTCAAGCAAAAGCTCGACGAGGCGAAATTCAAGGCGCAGCTCACGCTGGCCGGCTACAGCCACGTATCCCAGGTGGTGAGCCCGGGCGAATACGCGGTGCGCGGCGGGCTGATCGACCTGTTCCCCATGGGCTCGCTGGTGCCGTTCCGGGTGGACCTGTTCGACAACGAGATCGACAGCATCCGCACCTTCGACCCCGACAGCCAGCGCAGCCTGTACCC
>CAYXSL010000219.1:0-7074 GCA_964466605.1 uncultured Verminephrobacter sp.
ATGCGGGCAGGGGGACGCAGCCAGCGCACGCGAGCGAAGCGCCGCATATGCGGCTTGGCGGCCCTTGCGCGGCTGCCCTCGCCTGCGCTGCGCCAGTTGCAGGCGCTGCGGGTGGCGCGTAGCGGCGTGGACAACTGACATGACCGAACTGCGCAGCAGCGAAGCCGACGCATCGCGATTTCGGCTGCGGGCCGTGGTGGTGGGCCTGGTGGTGTTTGCCGCGTTCTGCCTGGTGGTGGCCCGGCTGATCTTTCTGCAAGTCGTGCGCCACGACGACCTTGCGGCCCAGGCCGAGAGCAACCGCACGGCGGTCGCGCCCATCGTGCCCAACCGGGGCCTGATCCTGGACCGCAATGGGGTGGTGCTGGCCACCAACTATTCGGCCTACACGCTGGAGATCACGCCCTCGCGCGCGGGCGTGCTGGATGAAACCATCGACGCGCTGTCCAAGGTGGTGGACATCCAGACGCGGGACCGGCGGCGCTTCAAGCGGCTCATGGACGAGTCGCGCAACTTTGAGTCCCTGCCCATCCGCACCCGCCTCACCGACCAGGAGGTGGCGCGCTTTACCGCCCAGCGCTACCGCTTTCCGGGCGTGGACATCAAGGCGCGGCTGTTCCGCAACTACCCGCTCGGCGATGTGGGGGCGCACGCCATCGGCTACATCGGCCGCATCAACCAGGCCGAGAAGGCGCGCATCCAGGACTCGGAAGACGAAGCCAACTACCGGGGCACGGAATACATCGGCAAGCTGGGTGTGGAGCAGAGCTTCGAGGCGGCGCTGCACGGTGTGACCGGCTTCGAGCAGATGGAGACCTCGGCAGGCGGGCGGGCCGTGCGCAAGCTGTCCAGCCACGCGGCCACGCCGGGCGACAGCGTGATGCTGTCCATCGACGTCAAGCTGCAAAAGCTCATCGAAGAGCTGTATGGCAGCCGCCGGGGCGCGCTGGTGGCCATCGACCCGCGCAACGGCGAGATCCTCGCGCTGGTGAGCAAGCCCACCTTCGACCCCAACCTGTTCGTCGAGGGCATTGATGCCGAAAACTGGGCTGCACTCAACGAATCCATCGACAAGCCGCTGCTCAACCGCGCCCTGCGCGGCACCTACCCGCCCGGCTCCACCTACAAGCCCTTCATGGCGCTGGCCGCGCTGCAGCTGAACAAGCGCTCGCCCAGCCTGGTGGTCAACGACCCGGGGTTCTACACCTTTGGCGGCCACACCTTCCGCAGCCACGAGGGCGGGCTGGGCGGGGTGGACATGCACCGCGCCATCCAGCAGTCGAGCAACACCTACTTCTATTCGCTGGCGGTGGAGATGGGCGTGGATGCCATCCATGACTTCATGAAACCCCTGGGCTTCGGCCAGTCCACGGGCATCGACCTCAACGGCGAAGTGCGCGGCACCCTGCCCAGCACCGAATGGAAGCGCAACGCCTACAAGCGCCCCGAGATGAAGCGCTGGTTCCCGGGCGAAACCGTGTCGCTGGGCATTGGCCAGGGCTACAACAACTTCACCATGCTGCAGCTGGCGCTGGCCCAGGCCACGATGGCCAACGGCGGCATCCGCTACCGCCCGCACCTGGCCAAGGCGGTGAAGAACTCGGTCACGGGGGCCATCACCGAGATCGTCCAGCCGCCCGGCGAGAACCTGGGCTTCTCTCCCAAGAACGTGGAGATCGTGCGCAACGCCATGGTGGCCGTGAACAAGGGCGGCACCGGCACCCGCGTGTTCGCCGGGGCCCCCTATACCGCCGGTGGCAAGACCGGCACGGCGCAGGCGGTGAGCCTGGGCCAGAACGTGAAGTACAACGCCAAGGCGCTGGAAGAGCACCAGCGCGACCACTCGCTGTTTGCCGCGTTTGCGCCGGCCGAGAGCCCGACCATCGCCGTGGCAGCGATCGTGGAGAACGCCGGTTTTGGCGCCGCCCACGCCGCGCCCATCGTGCGGCGCGTGTTCGACTACTGGCTGCTAGGCGAATACCCCAGCGAGGAAGACATCGCCGCCGTGCAAAAGGGCCAGGCCGCAGCCCCCATCGGCAAGCCGCGCAAGGCAGCTGAGGTGGCTTTGCCCCTGCCCTGATGGCCGGGGCCGCGTGCGCAGGTCTGACCCCACCCCACACGAACATCTTCTAACAGGCCGCGCGCCGCTTCTGCGGCAGAATCCGCCCGCCCCCGCTGGATGACCGGGAACCTGATTGCGGCGCCAACCCGGGGCCGCGCCCGATCGCCACGCCCCGGAGACAAGCACCATGCAACGCCAACGCCGCCGGGCCCTCGGGGCCCTTCCTGTTCTGCTGCTCACGGCGTGTGGAGGCGGCGGTGGCGGTGACGATGCCCCGGCCAGCCCTGCTCCCGCGCCATCCCCCGCTCCGTCCCCGGCGCCACCCCCATCGCCGTCGCCCCTGCCGCCACCACCGCCCGGCAGCGTGGCCTATGGCAACCTCTCGCGCGCCAGCCTGGGGGCCGGTGCGGCGCTCAACGGCGCCATCCCTTTCCCGGCCGACAACCCCTGGAACACCGACATCCGCGGCGCCGAGGTGGACCCGGCCTCCGACCGCCTGATCGCCAGCATCGGCGCCGACAAAGGCCTGTACCGCGACTTCGGCTCCGGCCTGTGGGAGGGCGCGCCCATCGGCATTCCCTACCACGTGGTCTCGGGCCAGCAGGCCCGGGTGGCCATCGAGTACCAGGCCTATGGGAACGAGAGCGACCCCGGCCCCTTTCCCATCCCGCTGGACGCGCCCGTAGAAGGCGCGCCGGGGCAGAACGGCGACCGCCATGTGCTGGTGATCGACCGCGACAACCAGCGGCTGTATGAACTGGGGCGCGCCTTTGCGCGCGGCGACCGCTGGGTGGCCGATGTGGGCGCCATGTTCCACCTCGACAACAGCACCGTGCGCCCCACGGCCAAACCCGGCTGGACCAGCGCCGACGCCGCCGGGCTGCCCATCTTCCCCGGTCTGGTGCGGTACGACGAGGCATCGCAGGGCGCGGGTGGCATCCGCCATGCGCTGCGCTTCACGGCGGCGCGCACACGCCGCGCGTTTGTGCCACCGGCCACGCACTACGCGTCGTCCAACGCCGACCCCAACCTGCCGCCCATGGGCATGCGCGTGCGCCTGAAGGCGGGCTATACCATCCCCGCCAGCTTCAGCCCCGAGGCCCAGGCCATCCTGCAGGCACTCAAGACCTATGGCATGTTCCTGGCCGACAACGGCTCGGACTGGTTCCTCAGCGGCGCCCCCGACGCGCGCTGGAACAACGACCGCTTGCGCGCCGAGCTGGCCTCGGTCAAGGGGCGCGACCTGGAGGTGGTGAAGATGGTGGGGCTGGTCACACAGGTGTAGCGCCGCGATCCGCGCTGCATGGGGAGCGCTGATCCGTAGTGCAGCAGCAGTGTTGCTATTATTTGTATAGCTTAAAAGGCATGCTGGTCGCGCGGTGAAGCCCTTTTTTCTTGAATTTTCGGCTCAAGCAGGCTGTGCCCGCGCCGACGGCGGGATCTGGCTGAACACCAGCGCCGCCACGATCAGCGCTGCGCCCGCCAGGCCCGCCCAGCCCAGCCGCTCGCCCAGCAGCGCCCAGGCCGTGAGTGCGGCGAACACCGGCTCCAGCCCGAACACGATGGCGCTGCGCATGGCGTCCACGCGCTGCTGGCCCCAGGCCTGCAGCGTGACCACCACCACACTGGCCAGCAGGCCCAGGTACAGCAGCGCCACCCAGGCGTCGGTGGGCAGGTGGGCGGTGGCCTGCAGCCAGCCCATGCCCCCGTCGCGGCCCAGCAGCAGCAGGGTGGATGCCACCGCCATCACCAGGGCCTGCGCCGCCGCCATGCGCGTGGCGCGCAGGGGGCGCGCGGCCGTGCGGCGCGCACATTCCTCCAGCGCCAGGATGTAGAGCGCATAGAACACGGTGCTGGCGAGCGTCAGCGTATCGCCCAGGTTCCAGGGCTCGTTCTCATGGAACATCAGGGTCATGCCGAGCAGGGCCATCCCGCAGGCCGCCCACAGCCGCCAGCCGTAGCGGCGGCCCATGGCGGCCATGGCGATCAGCGGCACCACCAGCACGTTGAGGCCGGTCACAAACGCGTTGCGGTTGCTGCTGGTGCGCGCCAGCCCCTCGATTTGCAGCCAGAACGCCAGGAACAGCAGCGCACCGAGCGCGCAGCCCCACAGTCGCTCATGGCGCCACATGCCCCACCACAGCGGCGCCAGCAC
This sequence comes from uncultured Verminephrobacter sp., assembly GCA_964466605.1. Taxonomy (GTDB): domain Bacteria; phylum Pseudomonadota; class Gammaproteobacteria; order Burkholderiales; family Burkholderiaceae_C; genus Acidovorax. Next base: position 4,218 of record CAYXSL010000219.1, read on the forward strand.
CGCCAGCGCAATCACAAACCGCAGCCAGATGATCTGCAGCGCATCGAGCTGGGTGGACAACAGCTTCATGGCCGGGAAGGTGGTGCCCCACACCACGGTCACGGCCAGCAGGGCCATCAGGCCAAAACGTTCGGGTTTCATGGGCTCTCACGCAAAAAAGAAAGGGCTGGTCGGTTTCCCGGCCAGCCGCTTCCACAGGTTCTTTTGCAGCGCTGTTCGCGTTGTCTGCTGCCTGCGCATTGGCGCAGCCTTGGCGAGGTAGCCGCGGAGCTGGCTCTGCCAGGCCGCTGGCTGCGTCCCCCTCCCGGAGCGCGCAGCGCGCAGAGAGAGGGGTGAAGGCGCGCAGCGCCTCAGGGGGTGTCAGTTAAACAGATAACGGGCCTGCAGGTTCAGGCGCAGCATGTCGCCTTGCTGGCCGTCAAACGTGGTGCGGCGGCCGCCAATCAGCTCGCCACCCAGTTCCACGTTCTTGATCGGCAGGTAGTACATGCCGGCGTGCCACTGGTAGAGCTTGTGGTTGCCTTCGGCGCCATAGGCGTTCACGTAGGCGTCACCCAGGTGGTTGCGCGAGCGCACCAGGCCCAGCGAGACCGTGCCGCGCAGCTGTTCGCTGAACACGTTGGACAGGCCCAGCACCAGGCCGTGCGACTTGTCCAGGCGCACCGTGCCGCCGTCCAGCACCGGGTAGTTGGTGCCCACCAGGTAGGCGCCGTCGCCGTCGCCGTCCAGGCGCGTGTACTGCGCCATCAGCGTCGTGGTGCCGGTGATCTTGTAGCCCGCGCCCAGGCCAAAGCCGATGCCGCGCTTGGACACGCCGGAGACGCGCTGCTCGTGCGACAGCAGGCGGGCGTTCACGTTGCCCCAGTCGTAGGCCTTGTCCACGCGGGCCACCAGGTTGGGGCTGCGTGCGCCGTCGGTGGGCTCTTCCACTGCGAACTGGAACTTGGCGAGGCTGGGGTTGTTGTAGGTGTAGCGGATCTGCGTGGGGCGGCGGAAGGTGGCGCCGGGTGGGCCGTTGAAGTCCACGGTCTCGGGCAGGTTGTCCGTGTCCATGAAGGTGGACCAGGTCTGGCCGATCAGCCAGCCCGCGTATTCGCCGTAGGCATGGCGCAGGCGCAGGCGGTTGCGGTTGCACTCGGCGCCGCAGTAGGCGTAGAAGTCGGCTTCGATCTTGGTGTTGAAGGTGCCGACGCCGGTGGGCGTGGAGGTCTCGAAGCCAAAGCGCGAGGTCTGCGCGGTCAGGCTGGTCTTGCCGCTCTTGGAGCTGCCCAGGGGCTGCTCCATCAGGTTGGTGAAATGGTCGCCCGGGGCCGTGCCCTTGAAGTCCTTGACCATGTTGGCTTCGGCAAAGCCATAGATGCGGATCGATGTTTCGCTGCCCGGCAGGCGGAAGCTGCCAGGGATGTCGCCCAGCACCACGGCGTCCTTCTGCTTGAGTTCCACCGCTTCGATGCGGTCGTTCCAGCCCGATGCCGAGGCGGCGGGCGCTGCGGCCGGTGCCTGGGCCATGAGCGCGTTCAGCTCGGCGCGCAGGGCCTTGAGCTCATTGCGCATGTCTTCGAAATCCTTGGCGGTCTGGGCAAAGGCTGCGGGTGGCAGGCTGCACAGGCCGGCGGCCATCAGGGCGAGGAACGTGTGGTTCAGTTTCATGGTCACTCCGGTAGGGGTTGTAGGCGTTTTTGTGGATGTCACATGGACCTGGATCTCAGGTGTCAATGGCATGGGGTGAGACACGGAGCGCATCAGGTAGGCGCGGCCCGAGGCGAGTGCCCCCGCGCAAGGGCCGCCCCGCCGCGCTGGGGGCGTCCCCCTCCCGCGCAGCGAGAGAGGGGGAAGGCGCGAAGCGACTCAGGGGGTGCTTCATTTCGTCAGGTGCTCATGCGGCCGATGAAGGCGCGGATGCGGTCATTGCCGGGGTTGTTGAAGAACTCGGCGGGCGGGGCGTCGTGCGCGATGCGGCCCTGGTCGAAGAACATCACGCGGTCGGACACCTCGCGCGCAAAACCCATCTCGTGGGTCACCACGATCATGGTCATGCCGCCACGGGCGAGCTCGCGCATCACGTCCAGCACCTCCTGCACCATTGCGGGGTCGAGGGCCGAGGTGGGTTCGTCGAACAGCATCACCTTGGGCTGCATGGCCAGCGCGCGTGCGATGGCCACGCGCTGCTGCTGGCCGCCCGACAGCTGCCAGGGGTACTTGTGGGCGTGGTCCTGCATGCCCACGCGGGTGAGCAGCGCCATGGCCTGCTCGTTGGCCTGCGCGCGTGGCGTGTGGCGGATGCGGCGCGGCGCCAGGGTCACGTTGTCCAGCACGCTCATGTGGCCGAACAGGTTGAACTGCTGGAACACCATGCCGACCTCGCTGCGCTGCTTTTGCAGCAGGTGCTGGTCGTCGCCCACCGGCTCGCCGCCGATGGTGATGGTGCCGCTGTCGTGGGGCTCCAGTCGGTTGATCGCGCGCAGCAAGGTGCTCTTGCCCGATCCCGAGGCGCCGATGATCACGGTGACCTCGCCGGTGTTGAAGGTGGTCGAGACGTCCTTGAGCACCTGGTGCGTGCCAAACGACTTGCAGACCCGGTCCACGACGATGAAAGGAGTGGCTTGGCCCGTCGTCATTTGTTGCGGCCTTCCACGTCGAAGCGGTATTCCACGGCGTTCGAGATCTGCGTGACCAGGGTGGTCAGCAGCAGGTAGGTGATGGCCACGGTGGACAGCGTGGCAATGGGCTGGAAGGTGGCCGACTGGATGCGGTTGCCCACGTTGGTCAGCTCCACCACGCCAATCGCGTAGGCCAGCGACGAGTCCTTGAGCAGCGCGACAAAGTTGCTCACCAGCGGCGGCAGCGAGATCTTGAA
>CAYXSL010000220.1:0-7054 GCA_964466605.1 uncultured Verminephrobacter sp.
GCCAAGGTGCAGAGCGCGCTGCTGGAAGTGATGCAGGAGCGCCAGGTCACGATTGCGGGCGAAACGCACAAGGTGCCCGAGCCCTTTTTGGTGATGGCCACGCAGAACCCCATCGAGACCGAGGGCACCTACGCCCTGCCCGAGGCGCAGGTGGACCGCTTCATGATGAAGGTACTCATCGACTACCCGACAGAGGAAGAAGAATTTGTGATCGCCCAGCGCGCGCTGGACAAGCCCGTGCAGGTGCTGCCCGTGGCCACCACCGCGCAGCTGGCCGCGCTGCAGGCCGAATGCCGCACGGTGTATGTGGACCCCTCCCTGCTGCAGCATGCGGTGAAGCTGGTGGCCGCCACGCGTGCGCCCGCCAGGCACGGCCTCAAGGACCTGGCAGGCTTCATCGCCTGCGGCGCCAGCCCCCGTGCGACCATCGCCCTGGCCGAGGGTGCACAGGCCCTGGCCATGCTGCGCGGGCGCAACTATGTGCTGCCCGAGGACATGACCGACCTGACTGCCGATGTGTTGCGCCACCGCGTTGCGCTGTCATACGAGGCGCTGTCCGAAGGGCTGAATGCCGACGCACTCATCCAGCGCATCATGGGCAAGATTCCAGCGCCCGCGCGGCCTTTGCACCACGAGCAAAAAGTGGCCTGAGCCTGCACCATGAGCAACAAGTCGCCCTCCCCCCCTTCCGCCACGGTCCACACGCTGCCGACCCTGCCCGGGCAGGCCGACCGGCTGCTGCGCGAGCTGGAGTGGAAGGTCATCCGCCGCCTGGATGGCCTGCTGCAGGGCGACTACCGCACCCTGATGCGCGGCAGCGGGCTGGACCTGGCCGACCTGCGTGAGTACCAGCCGCACGACGACGTGCGCCATATCGACTGGAACGTGACCGCCCGCCTCACCCAGCCCCATGTGCGCGTGTTCACAGAAGACCGCGAGATGACCGCCTGGTTCCTGCTGGACCTGAGCCCCTCCATCAGCTTTGGCCCCGAGGGGCGCGCCAAACGAGACATCCTCACCGGCTTTGTGGCCGTGCTCTCGCGCCTGCTCACCCGCCACGGCAACCGCGTGGGCGCCATGCTGTACGGCGGCGCCAGCCACCAGACCGAACGCGCGGTGGACGCCGTGCTGCCACCCCGCAGCAGCCGCGCCCATGTGCTGCACCTGGTGCACCGCCTGCTGGCCCCCATACCGCCCGCCACAGGCCAGCCCCAGGGCGACGGTGCGGCCACCGAGCTGCACCGGCTGCTGCAAACCGGCCTGGCCAACCTGCGCCGCCGCGCCACCGTGTTTGTGGTGTCCGACTTCATCAGCGCGCCGGGCTGGGAGAAACCCCTGGCGCAACTGGCCCAGCGCCACGACGTGGTGGCCGTGCGCCTGCTCGACCCGCTGGAGCTGGAGCTGCCCGACCTGGGCCTGATCACCCTGCGCGACGCCGAAAGCGGCGAGCAGCTGCAGGTGGACACCCACGATGCCGCGTTTCGCCGCCGCTTTGCACAACTGGCGGCCGAGCGCGAGGCCACACTGCGCGACGGCCTGGCACGCGCCGGGGCCGACACGCTGGAGCTGTGCACCGACGACGACCTGGTGGATGCCCTGCTGCGCTTCATGGACCTGCGCCAGCGCCGCGTGCGGGCGCCCCGCGCCACGGTGGACTTCACCGCGTCCCACCCCCACTACGCCACCTGAGGACCCACACCATGGTTTTTCTCTGGCCCACCCTGCTCTGGCTGCTGCTGGTTGCGCCCCTGATGGTGCTGCTGTACTGGTGGCTGCTGCACCGGCGCAAGAAGACCGCGCTGAGCTATTCGAGCCTGTCGCTGGTGCGCGAAGCACTGGGCCCCGGCCAGCGCTTGCGGCGCCACATCCCGCCCACACTCTTTCTGCTGGCCCTCATCGCGCTGCTGCTGGCCGCCGCGCGGCCGCTGGCCGTGATCACCCTGCCCTCGCAGGACCAGACCATCATGCTGGCCATGGATGTGTCGGGCAGCATGCGCGCCGCCGACGTGGAGCCCGACCGCATCACCGCCGCCCAGAACGCCGCCAAGGCCTTCATTGCCGAGCTGCCCCGCCATGTGCGCGTGGGCATCGTGGCCTTTGCGGGCAGTGCCCAACTGGCGCAGCTGCCCACACAAAGCCGCGAAGACCTGGTCAAGGCCATCGACAGCTTTCAGTTGCAGCGCGGCACGGCCACGGGCAACGGCATCATGCTGTCGCTGGCCACGCTCTTTCCCGATGCGGGCATCGACATCGCCGCGCTGGGCGGCCGCCAGGCCATGCGCCCCAAGCCCATCGACGAAATCGGCAAACAGGACCCGGCCAAGCCCTTCACCCCCGTGGCCCCCGGCTCCTATACCTCGGCCGCCATCATCATGCTGACCGACGGCCAGCGCACCACGGGCGTGGACCCGCTCGAAGCCGCCAAATGGGCAGCCGACCGGGGCGTGCGCGTATACACCGTGGGCGTGGGCACGGTGCAGGGCGAAACCATCGGCTTTGAAGGCTGGTCCATGCGCGTGCGGCTGGACGAAGAGACGCTGAAAGCCGTGGCCGCGCGCACCAACGCCGAATACTTCCATGCCGCCACGGCGGCCGACCTCAAGAAGGTCTACCAGACCCTCAGCTCACGCCTCACTGTGGAGAAGCGCGAAACCGAAATCTCTGCCCTGTTCGCGCTGGCGGGCGCTGTGCTGGCCCTGCTGGCCGCTGCGCTGTCGGTGTGGTGGTACGGGCGGGTGATGTAGCCCCCCACCCCGCCGGGCGCAGGCACAGGGCCCCTGCCTCGGCACCCCGATCGGTCGGCCCTGGTACTTGCACGAAGGAGATCATTCCATGCGTTCACTGATCCGCACCACGGCCCTGGCGGCCCTGCTGGCCACTGCCGCAGGCATGGCGCTGGCCCACAACTGCCCCAACGAGATGAAGGCCATCGACGCCAGGCTGGCCACCAACCCCAGCCTGTCGGCCGACAACGCAGCCAAGGTCAAACAGCTGCGCGCCGATGGCGAAACCCACCACAAGGCAGGCAAACACGACGATTCGATGAAGGCGCTGGCCGAGGCCAAGAAGATCCTCGGGATCTGAGCCCGCCCCCTCCTCTGTCCAGCGGGGGCGATCAGGCGCGTGGCGCCTGCAGCCTTCCTTCGGCAATCCGCACCACGCGGCCGCAGCGTGCGGCCAGGGATTCGTCGTGCGTCACCATCACAAACGCCGTGCCATGGTCGCGCGCGAGCTGGAGCATCAGCTCGAACACGCCGTCGGCCGTGCCCCGGTCCAGGTTGCCGGTGGGTTCGTCGGCCAGCACACAGGCCGGCCGCGTGACCAGCGCGCGCGCAATGGCCACACGCTGGCGCTCGCCGCCCGACAGCTCGGCCGGGCGGTGGTGCACGCGCGCCTTCAGGCCCACGGCCGCCAGCACCTGCTCGGCCGCGTGGTGGGCCTCTTCAGAGGGCATGCGGCGAATGCGCAGCGGCATGGCCACGTTGTCCAACGCGCTGAACTCGGGCAGCAAGTGGTGAAACTGGTAGATAAAACCCAGGTGCTGGTTGCGCAGCTGGCCCTGCTCCTGGGGCGACAGCGCCGACAGCTCGGCCCCCTTGAGCCGCACCGACCCGGCCGTGGGCGCGTCCAGCCCGCCCAGCAGGTGCAGCAAGGTGCTCTTGCCCGAGCCTGAGGCGCCCACAATGGCCAGGGTTTCGCCCGCATGCACCTGCAAGTCCACGCCTTGCAGCACGGTCACGTCCAGGCGGCCTTCGGTAAAACGCTTGGTCAGGCCCTTCGCCTCCAGTACCACCACACCATTTTTCAAACTATTTTGGCCGTTACCGCCTGATGGTATTGGGTTGATAGCTACATTATTCATAGCGTAAAGCTTCGGCAGGGTTCACACGGCTGGCACGCCAGCTGGGGTACAGGGTGGCGACAAAGGCCAGCACGAGCGAGATCAAGCCAATAGGCACAATGTCGCTGCTTTGTGGCTCGCTGGGCATCTTGCTGATGAGGTAGATGTCCTTGGGCAAGAAGCTTGCGTTCAGCGCTTTTTCGATGGCAGGCACGATCACGTCGATGTTGAACGCAATGCCCAGGCCCAGCAGCAGGCCCACGGCCGTGCCGATCACGCCCACCATGGCGCCCTGCACCACGAAAATGCCCATGATGCTTTTCGGGCTGGCGCCCAGCGTGCGCAGGATGGCGATGTCGGCGCGCTTGTCGGTCACCGTCATCACCAGCGTGGACACCAGGTTGAACGCCGCCACCGCCACGATGAGCGTGAGGATGATGAACATCATGCGTTTTTCGAGCTGCACGGCGGCAAACCAGGTGCGGTTCTGCTGCGTCCAGTCGCGGATCAGCAGCATGCCGCTCAAGGACTGCGCGAGCTGCTGCGCCACCTCGCGTGCCTGGTGCAGGTCCTTGAGCTTGAGGCGCACGCCCGTGGGGCCCTCCAGGCGGAAGATGCGCTGCGCGTCCTCATGGTGCAGCAGCACCAGCGCCGAGTCGTACTCATAGTGGCCCGAGTCGAACGTGCCCGCCACCGTCATCTGCTTGAGGCGCGGCACCACACCGGCCGGGGTGACCTGGCCTGCGGGCGCAATCACCGTGACCACATCGCCCGCACGCACGCCCAGGGCACGGGCCAGCTCGCCGCCCAGCACCACGCGGAATTCGCCGGGCACCAGCAGGTTCAGCGTTTTCTCGTTGGTGGCCGCCAGATCGGTCACCGCACCTTCGAGCGCCGGGTCGATGCCGCGCACCAGCGCACCCTTCATGTCCTCGCCCCGCGCCAGCAGGGCCTGCGCGGCCACAAAGGGTGCGGCGCCGATCACGTTGGGGTTTTGCTTGGCCTCGGCCAGCGTGCGTGCCGGGTCGGTCAGCGCGGCGCCCTGGGGGGCAAAAATTTCGATGTGCGAGACCACGCTGAGCATGCGGTCGCGCACTTCCTTCTGAAAGCCGTTCATCACGCTGAGCACGATGATCAGCGCCGCCACCCCCAGCGCAATGCCCAGCATGGACACGCCCGAGATGAACGAGATAAAGCCATTGCGCCGTGTGGCGCGGCCCGCGCGCGTGTAGCGCCAGCCCAGGGCCAGTTCGTAGGGGATTTTCATGGATTGGGAAAGAAGGCCTCGCCCCAGCGGAATGCCGGGGCCGGGCCGGGGCAGATTGTGGCATCCCGGACAATAGCGGGATGTCGGACACCACCCATTTGCTCATTCCTGGCGCCGCGAGCGCATCCGAGGGATGCCAGCAAGCCCAACAGGGCCTCGCCCTGCCCCACCTGGACCGGCTCCTTGCCCGGCTCAGCCCCCACATCGCCCAGAGCGACGACGGCGAAGAAACCAGCTTCACCCCTCCGCACGAACGCGCCCTGGCCCGCGCCCTGGGCCTGCCTGCCGAGGACGGCCACATCCCCTGGGCCGCCTGGCACCGCCACCAGCAAGGTCTTTCGACGAATGGCGAAGCCTGGGCCTTTGTCACCCCCTGCCAGTGGCAGGTCAGCACCGACCACGTCACCCTGCGCGACCCGGAGCAACTGGGCCTTCATGAGTCCGCATCGCGCGCGCTGCTGGCCATCGTGGCGCCCTGGTTTGCCGAAGACGGCATCGCCCTGCACTACGACGAACCCACGCGCTGGCTGGCCAGCGGCCCGCTGTTGGCCGACCTGGCCACCGCCTCGCTGGAGCGCGTGCTGCTGCGCGACGTGCGCGCCTGGATGCCCGACGCCAAGCAGGCCCGCACCCTGCACCGCCTGCACAGCGAGATGCAGATGCTGCTCTACACCCACCCCTTCAACGACGAGCGCACGGCGCGCGGGCTGCCGGTGGTCAACTCCTTCTGGGTGCATGGCGCGGGCGCGCTGCCCCAGCCGGTGCCCGCCCCTGCTGCTGCCCCCCACATGCCCACCCTGCTGCGCGATGCCGCGCTGCGCGAAGACTGGCGCGCCTGGGCCGAGGCCTGGGTAGCGCTCGATACAGGCCCTGTGGCCGACCTGCTGCGCGAGGCCGAGGCAGGCGCCCCCGTAGCGCTCACGCTGTGCGGCGAACGCAACACGCGGGCTTTTCACAGCGCGCCCCGCTCGCTGGCACAGCGTTTTCAAGGCTTTTTACGGCCTCTGCGCGCGACTGATCTACTCCAAAAGCTATGAAAATAGTAGCAAGAGACATTCCTCCCCGCGCCGCATGGGCGCTGGAGCAGGCTGGTGTGCACCCGCTGCTGGCCCGCCTGTACGCCGCGCGCGGCGTGCGCGCCCATGAGGAGCTGGACGACGGCCTGGGCCGCCTGCTGCCTCCGTCGGGACTGAAAGGCATCGACGCCGCCGCCCGCCTGCTGGCCGACGCGATGGCGCAGAACCAGCGCCTGGTCATCGTGGCCGACTACGACTGCGACGGCGCCACCGCCTGTGCCGTGGGCGTGCGCGGCCTGCGCCTGCTGGGCGCCCGGCAAGTGGACTACCTGGTGCCCGACCGCGTGACCGACGGCTACGGCCTCACCCCACCCATCGCCCGCCGTGTGGCCGAACGCGGCGCCGACGTGCTGATCACGGTGGACAACGGCATCGCCAGCGTGGAAGGCGTGGCCGAGGCCAAGGCGCTGGGCCTGCAGGTGCTCGTCACCGACCACCACCTGCCCGGCCCCGCGCTGCCTGCGGCCGATGCCATCGTCAACCCCAACCAGCCCGGCTGCAGCTTCGAGAGCAAAGCGATGGCCGGTGTGGGCGTGATGTTCTATGTGCTGCTGGCCCTGCGCGCCGAGTTGCGCGCGCGCGGCGTGTTTGACGCCGCCAGCCAACCCAAGCTCGACCCGCTGCTCACCCTGGTGGCGCTGGGCACCGTGGCCGACGTGGTCAAGCTCGATGCCAACAACCGCCGCCTGGTGGCGCAGGGCCTCAAACGCATTCGCATGGGCCAGATGCCCGCCGGGGTGGCCGCGCTGTTCACCGCCGCAGGCCGCAAGGCGCCCGCAGCCACCACCTTCGATTTTGGTTTTGCTTTGGGCCCACGCATCAACGCCGCCGGGCGCCTGGCCGACATGACGCTGGGCATCGAATGCCTGC
>CAYXSL010000221.1:0-6923 GCA_964466605.1 uncultured Verminephrobacter sp.
CGTCGTTGGGCGGTGCTCGGAATCCTCACGTACAGGAAGTACGTTCCGGTTCCTGTGCTCCGTCCGCCTAGCAGCTGATCCCGCTCGCTACGCCCTGGAGGGTGGGGTGTTAAGGCAGGGGAACGGTCGGGGTAAGGCTTGAATCGCTCCCACTCAAACCGCTCGGGCTGAGCTTGTCGAAGCCAGGGTTCTGCCCTCAGCGATAGTTTTCTTTTCAAGCCGACGCAGATCGGTTTCGACACAAGGAGACAGACATGAACAAGCAAACCTTGCAGGTCAACGCCGCAGTGTCTTTGGCACTGCGTGTCTACGAACCCGAGGGCGCACCGCGCGCCAGCGTTGTCATCGGCGGCGCGATGGGGGTGCGGCAGTCGTTCTACGAGGCCTTTGCGCTGTGGATGGCGCAGCAGGGGTTTCGGGTCACCACGTTCGACTACCGGGGCCACGGTGATTCGCTGCAGGGCGCCATGCGCGATGTGAAGGCGGATCTGTTTGACTGGGCTCAGGACTACGAGGTGGTGATCACAGCCGCCAAGTCCGCGCTGCCGTCGCAGCCGCTGTACCTGCTGGGCCACAGCCTGGGCGCGCAGTTGCCGGGCTTGCTGAAAAAGCCCGAGCAGGTGGCGGGTTTGCTCAGCGTGGCCGCAGGCAGCGGCTACTGGCGCGACAACGCGCCGCAGCTCAAGCGCATCGTTCCGTACTTCTGGTGGGTGCTGGTGCCGCTGGCCACGCGGCTGTGCGGCTACTTTCCGGGGCGCACGCTCAAGAAGGTGGGCGACCTGCCTGCAGGGGTGATCCTGCAGTGGCGGCGCTGGTGCCTGGACCCGGCCTACAGCGTGGGCGCCGAAGGGCCTGCGGTGGCGCAGAGTTATGGCGCGGTGCGGTTCCCGGTGCTCGCGTTGTCGATGGCCGACGACGAGCTGATGACCTTGCGCGGCACGCACAACCTGGTGAACCTGTATGCCAACACCGAGCGCCGCGTGGAGAGCATCACCCCGGCCGACCTGCAGGTGCGGCGCATCGGGCACTTTGGGTTTTTTCGCGACCAGTTCCGCCAGAGCCTGTGGCCGCGTGCGGCGGCTGCGCTGGCCGCCCTGGGCGGCGGCGGAATGCCCGAAAGCGAAGTCTCCGGCACGACGGCCTGAGGGGGCGTTTCGCGGCACACTCGCAGCATGACTTCCTCTCCATCCACTTCTTCGTCTGCTTCTTCGTCCTCCGCGACCCACCCGCTGGACGAAGCGCTGCAACTGACGGCCGCGTCCACCGCGACGGGCCAGTACGAAGGACAGACCCACCCTGGTTACTGGAACATGGTGGGCCCGTTTGGTGGCATCACTGCCGCTACGCTGCTGCAGGCCATCCTGCAGCACCCTGACCGGCTGGGCGACCCGCTGTCGCTCACGGTCAACTACGCGGGCGCTTTGACCGCTGGTGCGTTCATCGTGCAAGCGACGCCCGTGCGCACCAACCGATCGACCCAGCACTGGACACTGTCGATCCTGCAGGCCGGTGCCGATGGCGCGCAGGTGGTCACCACCACGGCCACGGCCGTGACGGCGGTGCGCCGTGAGACCTGGAGTGTGGGCGATGTGCCCATGCCCGAAGTCCCCGCGTCCTCTGCGCAGCCCGCGATTCCCCCGGGGGGGGGCGTGGAATGGCTCAACCGCTACGAGATGCGTCCCATCACCGGCACCATTCCGCGCCAGTGGGATGGCAGCGGCGATCACAGCCTCACACAGCTGTGGATGCGCGACACACCAGCCCGGCCGCTCGACTTTGTTGCACTGACCGCACTGGCCGATGTGTTCTTCCCCCGCGTGTGGCTGCGCCGCGCGCGCCAGGTGCCTGCGGGCACAGTGTCCATCACCGTGTACTTCCATGCCACGGCAGAGCAACTGCAGGCCACGGGAGTCGGCTTCCTGCTCGGCCAGGCGCGCGGGCAGGAGTTCCGCAACGGCTTCTTCGACCAGACCGTGCAGCTGTGGAACGAAGCGGGCACCATGCTCGCCACCAGCCACCAGATCGTTTACTACAAGGAATAGGAAAGCGGCCGGTTGCTCTGCGCCGTGCATCATTCCTCTCGTTCACATCCACCAGACCTGGAACCTTCACCACCATGACCGAAGCCACCCAAGACATCCTTGCCCACACCGAAGCGGGCGTGACCACCATCACCTTCAACCGCGTGGACAAGAAGAACTCCATCACGCGCGACATGTATGCCGCCATGGCCGATGCGCTCGATGCGGCCAAGGCCGATGCCAGCGTGCGTGTGGTGGTGTTCCAGGGCGACGTGGCGATCTTCAGCGCGGGCAATGACATTGGCGACTTTTTGCAGCAGCCGCCCGCCACCCAGGACTCGCCGGTGTTTCGCTTCCTGCGCGGCATTGCCACCTTTCCCAAGCCCGTGATCGCGGCGGTCTGCGGCCCGGCCGTGGGCATTGGCACGACCATGCTGTTCCATTGCGATCTGGTCTACGCGGGCGACAACGCTGCGTTCTCCATGCCCTTCGTCAACCTGGGCCTGTGCCCCGAGGCCGCGTCGAGCCTGTTGGTGCCACAGATGCTGGGGTATCACCGCGCTGCGGAAGCCTTGCTGTTGGGCGAGCCGTTCATGGCAGAGGCGGCACTGGAGGTGGGGCTGGTGAACCGCGTGGTGCCGCCGACCGAGTGCAACGGCGTGGCGCAGGCGCAGGCGAAGAAGCTGGCAGCCAAGCCGCTGTCGTCGCTCATCGAAACCAAGCGGTTGATGAAGGGTGGCCAGCAGGCGAAGGTGCTGGAGGTGATGGCGCAAGAGGGTGAGAGCTTTGGGCGCATGCTGCGCGAGCCTGCGGCGCGGGAGGCGTTTTCGGCGTTTATGGAGAAGCGCAAGCCGGATTTCAGCAAGAGCTGAAATCCGGTGAGACGCGCAGCGGGCTGAGCGGTCTTTTGGTAGAAGCGCCGACCTGATTCGGCGTACTCTGGGTCCTGGGTCCTGGGTCCTGGGTCCTGGGTTTTTTGGCTGCTGTCGCCTGTCTGTAGGGTGCTGATAGCTACTATTTTCATAGCGTCTTCATAGCCGTTCGGGCTGAGCTTGTCGGAGCCTTGGCGTGCTGGTTTGGAAGGCGTGCTGGGGTGGAGGGCGGAGGCCGGGAGTCGCCTGGCATGCGAGTAACTTTCTTTCGCGTCGCCCAAAGAAAGTCACCAAAGAAAGGGCGCCCCCCAGTCTGCGACCCCTTCGCTGCGCTACGGGGCAAACCTGCGTCGGGGCGGTTGCGGGGTGCGCCGTGGAACTCGCTTTGCGCTGCGTGCGCCGCTCGGACAACCACGGCGAGTCAGAGCACGAAGCACGCGCGCTCCGACGCGCGTGCCACCCCACAACCGCCCCGCCGCAGGCGCAGCCAGCAGGGGGTAAGGAGCCGAACAGCCGCCCGGGCCTTTGCTTCGCTCGGCCCCGCCTGTGCAGCGAGTTCTGCGGTGCACCCCGCGGCCGAGCACCCAGGTTGCCCCGTAGCGCAGCGAAGGGGTTGCAGACAGCAGGGTCGCCTTTTCTTCGGTGGCTTTCTTTTGGCGAAGCAAGAGAAAGAGCCACTGCGCCGCCGGGCGCACACCCCGGCCTCCGCCCTCCGCCCTCCACCCCAGCACGCCTTCCAAACCAACACGCTGAGGCTTCGAAAAGCTCAGCCCAAACGGCAGTTGAAAGCAGGGATGACTATAAAAACAATAGCTACCAGTGCTTGATGGACGGGCGCGAGAGGCCAAAAATATCCGAGAATTCAGTCAACCAAAGCAACGTCCAGTCGGGTGATTTATTTTTACCAAGCACTTGCTTGCTAAAAATAAACAGTTTTGCTATCGTGCCTGCATGGAATCTCCCGTGCGGCGCACCAGCGCCACTCCCCTCGCTCCCAAGACCCCCCCGGCCCGCTCCCGCAGCAAGGCCGTAGTGCTCCTCCCCGCCAACTCGGCAACCCCAGCACAACCTGCCGCCGAGGAGCCCGCCCGCCGCCCGCGCGGCCGCCCGCGCAAAACCGCTGAAGAACTCGACGACGGTAACCGCCGCCGCAAGCTCATGGACGGTGCGGCCAAGCTCTTCCGCACCCAGGGCTTTGCCGCCACCAGCACGCGCGACATTGCGGCGGCCGCAGGTATGCACAGCGGCTCGCCCTTCTACCATTTCGAAAGCAAAAGCGCGCTGCTCTATGCCGTGATGAGCGAAGGCATGACCATGGCCACACAAAGCCAGCAGCAGGCACTCGATGCATTGCCGGCCACAGCCACCCCGCGCGAGCAGCTGCGCACGCTCATACGCCACCACTTCGAAATCCTGCTCGGCCCGCGCAGCAGCTTCATCCCCGTGATGCTGTACGAATGGCGCTCGCTCACGCCCGCGCAGCGCAAGGGCATTGCCCGCATCAAGGACAGCTACGAGGCCACCTGGATGCCCGTGCTGGAAGCGCTGGCAAAGCAGGGCGCGCTGCAGGCCGAGCCCGGTGTGGCGCGGCTGTTCATCTTTGGAGCGCTCAACTGGGCGGTGCAATGGTTCTCGCCCAAGAAGGGCAAGTCGCTCGACGCGCTCACCGACGAGGCACTCGCCTTGTTCATCCGTTCATAGCCACCCCATCAAGGCAGACTCAACATGGCCCCCACTGCGCGCAACGCCTACCAGTCTGTGTTTGCTCCGGGCCTGTTCCAGGGCCAGGTGGTGGTGGTCACCGGCGGCGGCTCCGGCATCGGCCGGTGCACGGCACATGAGCTGGCGCACCTGGGCGCGCATGTGGTGCTGGTGGGGCGCAAGCCTGACAAGCTGCTGGCGGTGGCCGAAGAGATCACCGCCGATGGTGGCCGTGTGTCGTGCCAGGTGTGCGATATCCGCTCCGAAGAAGGCGTGGTGGCGCTGGTGCAGCAGATACTCGCTGCGCAGGGCCGCATCGATGCGCTGGTCAACAACGCAGGCGGGCAGTTCATGGCGCCGCTCGAATCCATCAGCGCCAAGGGGTGGGAGGCCGTGCTGCACACCAACCTCACCGGCGGCTTTCTGATGGCGCGTGAATGCTATCGGCAGTGGATGGCGCAGCACGGTGGCTCCATCGTCAACATCGTGGCCGACATGTGGGGCTCCATGCCCGGCATGGGCCACAGCGGCGCGGCGCGTGCGGGCATGGTCAGCTTCACCGAAACCGCCGCGCTGGAATGGGCGCACAGCGGCGTGCGTGTGAACGCCGTGGCGCCGGGCTACATCGCCTCCAGCGGCATGGACAACTACCCGCCCGAGGCGGGTGACATGCTGCGCGCCATGCCGCGCACAGTGCCGCTCGGCCGCTTTGGGAACGAGGCCGAGGTGTCGGCGGCCATCACCTTTTTGCTCAGCCCGGCAGCCAGCTTCATCAGCGGCACCACGCTGCGGGTGGATGGCGCACGGCCCCAGGTGCGCATGGGCTGGCCGCAGCGCGCGCCTGGTGCCACGGCCGCCGCGCACCCGGCCGTGCGGCCATTTGGCGGCTTTCACCGCGCGCAGGTGCCGCAGGTGCTTGCACCCTCCCATACCCCCAAGCCCGAGGCCGCATGACCGCCGTCTTCACTTCCCGATTCAACCCAGGCAGCGCCGAGGCCACGCAGCGCCGCGCAGCGCTGCAGGCCCGTCTCCATGCTTTGCGTACGCTGGAAGAGCGTGCCGCCGCCGCATCTGCACGGTCGCTGCCCCAGTTTGAAAAACGCGGCCAGCTGCTGCCGCGCCAGCGGGTGGCGCTGCTGCTGGATGCGGGTGCGCCGTGGCTGCCGCTGTGCACCCTGGCGGGCTACCTGCAGGACGTGAAAGACCCCGAGAAGTCCGTGCCCGGTGGCGGCATGGTCGCGGGCATCGGCTTTGTGAGTGGCGTGCGCTGCATGGTGGTGGCCAGCGACTCGGGCATCGAGGCCGGGGCCATCCAGCCCATGGGCCTGGAAAAGATCTTGCGCGTGCAGGAGATCGCGCTGCAAAACCGCCTGCCGTTCATCCACCTGGTGGAGAGCGCAGGAGCCAATCTCATGCGCTACCGGGTGGAGGGTTTTGTGCACGGCGGCACGCTGTTCCGCAACCTCGCGCGGCTGTCGGCGGCGGGCATTCCGGTCGTCACCGTGCAGCACGGCTCGGGCACCGCAGGCGGGGCCTACATGCCGGGCTTGTCGGACGTGGTCATCATGGTGCAGGGCCGCTCGCGCGCCTTTCTGGCCGGGCCGCCGCTGCTCAAGGCTGCCACGGGCGAGGTGGCGACGGAAGAAGAGCTGGGTGGTGCCGAGATGCACACTGCCATCTCCGGTCTGGGCGAATACCTGGCGCAGGACGACCGCGAGGCCATCGGCCTGGCGCGCGATGTGGTCGCGCAGCTGGGGTGGGGCGTAGCCCCGCGACCCAGCGCGCCCGCACCTCTCTTGCCGGCAGACGACCTGCTGTCCCTGATGTCCGCCGACCTGCGCCAGCCCGTGGACATGCGCGAGGTAATGGCAAGGCTGGTGGATGGATCGGAGCTGCTCGAATTCAAGGCGCGCTACGGCATGGCCACCATCTGTGCGCAGGGCCACATCCAGGGCCACGCGGTGGGCTTCATCAGCAACAACGGCCCCATCGACGTGGCGGGCGCCAACAAGGCCACGCATTTCATCCAGTGGATGTGCCAGCTGGGCCACCCCATCATCTACCTGCAGAACACCACGGGCTACATGGTGGGCAAGGACAGCGAGCAGGGCGGCATGATCAAACACGGCAGCAAGATGATCCAGGCCGTGACCAACGCCACCGTGCCGCAGATCACCATCCAGTGCGGTGCCAGCTTTGGTGCGGGCAACTACGGCATGTGCGGTCGGGGCTATGCGCCGCGTTTCCTGTTCAGCTGGCCGGGCGCCAAGACGGCCGTGATGGGCGGTGAGCAGGCTGCGCGCACCATGCAGATCGTGACCGAGGCGGC
>CAYXSL010000222.1:0-6892 GCA_964466605.1 uncultured Verminephrobacter sp.
AGCGGGCGCGAGTGGCGCACGCTGTGCCAGAAGGCCGTCACCGTCTGGCCCGACAGGATGCGGCCGGAGGCGTCTGTCACGGTGCCGCTGATGATGAGCGGCAGGCGCTGGCCGCTGTTTTCAAAATACTCGTCGATGGCGAACAGCGCGGCCTTGGCGTTCAGCGTGTCGAAGATGGTCTCGACCAGCAGCACGTCGCTGCCGCCCTCGACCAGCGCCTCGGTCTGCTCGTAGTACGCGGCGCGCAGCTGCTCGAAGTCCACATTGCGCGCGCCGGGGTCGTTCACGTCGGGGCTGATGCTGGCCGTCTTGGGCGTGGGGCCCAGGGCACCGGCCACAAAGCGGGGCTTGTCGGGCGTGCTGTACTTGTCGCAGGCGGCGCGCGCCAGCTGGGCCGAGCGCAGGTTCATCTCGCGCGCCAGATCGGCCATGTGGTAGTCCTCCTGCGCGATCGTGGTCGCGCCGAAGGTGTTGGTCTCGATGAGGTCGGCGCCTGCGGCCAGGTAGCGCTCGTGGATGTCGGTGATCACGTCGGGCCGGGTGAGCGAGAGCAGCTCGTTGTTGCCCTTCACGTCGTACGCGAAGTCCTTGAACCGGTCGCCCGCGCTGCCCGGGCCGCTGTAGCCCTCGCCCCGGTACTGCGCCTCGCCCAGCTTGAAGCGCTGGATCATGGTGCCCATGGCGCCGTCGAGGATGACGATGCGTTGGGCGAGGATGTCGGGCAGTTGCGCGGCGCGCGTGTAGGCAGGCGTTTTCATCCCCCGATTGTAGAAACCCGCTCAGCGGTCGGGACCGCAAGGGGTTTCGGCACCGTCGGCACAACGTCGCCACAAACCAGGGTGTAACGCTGCTTGGCCAGCCGCGTGGCCCCCACCCGGTCATAAAAGCGGATCGCGCCTTCGTTCCACACGGGGGTTTGCCACTGCAGCTGCGCGCAGCCCAGGGCGCGCGCGCGGCACACGGCGGCATCCAGCAAGGCACGGCCCAGCCCCAGCCCGCGTGCCGCCGGGTCGAGGTACAGGCAGTCCAGGTGCAGAAAGGGCCGCGCCGCGAGAGTGGCGTAGTCCAGGGTGGCACTGGCGTAGCCCACCGCGTGCCCATGGAGAAAACCCAGCCAGGCGTTCAGCCGCCCGGCCTCGAGCCCATGCGCCAACCGCTCGGCGTGGCCGTCGGCGCAGTGCGGAATCTGCTCGTAGGCCGCATGCGCCGCACACAGGCGGGCCAGCACTTCGGCATCGGCCGCCAGCGCGGGGCGCAAGGCCCATCCCGCCGGGGGCGGGCAGGTGGCGGTGGTCAACATGCGCACTCGATGGCGGGCCGGGCGGCGGGCATGGTGCCGCGCTCGGGGCCGGTGGCCACGGGCTGGCCATCGCGGATCCAGAAGTCCAGGCCGCCCAGCATCTCCTTGACCGTGAAGCCCAGGCGCGCGAGCTTGTAGGCGCCCTTGGTCGAGCCGTTGCAGCCGATGCCGTCGCAATAGGTCACATAGACCTTGCTGCGGTCCAGGTGGGCCGTGCTCTCTGCGTCCATGGTGCGGTGGGGAAAACTCACGGCGCCGGGCACATGGCCTTGTTCGTAGTGCGCAGGCGAGCGGGTGTCGATCACCACGATGGCGTCGATGCCGTTGCGCAGGTCTTCCGCCACGTCCCAGGCGTCGGCATGAAAACTGAGCTTGGCGGCCATGAAGTCGCACGACTGCGCGGGGGTGGCGGGCGGAAAGGCCAGAACGCTGGAGGTAGGGACGGTGGGGGTCATGGGGCTCCTTGGGTGATGTGGTGTGCAGGGCTTGCGCCGATGGATGCCAGTGTGCGCCGCTTTGGCCTTATAAATGAGGCCAATTTATCCAAACAAATAAGACCAATCCGTTTCCATGGCCACGATCAAACCCCGCCTTTTGCTGTCGCTGATGGAAACCCAGGCCGATGGCGGGCGGCGGGCGCGCCTGTGTGCCGCCCTGCGCGAGGCGGTGCGCAGCGGCCAGGCCGTGCTGGGCGAGCGGCTGCCGTCCAGCCGCCACCTTGCGCAGGACCTGGGCCTGTCGCGCGTGACGGTGGAGGCCGCCTATGCCCAGCTGGAAACCGAGGGCTACCTGCGCCGCCAGGTGGGCCAGGGCAGTTTTGTGGCCATCGACATGGAGGCCGCTGCGCCGCGCCAGGCCAGCGGCGCCCTGCGCCCGGCGGGCGCTGCGGGTGCGCAGCGGCGGCTGTCGGCCCGGGGCCAGCGCATGGTGGACACCGGGGGCTGCCACGAGCCCGAGCGCCCGCGCGCCTTTGTGGCGGGCAGCCCGGACCTGCAGGCCTTTCCCACCAGCCTGTGGCGCCAGCTGCTGCAGCGGCGGCTGCGGCAGGATGCGGCGGCGCTGATGTTCTATGGCGACCCCCAGGGCCTGCCCGCGCTGCGCGAGGCCATTGCGCGCTACCTCGGCCAGTCGCGCGGGGTGCGCTGCCATGCCGGGCAGGTGCTGGTGCTGACGAGTTCGCAGCAGGCGCTGCAGCTGCTGTCGGCCACGCTGCTCGACGACGGCGATGCAGTGTGGATGGAAGACCCGGGCTACGCAGGCGCCCGCACGGCCTTCAGCGCCAGCGGCGCCCGCCTGGTGGACATGCCCCTGGACGGCGAAGGCGCCACGCTGGACCCGGCGCGCCCGGCCCCCCGGCTGATCTACCTCACGCCCTCGCACCAGTTCCCCACGGGCCAGGCCATGTCGCTGGCGCGGCGGCTGGCCTTCATCGCCCACGCCCGGGCCACCGGGGCCTGGCTGGTCGAGGACGACTACGACAGCGAGTTTCTCTACGACCACCAGCCCACCCCGGCGCTGCAGGGGCTGGACGAGCAGGGCCAGGTGGTCTACATCGGCACTTTTTCCAAGTCGCTGTTTCCGTCGGTGCGGCTGGCCTACATGGTGCTGCCCGAGGCGCTGGTCGCCCCGCTGGTGACGGCCCGCACCATCTACGACGGCCACCCCGCGCAGCCCATGCAGGCCGTGGCGGCAGACTTCATGGACCAGGGCCACTTTGCGGCCCACCTGCGGCTGATGCGGCAGCTCTACCGCAGCCGCCGCGATGTGCTGCTGCAGGCCCTGCACAGCCACCTGCCCTGGGCCACCCCCATGGACAGCCGGGGCGGCCTGCAAATGGCCGTGCGCCTGCCCAAGGGCCAGGAGCCGCAGTACACCCGCCAGGCGGCAGCCCTGGGCATTGCCACCCCCAGCCTGAGCGCGCTGTACCACACGGCGCCTGCCACCGCGGGCTGGCGCCTGGGCTTTGCGGCCCTCACGCCCGAAGCCATCGACGCGGCCGCGCGTGCGCTGGGGCGCATCGGCGCTCATGGACAATACCGGGAATGAATGTGATCGAAATTTCTGCCCCGGGCGAGACACTGTCGGCCTGCTCTGCCGTTCTGCACGAAGTCTTCGGTTACAAGGCCTTCCGGGGCGCACAGGCTGAGATCGTCACGCATGTGAGCAATGGCGGCGACGCCCTGGTGCTCATGCCCACCGGCGGCGGCAAGAGCCTGTGCTACCAGGTGCCCGCCATCGTGCGCCAGCAGCAGGGGCGCGGGGTGAGCATCGTGATCTCGCCACTGATTGCGCTGATGCACGACCAGGTGGGGGCGCTGCACGAGGCGGGGGTGGAGGCGGCGTTCCTCAACTCCACGCTGAGCTATGACGAGGCCCAGGATGTGGAGTTTCGGCTGCAGACGGGCGAGATCACGCTGCTGTATGCCGCGCCCGAGCGGCTGAACACGCCGCGTTTTCTGGGCCTGCTCGACAGCCTGTACAGCGGCGGCCACCTGAGCCTGTTTGCGATTGACGAAGCACACTGCGTGAGCCAGTGGGGCCACGACTTCCGCCCCGAGTACCGCGCGCTCACGCTGCTGCACGAGCGCTACCCGCAGGTGCCGCGCATTGCACTCACGGCCACGGCCGATGCGCTCACGCGCGAGGACATCGTCGAGCGGCTGCAGCTGCAGGACGCGCGCCTGTTCATCAGCAGCTTTGACCGGCCCAACATCCGCTACCGCATCGAAGAGAAGAAGGACGCCACCACGCAGCTGCTGCGCTTCATCGAACGCGAGCACGCGGGCGAGGCGGGCGTGGTGTACTGCCAGTCCCGAAAGCGCGTGGAAGAACTGGCCGCCACGCTGTGCGACGCGGGCCTCACCGCCCTGCCCTACCACGCGGGCCTCGATACCAAGGTGCGCCAGCACAACCAGGACCGCTTTCTGCGCGAGGAAGGCATCGTGATGGTGGCCACCATCGCGTTCGGCATGGGCATCGACAAGCCCGACGTGCGTTTTGTGGCGCATGTGGACATGCCCAAGAACATCGAGGGCTACTACCAGGAAACGGGCCGTGCGGGCCGCGACGGGCTCAATGCCGACGCCTGGATGGCCTACGGCCTGAACGACGTGGTCAACCAGCGCCGCATGATCGACGAGAGCCCGGCGGGCGAGGAATTCAAGCAGGCACTGCGCGGCAAGCTCGACGCACTGCTGGCCCTGGCCGAGGCCACCGACTGCCGCCGCGTGCGGCTGCTGGCCTACTTTGGCGAGCAATCCACGCCCTGCGGCAACTGCGACAACTGCCTGAACCCGCCTGCGGTGTGGGACGGCACCGATGCGGCCCGCAAGCTGCTGTCCACCATCTACCGCGTACACGCGGCCAGCGGCCTGACCTTTGGCACGGGCCACATCATGGACATCGTGCGTGGCAAGGACACCGAGAAGGTCCAGCAGTTCGGGCACGACAAGCTCTCGACCTTCGGCGTGGGCAAGGAGTATTCCGAAGCGCAGCTGCGCGGCGTGCTGCGCCAGCTGCTGGCCACGGGCGCCGTGGGCCTGCACAAGGTGATGCTGGAGAGCGGCCACAGTTTTGACACGCTGAGCCTCACCGAAGGCTCGCGCGCCGTGCTCAAGGGCGAGGTGCCGGTGCAGCTGCGCGAATCCACCGCCGCCGCGCCGGCCAAACGCGCACGCACCCGCAAGGGCACGGGCAGCGCGCCCCCGGCGGCCGCAGCCAACCTGGGCCCGGATGCGCAGGTGCGCTTCATCAACCTCAAGTCCTGGCGCGCCGAAGTGGCACGCGAGCACAACCTGCCCGCGTATGTGATCTTCCACGACGCCACGCTGGCCGCCATTGCCGAGCGCAATCCGGCCACGCTGGATGACCTGCAGGGCATCAGCGGCATGGGCGCCAAGAAGCTCGACGCCTACGGGGCGGAGGTGCTGAGGGTCTGTACGCAGTAGCGTGGCGCGGCGTCAGGCCCGGCGCAGTTCGAAGCTGTCGAAGCCGTGCGCCAACGCCCGGACCTGCGCCGACGCCAGCGGCCACCCCGACGCAAGGGCGGTGCGGCATTCCTGCACGGCCCAGCGCCTTACCCCCAGGCCCACGAGCCGGTCGCCGAGCACGTGCAGTTCGTCGATACCGAACAGCCCCGCATGCCAGGTCGTGCGGCACTCATGCGCCACGCCGCTGGCCAGCACCTGCTGCAGTGACGCCCAGGCCCTGGCCCCGCTGCCCGGCGTGGCGGTGATGGCGTCATAGCGCTGCGGCAGGGCCTTGATGTCCAGGCCCACCCAGTCCAGCAGGGGCAGCACGGCCTGCAGGCGCTCGGGGTACATGCCGCCGGTATGCAGCGCCGTCTGCAGACCCATCGCCTGCACCTCGGCCAGCGCAGCGGGCAACGCGGCCTGCAGCGTGGGCTCGCCGCCGGAGAACACCACGCCGTCGAGCAAACCCCGCCGACTTTGCAGAAAAGCCAGAGCCTGGGACCAGGGCAGTGCAGGCGGTGTGGTGGCATCCAGCAGCCCGGGGTTGTGGCAGTAGCCGCAGCGCCAGGGGCAGCCCTGGCAATAGAACACGGCCGCGAGGCGACCGGGGAAATCGATGGTGGTCAGCGGCGTGAGGCCGCCCAGGCGCAGCACCTGGGCAGGCGCTGGCGCTTCAGCAGTGGTAGCTGCAGCCACGGGCTTCCGTAAAGAAGCGGCGTTCGTTGTGCTCGCCCTGCTTGCCGGTGTTGAAGCTGGCCACCGGCCGGTGGTAGCCCATCACGCGGGTCCAGACCTCGCAGGGCTGGCGCTCGTCGTCGGTGAGCTGCACGGCGGCCAGGGCGGTGTGTTCAGCAGGGGAAAAGTGACTCATGGTGTGCTCCTTGGGGTTGAAATGTTCACTATGGTTTTGATAGCTGTCAACGCATGATGGACGAGCGGCAATGGCCTTTTTTTCACCAAATCAGGCCGCCAGGCGTGCGCGTTTGGCGGCCAGCCGCTCCTCGTCGCAGCGCGGGCAGAACGGGTGTTCGCCCGCCAGATAGCCGTGGGTGGGGCAGATGGAGAACGTGGGCGTGACGGTGATGTAGGGCAGGCGGAAGTTCGTGAGCGCGCGCCGCACCAGGTCGCGGCAGGCGCTGCCGCTGGAGACACGTTCGCCCATGTACAGGTGCAGCACGGTGCCGCCGGTGTACTTGGACTGCAGCTGCTCCTGGCGCATCAGGGCCTCGAACGGATCATCGGTGAAGCCCACGGGTAGTTGCGAGGAGTTGGTGTAGTAGGGCTGCTCGGCCGTGCCGGCCTGCAGGATGGCGGGCCAGCGCTTTTTGTCTTCCTTGGCGAAGCGGTAGGTGGTGCCCTCGGCGGGTGTGGCCTCCAGGTTGTAGAGGTGGCCGGTTTCTTCCTGAAACTGCGTCATGCGCTCGCGCACATGGTCGAGCAGGCGCACGGCCAACGCATGGCCCTGGTCGCTGGTGATGTCGTGTTCGTCCTGCGTGAAGTTGCGCACCATCTCGTTGATGCCGTTCACGCCCAGTGTGCTGAAGTGGTTGCGCAAGGTGCCCAGGTAGCGCTTGGTGTAGGGGAACAGGCCCTGGTCCATGAGGCGCTGGATGAGCTTGCG